>NZ_CP147913.1:2811000-3123333 GCF_037414475.1 Myxococcus stipitatus | reverse complement strand
TCCCACATCCGCCGCGCGGCGCTGGGGAAGCAGGGCCTGGCCGCGCTCGTCACCAAGGGCACCAGCGTCCGCATCTAGGGCTTGGGCGCCGCGGGGCCGGGGCTCTCCAGGACGAGGGTGACGGGGCCGTCGTTGACGAGGGCCACCTTCATGTCCGCGGCGAAGATGCCGGTGCCCACGCTCAGCCCGCGCTGCCGGAGGCTCTCGCAGGCGCGCTCATACAGGGCCTTGGCGGCAGCAGGCTCCATCGCGTCGATGAAGCTGGGGCGCCGCCCTTTTCGTGCGTCGCCGTAGAGCGTGAACTGGCTGACGACGATGAGCTGGCGGGAGGTGTCCTCCAGCGAGAGGTTCATCTTCCCGGCGGTGTCCTCGAAGATGCGCAAGGTGGCCAGCTTCTCCACCATCCACGCCACGTCCGCCTCGGTGTCACCCTTGCCCACGCCCAGGAGCACCAGCAGGCCGGGGCCGATGTCACTCACCCGTTGCCCATCCACCGTCACCGACGCTTCCAGCACCCGCTGCACCACGGCTCGCATCGACACTTCCTCCGGACTGTCAGGGGCGCGCGACATGCTTCGCCCTGGGATGGCCGGCATCTTGCGCGTTGGAATGTTCTCAGTGAATGGAAGTCCACAAGTGACAACGGCCAATTTCCACTTGGCGGTAGAGCGAGCGCCCAGCCGTGGACGGCCGCGTCCCCTCACCCTTGCCGTGCTTTCGCACCCTTCCCCATAATGGCCGTCGATTTCACTGGAGCGTGCGTGCAGGTTCATCGAGCCAGACACCTCTTGGCCGCGTCGGCCATCGTTTCCCTGCTGCTTCCCTTGGGTTCCCTGGCGGCGCCCTCCGCCGAGAAGCGAGCGGACCGCGAGGCCCTGCGCGCGGCCTTGCTCCAGGTGCTCCAACGCCCCTCGCTCAAGGTGAGCCGGGTGGGGGTGCACATGCAGAGCCTGGATGACGGCTCGGTGGTGTTCACCCACAACGCGGACGAGCTGCTCAACCCCGCGTCCAACGTGAAGCTCGTCACGTCCGCCGCGGCGCTCGCGGTGCTCGGGCCGGAGTTCCGTTTCGAGACGGAGTTCCTGGTGGACTCGGGGCTGGGCGCGGACGGCAAGGTGAAGACGCTCTACGTGCGCGGCAAGGGTGACCCTTCCGTGACGACCGAGCGCCTGTGGAGCGTGGCGTCGGAGCTGTGGCACGCGGGCGTGCGCGAAGTGGGCGACATCGTCGTGGACGACGCCTGGTTCGACGCGGAGCGCACGCCGCCCGGGTATGACCAGGAGGATTCGGACCGCGCGTACATGGCGCCCACGGGCGCGCTGAGTCTCAACTGGAACGCGGTGGCCATCTACGTGCGGCCGGGCGCGAGCCCTGGCGCCAAGGGCATCGTGGAGATGGAGCCGCCCAGCGACTACTTCATCGTGGAGAACCAGCTCTCCACCGGGGCTCGCCGCGCGAGGCGCGTGTCCGTGACGTCGGACCCGGTGGGCGCGCAGCAGAAAATCGTGGTGCGCGGTCAGGTTCCTCCCGAGCGCGGGGGCGCCACCAGTCAGTGGAAGAAGATCGACAACCCGCCCATGTACTTCGGCCAGACGCTCAAGCAGCTCTTGAGCACGCGGGGCATGAAGGTGCGGGGGCGGGTGCGGCAGGGGCTCACGCCGTCCGCGGCGCGCATGGTGTACGTGGCGCAGTCGGACACGTTCGACGTGTTGCTCAAGCGCCTCAACAAACTCTCCAGCAACTTCGTCGCGGAGCAGCTCCTCAAGACGCTGGGCGCGGAGGGCCGGGGCGCGCCGGGCTCGTTCGCCAAGGGCGTGGAGGTGGTGGAGCAGTTCCTGGAGCGCGAGGTGGGCATTTCCCGCGGCACGTACGTGATGAAGAACGGCAGCGGGCTGAATGACGCCAACCGCTTCTCGGCCACGCAGATCAACAAGCTCCTTCGCTACATGTACGGGCGCTTCCCGTTCGCGCCGGAGTACCTGTCCTCGGTGCCCATCGCGGGCAAGGACGGCACGTTGAAGTACCGCTTCGAGGGCAGCGACGCGGTGGGCCGCCTGCGCGCGAAGACGGGCACCCTGGAGGGTGTCTCCGCGCTGAGCGGTTACGTGACGAGCGCGGGAGGCGAGCGCTTCTCCTTCTCGATGATGGTCAACGACTTCGCCGGACGCGCGGGCCCCATCGTGGCGGGGCTGGATGCGTTGGGCGCGGCCGTGGCGGCCACGGGCTCCAGCCTGGGACCGTCGAGCGCGGTGGCGGCGCTGGCCGAGGGCGGCAAGTCGTCCGGAGCCATCGACGACGTGGCGGCCCGCATCAAGACGTACCTGGAGCTGGGGCGGCAGCGCGACTCGCGCAACCTGGGCTTCCTGCGCACCGCGTGGCGCAGCGAGAGGGACCCGGCGGTGCGCGCGGTGCTGGCGGAGAGCCTCTACCAGTCCAACCCGCATGACTACCTGGGGGCGCGCACGCTCCTGGACAGCTACTCGGCGGGCAACGACGTGTATGGCCGGCTGAGGGAAGTGGCGCGCGTGTTGTCCGTGGAGGTGCCCGGCGTCACCAGCATGGTGGAGCTGGCCGCGGCCGGGAACACGGAGGCGCTGGCGCGCGTGCTGGAGCTCGCGGGCGCGACGGGCGCGGACGTGCAGGCGCAAGGTGAGTTGTCCGTGGCGCTGGGGGAGGTGGCTCGCACGGCGCCGGAGGCCCTGGTGGTGGCGCTGCGCACGGCCTTGCCCGCTGACCGCGAGGCGGCCACGACGCTGCTGGCCCGCTCGCTGGTGGAGGCGGGGCAGGGAGACCACCCCTTCTGGAAGTCGCTGCGCCGGATGCTGGGCGCCGCCGACCCTCAGGTGGCGGCCTTCGCCAAGGGGCTGGACTCCACGCTGTCGCAGAAGGTGGCCGAGGCCAAGGCGCCCCGTCCGTCCGAGGGCGGTGGCGCGGTGCAGGTGGTGGCGCCCGCTGGAGGGTCTCCGCCTCCGCCGCCTCCGCCTCGTCCCGCTGGAAGCGCCCCGGAGGCGCGCACGGAGACGCGTCCGGGAGGGTAGTGCTTCCCGCCTGTCTCCGGGCGACTCCCGGGGTGAGGCGCTCTCACACCTGGGGCCCGCCTGGGGAGTGGCCGTCCGGCCAACCCCCCACGCCAGGGTCCGCCTTCTGGAAATGTCAGGGGGCGCTGCTATACGTGGAAGGCAACCCGCCAGGGCTGATACCCGGCGGGCCGTGTCCCTCCCGTGGTGGGTGGGACCTCGACCGAAAGGCAGAGGGAGCAGTCATGGCAGGTGGCGTGAACAAGGTCATCCTCATCGGCAACCTGGGGGCGGATCCCGAAGTGCGATTCACCCCGGGCGGCCAGGCGGTGGCGAACTTCCGCATCGCCACGAGCGAGAGCTGGAACGACAAGAACGGCCAGAAGCAGGAGCGCACGGAGTGGCACCGCATCGTCGTCTGGGGAAAGCTCGCGGAGCTCTGCGGCGAGTACCTGAAGAAGGGACGGCAGTGCTACGTCGAGGGGCGCCTGCAGACTCGCGAGTGGACCGACAAGGAGAACCGGAAGAACTACACCACTGAAGTCGTCGCCAACGCGGTGACGTTCCTGGGCGGCCGTGACGCCGGGGACGGCATGGGCGGCGGGGGTGGTGGTGGCGGTGGTCGCCGGCAATTCGGTGGCCAGCAGCAGCGCGGCGGCATGGACAACGACTACGGTCAGCCGCCCCCCATGGATGACGGCATGGGCGGTGGTGGCGGTGGCGGCGGCAACAACGACGAAGACATCCCGTTCTGAGCACCGCGCCTCACACAGTCCTCCTGAAGCGAACCGGCCGCTCCCCAACATGTTCATGGGGGCGGCCGGTGTGCTTTCAGGGCCCGATGCTTCGTGCTCCCCGGTCAAGGCACTGCCGAACACGAATCGGCCGCTCCCGGGAGTCCTCGGGGTGGGCGAGGTGCTTTGAGTGGCGGTGATGGATGCCCCTGGCTTCGAGGCACCGCTGAAAACGAATCGGCCGCTCCCGGGAGTTCTCGGGGGCGGCCGACGTGCATTCAACGGCTGTGACAGGGGCACCTGGGAAGCGGTGCCCCGCGAATCATCAGGCGGCGGGGGGGCCGAACGCGGCGCCCGCGGTGTAGAGCGCGTAGATGACGCCCCAGCTCATCGCCGTCAGCAGCGCGAAGATGATGAGGACGAACGGCTCGAAGCGGCGCATGGAGCGCTCGGTGCCAAGCAGGCCCCAGCCCATCGCGAAGCCCTGGAGGCCGTTGGCCAGGTGGAACGCGGTGCCCAGCGTTCCCAGCAGGTAGACGAACAGGGTCGGCGTGTGGAAGTGCATCTGCTGGGCGATGTCCGAGAACACCTCGGGGTGGCCCAAAAGCAGGCGCGGACGCAGGAACGCCAGCCAGATGTGGGCGCCCAGGAAGGCGAGCACGCCCAGGGCGGTGATGCGCTGGAGGATGTACTTGAGGTTGCCGTAGTTGTTGTAGCGGCCGTTGTTCGGCTTGAAGCTGAAGAGCCGGATGATTCCCCAGCCGGTGTGGAACAGCAGGGGCAGGATGACCACCAGGAACGTCAGGACCTCGGCGTACGGGTTCGAGTACGTGGTGACGGACTTCTGCCACGCGTCGGCGCCGTAGAAGGCGGAGAGGTTGTCCCAGAGGTGGTTGACCACCCAGATGCTCAAGGGGACGACCGCGAGGAACGAGCCCAGGCGGGACTTGAGGAGCGGCGTCTTGTTGGGAACGGCGTCGGCTGTAGCGGCCTGGGTGCTCATCGGTTCTCCAGCGATGGCGCGCGGGTAAGAGACCGCGCCCCAAGTCAGGTGACTGTCGGAGGGCGGGTTATAGCCGTTCCGGCCGGGACGCTGGATTTCTTCCGCACCCCCGTATCCCAGCCGCCGCGCACGGAGGCATAAGGCTGGACTTATGTGTCACCCTGGGTGGGCCTGCTGCCGGGCCGCCATGCGACGGTGCGTCCGCCTTCTGACGTTGGTGGGCAAGATGGGCTCGGGCACGCTAATCGCCCTGCCATGGATGAGCTCGTCAGTGGATTGTTGAAGCAGTCGGATGTCCGGGTGGTGCTGGCCCTCACCACGAACCTGTCCCGCGAGGCCCGGGCCACTCACAAGACGGCCCCCGCCGCCGCGGTGCTGCTGGCCCAGTCCCTCACCGCCGCCGCCCTGCTGGGCTCCCTCCAGAAGGGGGAGGCCTCCCGCGTCAACCTCCAGGTGGAGTGCGACGGGCCCCTGCGCGGCCTCTTCGTGGACGGCGACACGTCCGGCCTCGTGCGCGGCTACGTGAAGAACACCCTGGTGGAGTACGTGGGGAGCGACGACCAGTACCACTGGCGTCCCGTGCTGGGGAACAAGGGCTTCCTCTCCGTGCTGAGGGACCTGGGGGGCGGCGAGCACTACCGCTCCTCGGTGGAGCTGGAGCGCTTCGACCTCGCCGGTGACCTGGAGCGCTACTTCCACCAGTCGGATCAGCTCCCCTCACACGTGATGCTCATCCAGCTCCCCTCCAAGTCCGAGGGCACGACGGAGCCCCTGGGCATCGTCGCCGGGGTGCTCGTCCAGCCGCTGCCGGGCGCGGACATGGAGGCCTTCCAGGCCCTGGGTGAGCGCATCCGTCGCGATGTGGCCGCCACGCTCCAGGCGCACGCCGCGTCGGGAGCCTCCGCGGTGCTGCGCGCGCTCATCCCCGACTCCGACTTCGAGGTGATGTCGCGTTATCCACTGCGCTTTGGCTGTTCGTGCAGCAAGGACCGCGTGAAGCGCGCGTTGTTGGCCATGGGACGCGAGGAGCTTCAGGACCTCCTGGAGAAGGAAGGACAAGCGGAGGCGACGTGCCAGTTCTGCACGACGCGCTATGTCATTCCGGGAGATGAAATCCGGAGCATGTTGGAGAGCGGCACGGTTTGACTTGGGTGCGTGGCCCCGATAGAGGCCGCGCGCCATGAGTTACTTCACGCAATTGCTCGAAGGCGGCTATGAAGCCGTCCATCTGCTCAGCGACTCCCGCACGGGCCTGAAGGCCATTGTGGGGATGCACAACACGCGGCTGGGTCCTGGGCTGGGCGGCACGCGCGCCCTGTCGACCTACACCTCCGAGGAGGAGGCCGTCGCGGACGCGCTCCGGTTGGCGCGAGGCATGACATACAAGGCGGCGCTCGCCGGCCTGCCGCACGGAGGCGGCAAGGCGGTCATCATGTTGCCTCGTGGCAACTTCGACCGCGCGAAGCTGTTCGAGTCGTTCGGCCGCGCGGTGGAGTCGCTCTGTGGTCGCTACATCACCACCGAGGACAGCGGCACCAGCACGGACGACATGGAGCACGTGCGCAAGCACACGAAGTACGTCGTGGGCTTGAAGGAGCGCAGCGGAGACCCGTCGCCGGTGACGGCCTTCGGCGTGGCGCGGGCGATGGAGGCCACGGCGAAGAACGTCTTCGGCAGCGCGGACCTGAAGGGCCTGCGTGTCACCGTGCTGGGTGTGGGCCACGTGGGCATGTACCTCGTGAAGGAACTGCACGAGCGCGGCGCCAAGGTGTGGGTGAGCGACATCAACGCCGCCAGCGTGGAGCACGCGGTGAAGCACTACGGCGCCACCGCGGTGGACGCGGACACCCTGCACCGCATGGAGGCGGACATCTACGCGCCGTGTGCGCTGGGTGGCGCCATCAACGACACCACGTTGCCGCTCTTGAAGGTGAAGGCGGTGTGCGGGGCGGCGAACAACCAATTGCTCACGATGCGACACGGCGAGCAGCTCGCCAGCCGCGGCATCCTGTACGTGCCGGACTACGCGGCCAACGCCGGTGGCCTCATCAACGTGGCGCAGGAGTGGGCGGGGTATGACCGGGAGAAGGCGTACGCCCGGGCCTCGAACATCTTCGACACCATCGACACCTTGCTGCGGCGCGCGAAGGAGTCCGGTCTGCGCCCCGAGCAGGTGGCCGACCGCATGGTCGAGGAGAAGCTGGCGGCCTGAGTGGCGCCAGGATGTGGCCCGTCCCCGCGTGTTTCATGAGCCAGGGGACGGGTGGGGTGTGGGCGGGATATGGCCACGGCGCGGTCCTCGGGGTATGACGGGGCCGCACCCCAGCCGGAGCCTCACCGCCGTGGCCACCAAGCGGGCAGCGCCCGGGCTAAAGGCCCAGGGCAAGCGCAAGCCCACCGCGAAATCCTCCTCGAAGAAGACTTCTCCCAAGAAGGCTTCTCCCAAGTCCCGTGTGGCGCCGGCGTCCGCGTCGGCCCGCAAGGGAGCCAAGAAGCTCATCTCCATTCCCTCGGACCTGGTGTTGGCGCCCCAGGTGGAGGTGCCCCGTCAGCCCACGGGCAAGGACCAGTCGCGCAAGCGCTCGGTGGGCGTGCGGGAGTTGACGTGGGCGGAGTTCGACCGCGCCGTGCATCATCTGGCCGAATCCATCCGCCAGTCCTTCAAGCCTCAAGCCGTGGTGGGCGTGGCGCACGGCGGTGTCTTCGTCGGCGGCGCGCTGTCCTCGGCGCTGGGCTGCGCGTTCTTCCCGGTGCGCATCAGCCGCCGCAGCAGGGATAGAGGCGACGACGCACGTCCTCGCGGCGGCCCCAAGACGAGCGGAGAGATGCCGAGCGAGCTCAAGGGCCGGCGCGTGCTCATCGTCGACGACGTGGCGTCCAGTGGAGACACGCTGGAGCTGGCCACGAAGCTGGCGCGCGAGGCGGGCGCCACGAAGGTGACGACGGCGTGCCTGGTCGCGAAGCCGGAGGGGTATGCGCCGGACTTCTCGGGGCTGACCACGGGCTCGCTGGTGGTCTTCCCGTGGGACTACGCGCCCGGCGTGGGCGACGCCCGCTTCGACGAGGACCCGGACAAGGCCGGGGCGTGAGCGGCGCCGCGGTGATGCGATGATTGTCGGGACGGCGGGCCACATCGACCACGGCAAGACGTCGTTGGTGAAGGCGCTGACCGGCATCGACACGGACCGGCTCCAGGAAGAGAAGCGCCGAGGCATCACCCTGGAGCTGGGCTTCGCGCACCTGACGTTGGACGACGGCTCGGTGGCGGGCGTGGTGGACGTGCCCGGCCACGAGCGCTTCGTGAAGGCGATGGCCGCGGGCGCCGGAGGCGTGGACCTGGCGGTGCTGGTGGTGGCCTCGGACGAGGGCGTCATGCCCCAGACGCGCGAGCACCTGGACATCTGCCGGTTGCTGGGCGTGCGCGCGGGAGTGGTGGCCCTGACCAAGTCGGACCTGCTCGCGGAGCTGGGGCCGGATTGGCGGGCGCTGCTGGAAGCGGACCTCGCGGCGCTCACCGCTGGTTCGTTCCTGGAGGGCGCGCCGGTGGTGGCTTGTTCTTCGCGGACAGGGGAGGGGCTGGAGGCGCTGCGCGGGGCGCTCGGAAAGGCCGCGGGGACGCTGGCGAAGCGGCCCGTCGAGGGGCCCACCTTCCTGCCCGTGGACCGCGTCTTCACGCTGAAGGGCTTCGGCACGGTGGTGACGGGCACGTTGCTCTCCGGCGCGTTGGCGGTGGAGGACGCGGTGTCGCTCCTTCCGGGAACCCTCGGGCCGTTGCGCGTGCGAGGTGTGCAGGTGCATGGGCGCGCGGTGGAGAAGGTGGAGGCGGGCCAGCGCGCGGCGGTGAACCTTCCGGGCGTGGAGGCCGAGTCGCTCCACCGGGGCCAGGTGCTGACGCGCGCAGGAGAGCTGCCCGAGACGCGCATGTTGGACGTGGAGTTGACGCTGCTTCCCTCGGCGGAGTCTCCGTTGCCGCGCCGCCGCAAGCTGCTGCTGCACCTGGGCACCGCGCAGGTGGAGGCCACGGTGGCGCTGTTGGATGTGGATCGGATGGAGCCCGGTGAGACGGCGCTGGCGCAGCTCCGGTTGGACGCTCCGGTGGGGGCGTTGGTGGGGCAGCGTTTCATCCTGCGCGGCTCGCGGGTGTTGCCGGGGCGGGGGGCGACGCTCGCGGGTGGGCGCGTGCTGGCGATTGATTCACCCAGGCGGCGCAAGGGCGCGCTGGCGGTGGTGGCGCCGCTGCGGGAGGCGGACCCGGCGGGACAGGTATCGTGGTTGCTCAGGCAATCGGGTTACCGGGGCCTGACGCAGCAGGAGTTGTTCGGACGCTCGGGGCTGGGGCCTCGGGTGCTGACGCGGACGCTGGAGCGCGAGGGGGCTCGAGGCGCGGTGCAGTTGGTGGACCGCGAGCGGCGGCTGTACGTGTCGGGCGAGGTGCTGGAGGGGTTGCAGGGGCGTGCGCTCGCGCTGCTGGCCGCCTTCCATGAGCGGGAGCCCTTGCGCGAGGGCCTGTCCCGCGAGGAGCTGCGCCAGCGCTTGTCGGCCGAGCTGGATGCGCGAGTCTTCCAGCGGGTGTTGCAGGGGCTGGTGGATGCCGGGAAGCTGGACGTGGAGAAGGACCTCGCGCGCTTGAAGGGGCGTGCTCGCGCGCTGACGCTGGGAGACGAGGCGGCGCGGGTGCGGCTCGCCGCGGAGCTGTCCTCGGGTGGGCTTGCGCCTCCGACGGAGGGTGAGCTGTCGCGGAAGCTCGAGCTGCCCGTGCCCCGGTTGAGGGAGCTCCTGAAGGTCCTGGCGTCCGAGGGGCGGGTGGTGCGCGTGAGCGAGGAGTTGTGCTTCGACGCGGCGGCGTTGGGGGGGCTGCGAGAGCGGCTGGTTGCCCACCTTCGCGAGAAGAAGGAGATTAGCACCCAGGCCTTCAAGGAACTGGTGGGACAGAGCCGCAAGTTCGTCATTCCGCTGTCCGAGTACTTCGACCGGGAGAAGGTGACGCTCCGGGTGGGCGAGAAGCGGGTGCTGCGTCGCGGATGAGCACGAAGCCACACAACGAGGCGTCCCTGCGCGCCCTCCTTGAGCCCTTCGACAACCCCGTGCTCGCGGTGGTGGACGGACGGGTGTGCGCGGCGAATGACGCCTACCTGGCGCTCCTGGGGCTTCCCCGGGAGAGGGTGGAGGGGCGCCCCGTCATGGACTTCGTCCAGCCGGAGGAGCGCAGCCGGCTCAGTGAGCGCTATCGCCTGCTGGAGTCGGGCGTGCCGATGGACCGGAGCACGCAAATCTACCAGGTGCCCTCCGCGAACGGCGTCACGCGCGAGGTGGCCCTCTTCGCGTCCCATGTTCCCCTGGAGGGTGGACGCAAGGCGCTGCTGCTCAACCTGCTGCCCCTGTCGGACCGGCCCGCCGAGCTGTCCATGGCGGAGCGCCTGGTGGAGACGTCCGCGGGCCTGGTCTCCGCGCACTCGGAAGAGGCGGTGCGCCGCGTGGCGCTCAAGGGCCTGGAGGCCGCGGGCTTTCGAGGACGCCTCTTCCGTTGGGATGGGCTGCGTTTGAACGCGCTCGACGGAGGCTTGCCGCCTGTTGACGTGCACCTGGGATTGGAGGCGCTGTCGGACGGGCGCCCCGTGTTCGGTGGGGCGGAGCTGGCCTCGCCCACGCATGTGTACCTGCCGGTGGGCGGGCCGCAGGTGGAGGTGTTGCGGGTGGAGGGCCCGTGGGTGGCGCCCCGCCATGGCTCGGTGCTGACGCTCTTCGCGAAGGTGGTGGAGGCGGCGCTGGCGGATGCTCGCGTGCAGGCGGATGGCACGCGCAGCCGGTGGGAAGTGGGCGCCGTCGCGGAGATGGCGCGCTTCGTGGCGCGGCCCATTCCTCCGACGCCCGAGGACTTCTTGTCGCGAGTGTCGGAGCTGCTCCTCGCGGAGGCCGCGGCGCTGCATTTGACGCAGGGCCCGAAGGGGCCGCTGGTGTTGTCGGCCCACGTGGGCCTGGCGGAGGCGGTGGGGCCGGGCGGGGATGTCGAGCGGCTGGGCGGGGTGATGGGGGCGTCGGTGCCTGACGCGCTGGATGGCAACCTGGGCAATGCGGCCGAGGGCTCGCTCCTGTCCGAGGCCTCGAGGGGAACGCTGGGCAGTGGCGCGGCGGTGCGGCTGGCTCGCGGCGGCGAGGTGTGCGGTGTGCTCCAGGTGTTGCGCGCGCCCGGGCGGTCCTTCGACGCGCGGGACGTGCGGCTGTTGGGGACGCTGGCGGAGCTGTTGATGACGCTGCTGGAGCAGCGCCGGCTGCGCTCGGAGTCCGCGCGCCAGCTCACCGAGACGCGGCTGCTCCTGGACCTGGCGCGCACCACGTCGGGTGTGCTGGAGACCTCGAGCATCCTCGACGTGGCGTCGGACTTCCTCGTCCACCTGCTGGACGTGTCCAACTGCTACATCATGCTCTACGACGAGAGCTCCAAGGCGCTCCGGGGCGCGGCGGCGTCGGCGGCGCATCGGGACTTCTTCCGCACGGTGACGGTGTCACTGGGCAGCGACACCGTGGCGGCCCGCGCGGCGCGAGAGCGGCGGCCCGTGGCCATCGAGGACGTGGCGTCCGCGGGTGAGGGCTTCAACGCGCAGTTGGTGCAGCGCTTCGGAGAGAAGGCGCTGCTGGCGTTGCCGCTCACCTCGCGCGAGGAGCTCATCGGCGTGGTGCTGGTGGACGATACGCGCCGCGCGCGTCCCTTCGGTCCGGAGCTGGTGGAGCTCGCGGAGGCCACCTGTGGCCAGCTCGCGCTCTCCATCGCCAACGCGCGCCTGTATGAATCGCTGTGGGCCAGCTACGCGGAGCTGGCCGCCACGCGCGCGGAGATGGTGAAGCGCGAGCGGTTGGCCGCATTGGGCGAGCTGTCCGCGATCGTCGCCCACGAGGTGCGCAATCCCCTCGGGGTCATCTTCAACGCGGTGGCGTCGCTGCGCCGGCTCTTGGAGCCCGCGGGAGACGCGGCCATGTTGCTGGACATCCTGGGTGAGGAGAGCGACCGTCTCAACCGCATGGTGGGGGACCTGCTCGACTACACCCGTCCCAGGGACCCGGTGCTTCAGCACGAGGACCTGAGCCGCGTGCTCCAGGACTCACTGGAGGCGGCGCGTGTGCAGGGTGGGGCACCGGACCGGCCTGTCCACATCGACTCGGAGGTGGAGCCGGGACTGCCGCCCGTGCCCATGGACCGGCGGCTCATCCGCCAGGCGCTCGTCAACGTGGCCGTCAACGCGATTCAGTCCATGCCGCACGGCGGGCGGGTGCAGGTGCGGGCTCGCCGTGAGGCCCATGCGGGCCGCGAGCAGCTGCGCATCGACGTGGCGGACCAGGGGCCGGGGATTCCCGCCGAGCTGCTCCACCGCGTCTTCGAACCTTTCTTCACCACGAAGGCCCAGGGCACCGGCCTGGGCCTGGCTGTCGTCAAACGCATCCTCGAGGAGCACCGCGGCGAAATCGCCGTGGATAGCATTCCGGGTCGCGGTACGACCTTCACCTTCCGGCTTCCCCTCTCGCAGCCCCCCTCCTTCCCATGACTGACGCGAACACCCCGCCGTCCCGTGGACGCATCCTCGTCGTGGACGACCAGCGCAACATGCGCGCCACCACCGCGCTGCTCCTGCGCGCGGAGAACTACACCGTCTTCGAGGCCGGCACGGGCGACGAGGCCCTGGCCCACCTCGCCGGCGGCAGCATGGACCTGCTGCTGACGGACCTGAAGATGGAGCCCATGGATGGGCTGACGTTGCTGCGCCGCGCGCTCGAGGTGGCGCCTCGTCTGCAAATCATCATGATGACGGCGTTCGGCTCCATCGAGAGCGCCGTGGAGGCCATGCGGCTGGGGGCCTACGACTACGTCACCAAGCCCTTCAAGGAGAGCGAGCTGCGCTACCGCGTGGAGCGCGCCCTGGAGCGAGCGCGCCTCTTGCGCGACGTGGACAACCTGGCCACGGACTTCAACCAGCGCCACGGCCTGTCCGCGCTGGTGGGCCGCAGCGCGGCGATGAGGGACCTCACTGCCCGGTTGATGCGCGTGGCGCAGAGCGACGCCACCGTGCTCATCCACGGCGAGAGCGGCACCGGCAAGGAGCTGGTGGCGCGCGCGCTCCACGCCCACAGCCGGCGCAAGGCGCGCTCCTTCGTCCCCGTCAACTGCGCCGCCATCAGCGAGACGCTGCTGGAGAGCGAGCTGTTCGGCCACACCAAGGGCGCCTTCACGGGCGCGGTGAAGGCGCGAAGGGGCCTCTTCGAGGAGGCCGATGGCGGCACCCTCTTCATCGACGAGGTGACGGAGACCAGCCCCACGTTCCAGTCCAAGCTGCTGCGCGCCCTCCAGGAAGGAGAGGTGCGCCGCGTGGGTGAGTCCACCGCGCTGCGCGTGGACGTGCGCACCGTGGCCGCCACCAACCGCGACATCGAGCTGGAGGTCCGCGAGAAGCGCTTCCGCCAGGACCTCTACTACCGCCTCAACGTGGTGACGCTGCGAGTGCCGCCGCTGCGCGAGCGCCTGGAGGACGTGCCGGCGCTCGCCGAGCACTTCCTGGAGCGCGCCAACGCCCGCAGCCCCAATCCCCGGCGCCTGTCGGCCGCGGCCGTGACGCACCTGATGGGGTACGACTTCCCGGGCAACGTGCGCGAGCTGGAGAACCTGGTGGAGCAGGCCGCCGCGCTCGCGGAGGCGGACGAGCTGCTGCCCGAGGACTTCCCCCTGCGCCAGGCCCGCCTGACGCCCGCGCCCGGTGCCACCACCGCCGCCACTTCGGAAGGGGCGCACGGCCTGGTCTCCGGCGGGAGCGGAGGCCCCACCCTGGCCCAGGTGGTGGAGGAGGCCGAGCGCCGCGCCATCGCCCAATCCCTGGAGCGTCACGGCGTGGACCTGGCCCGCGTCGCCGACGAGCTTGGCGTGTCGTCCACCACCCTCTGGCGGAAGATGAAGCGGCTCAACCTGCGCCCGCCCAGTGACGTGGCTCGGGAGTAGGGTGGCGCCCAAGGTCGCATCCAGGCGCACCCCTGGATTTCGATCCCCACCGCCTCTTCATCGGTGAAAAGCTCAAGTGGCCGGAATCATTGGGGCTTTTCAGAATTGCAAGTCGATTTCAGGGCTGAAATGCAATCGCCGAGGTTGGACAAGGTTAGGTAGAGCGCTAAGTGCATGAAAAGACGGGTGTTCGCCTCAAAACGTCTCGTGGCACGACGACTGCTATAGGTTCCCGCGGGACACATCGAAGCGAGGCTGAAGGCGGTTCCCCCCCACCCCTTCAGCACTTCCGGTGAGTCACCTTCAGAAGACCCGCGGCCCGGCCCTCCCCTGGAGTGTCGGGCCGCCTTCTTTTGTGCACCGTCGGGCTTTGAACAGGCCTCGCGTCGGGCTTCACTCCAACCTTCCTCGAAGGAGTGCCTGATGGCGGTGGATGTGGGGAGCCTGCCGTGCCCGTGGGTGCTGCGGCCTGGACGCCCTGACGAGTACGCGACGTACGCGCGGCTCTTCAAGGAGCTCGGGTTGGAGGAGCCGCCACCTCCCGAGTCGATGTGGGTGGAAGACATGGCCTCTCGCACCTGCTTCGCGGAGGGGCCGGATGGGCGCGTGGCCGGCTACCTGACGACGGATGTGATGGGGGCGTGGGGCTACGTGGGGCAGCTCGTGGTGGCGCCCTTCGCGCGTCGCCAGAGCCTGGGGCGGTGGTTGATGCGCCATGCAGCCCAGCGCCTCCGCGCTCACGGGTGCCAGTATTGGGTGCTCAACGTGAAGCGGGACAACGTCGCGGCGCTCGGGCTGTACACGTCCATGGGCATGCGGCGCGAGCGGTGGGGCACCAACCTGAAGGTGACGCGAGCCCACCTGTCTCAGCTGCCGCCCGTGCCCTCGGGCCTCGCGGTGGTTCCCCTCGAGCCGAGCCACTGCGAGCCGCTGACGGAGACCTGGCGGATGGTGCCCGGCAAGCTGGCCCGCTTCGGGACTCAGTCTTCGCACCGGCTGCTGCGGCTGGTGCGCGAGGACGGCGAGTCAGCGAGTCCCCTGGGCTTGATGGACTTCCGCGCTGGAAGCCGGTTGCTCTTCCCTTTCTTCGCCGCGTCCCTCGGGCATGCCCGGGCGCTGATGGAAGGCGCCTTCTCCTTGCTGGGGGAGTCCCAACCAGCCCTGAACGTGGTGGTGACGGATGACGCGCCGCTCGAGCAGCGGCTGCGTGAGCTGGGCGCGGAGGTCTCCCTGGAGACCTTCGAGCTGCGTGGCGCGCTCCCCGAACTGTCGCCGTAGCAGGCCGAGGAGCCTTCCAAAACGACAACGCCCGCCCGAGCACGAGGCTGGGGCGGGCGGAGTGAGCCACGGGACGCAAGGCCCGTGGCTGGGGCTGGGCCTACTGGCCGCTGAAGATGCTGCTGGCCTGCACCAGCCAGCTGGTGAGCGGTCCGGGGAGGATGCCGAGGATGATGACACCCGCGGTGGAGAGCACCAGGGCCAGCTCGGTGGACCAGCTGCGCTCCAGCGTCTGGGCGCCCTCGGGCACCGGGCGCATGAACATGTAGACCACCACGCGCAGGTAGTAATAGACGCCCGCCGCGCTGGAGAGCACGCCCACGATGGCCAGGCCGATGAGGCCCGAGTCCACCGCGCTCTGGAAGATGAGCAGCTTGCTCATGAAGCCGATGGTGGGAGGAATCCCGCCCAAGGACAGCATGAACGCGGCCATGGCCACCGCCCAACCCGGACGGCGCTGCGCGAGGCCGCTGAAGCGCTCCAGGTCCCACGCGGTTCCCTTCTCCTCGTCCTCGCGGCGCTCGAGCACGGACACCAGGGTGAAGGCGCCCACCGCGCTGAACGTATAGGCCAGGAGGTAGAACAGGATGCCGCGCAGCGCCTGCGAGCGGGCCAGCTCCAGGGGAGTGCCACCCGTCAGCTCGGACGGGCCCAGGAGGCGGAACTGCTCACCCGGCGCGGTGACGAAGAGCGCCGCCACGCCCACCAGCAGGTAGCCAGCGTGCGCGATGGACGAGTACGCCAGCATGCGCTTCACGTTGCGCTGCGGAATCGCCAGCAGGTTGCCCACGACCATGGTGAGGAACGCCATGGTGGAGAACAGCACCAGGGGCAGGTGCGGGTCGATTCCCTTGCCCATCGTGAGGAACACGCGCACCAGCGCGGCGAAGGCCGCCGCCTTCACACCCGCGCTCATCAGCGCGGTGACGGGGGTGGGGGCACCCTCGTAGACGTCCGGCGTCCACATGTGGAACGGCACCGCGGCCACCTTGAAGGCGAAGCCCGCGCCCAGGAGGATGAGGCCCGTGTAGACCAGCGCGGGCTGGGTGGCGAGCGCGCTCGCCAGGGGGCCGGCCATCGCCGTCAGCTTGGTGGTGCCGGTGGCGCCGTAGACCAGCGCCGCGCCGTACAGCAGCACCGCGGAGGAGAACGCGCCCAGGATGAAGTACTTGAAGCCCGCCTCGGAGGGCCGCGTGCCGCGCCGCAGGTACGACGTCAGCGCGTAGGTCGCGATGGAGAGGACCTCGATGTTGACGAACAGGGTGATGAGCTCGTTGGACAGCGCCAGCAGGCTCATGCCCGCGCCAGCGAAGAGCATCAGCGCGTAGAACTCACCGCGCTCCGCGCCCCGCTTGCGCAGGAAGCTCACGGAGCTGAGCGACGCCAGCCCCAGTCCCAGGCACACCACGAAGGTGAGGAAGCTGGAGAACGGGTCCATCACGCCGAAGCCGAGGAACACCTCGCCCGCCGGCTCGAACATGGAGGTCACGGCCACGGCGCCAGCCGCCACCGACGCCACCACGGCGAGCACCGCCTGATACGAGCGCGACGAGGTGGCGCTGAGGAACACCTCCGACAACAACAGGACGCAGGCCCCCACCGCCAGGATGATGGCGGGGATCAGCGGGAGGAAGTCTGCCAGGGTGAGATTGGGCAGGATCATGGTGGGAACTCAGTCGGCGGACGGCCGAGTCGAAGGAACAGCCCGCGCGGCATAAGGAGTGGGCGTACCCGGCAGGGCCACGGTGGGGTCGGGGGGCACGGACATCACCTCCACGCGCAGCTGGTCCATCCGGAGGTTGAAGCTGGGGGTACCCACGCGGGCGCGGGCGATGAAGCGCTCGGTGGACGGCTCGATGCGGTCCAGGAACGGCTGCGGCATCAGCCCCATCACACCCACGAGGATGATGAAGGGCAGCACCGTGAGAATCTCGCGCAGGTTCATGTCCGTCAGGTGCTGGTTCTCCCGGTGCGTGAGGCTGCCGAAGAACACCTTCTGCACCATCCACAGCATGTACGCCGCGCCCAGGATGACGCCCAGCGTGGCGAACGCGCCGAACACCGTCGTCAGGTGCGGGTTGCCCGCGGCCGCGCCCAGGTCGCTCTTGAACGTGCCCAGCAGCACCAGGAACTCACCGATGAAGCCGTTGGTGCCCGGCACCGCCACCGAGGAGAACGTGATGATGATGAAGGCCACGGTGAACACCGGCATCACCTTGGCGATGCCGCCGAAGTCCGCCATGAGCCGCGAGTGGCGGCGCTCGTAGAGGAATCCGAACAGGAGGAACAGCGCGCCCGTGGAGATGCCGTGGTTGAGCATCTGGTACGCGCTGCCCGTGGCGCCCTCGGCCGTCACCGCCAGCATGCCCAGCATGCAGTAGCCCAGGTGGCTCACGGACGAGTAGGCAATCAGCTTCTTGATGTCCCGCTGCGCCAGGCACATCAGCGCGCCGTAGACGATGCCAATCACGGACAGCGTCGCCAGGAACGGGCGCGCCTGCTGCGCGGCCACCGGGAAGAGCGGAATCGCGTAGCGCCAGAAGCCGAAGGTGCCCATCTTCAGCATCACGCCGGCCAGAATCATGGAGCCGGCCACCGGCGCCTGCACGTGCGCGTCAGGCAACCAGGTGTGCACCGGCCACATCGGAACCTTGATGGCGAACGCCAGCGCGAAGGCGGCGAACAGCCACGGCCCCCACGTGTAGAGCGTCGCGGCCATGCCCGTGAGAGAGTCACACGCGCCCGCGGGGCCCGCTTTGCAGGCGGAGAGCTGACGGTTCGCGTCCAGCAGGCCGTTGTAGATGCTCGCGTAGTCGAAGGAGCGCGCGCCCGGGGGCGAGGCGATGAAGTACACGGCGATGAGCGCCACCAGCATCAGCAGCGAGCCGACCAGCGTGTAGAGGAAGAACTTCACCGCCGCCATCTGGCGGTCCTCGGCGCCCCACACACCCACCAGGAGGTACATGGGGATGAGCATGGCCTCGAAGAAGATGTAGAAGAGCAGCACGTCCAGCGACACCAGCGCGCCCAGCATCGTCGTCTGGAGCACCAGCAGCGCCAGGTGGAACTCCTTGATGCGGTGGCTGATGTACGTGGTGGATGCCAGCACCACCAGGGGGCCCAGGAAGACGGTGAGAAGGAGCAGGCTCACGGCCAAGCCATCCACGCCCAGGTGGTAGCTCAGCCCGAACTCCTTGAACCAGTGCACCCGGTACTCGAGCTGGAACTCCGGACCGCCCGTCTCGAAGCGGAGGTACGTCCACACGCCGGCGATCATGTCGACGACCATGCCGATGAGCGTGACGGTGCGAATCTGCCCGGACTCTCCCGCGGGCAGCAGGAGCACCAGCGCCGCGAAGACCAGCGGCAGGAAGACGACGAGGTTGAGCAGGTGGGTGTCGAAGAAGCTCATTGCAGCACCTGGATGAGGGCGTAAGCCACGCCGCCCAGAAGAGCGAGGGCCATCACTGCGGCGTAGGCCTGGGCGTCGCCCGACTGGACGTAGCGCAGCGCGCTGCCCACTCGCGCCGTCACCCACGCCGTGCCACGCACCGCCACGGTGTCGATGAGGAGCGCGTCCACCACGCGGAAGAGGATGAAGGCCGTGAACTTCACGGGCCGGATGATGACCAGCTCGTACAGCTCATCCACGTAGAACTTGTTCTGCGCCGCGCGGCGCACCGCCCGGGCGAAGGCCGGAACCGGCTGGCCCGCGCGGGCCGGGAAGAACTTCAGGTACAGGAAGCCCGCCAGCGCGCCGCCGGACACGGCCACCAGCCACGCGAAGACGTAGTCGCCCATCGCCGGGACGCTGGTGTCCAGCTCCACCGTCTTGCCCGTGGCCACCACGCGGTTCATCGCGGCGAACACAGGGCTCAGGAAGTTCTCGAACACCGGCTGCGGCCGGCCGTCGCTGGAGGCCTTCAACAGCGGCCACGCGTACACGGAGGACACCACGCTGAGGAACGCCAGCACCACCAGCGGCAGCGTCATCTGCCACGCGCTCTCGTGCGCGTGCGCCACGCGGGCCTCCTTGGAGCGGGGTCCCTCGAAGGTCAGCAGGTACAGCCGCGTCATGTAGAACGCGGTGCAGGCGGCGATGAGCAGGCCCAGGTAGTAGACGGCGCCAGACACCCAGTGCAGGCCTTCCAGGTGGTTGTGGTGCACGCCGTGGAAGATGGCGTCCTTGGAGAAGAAGCCGGAGAGCGGGACGATGCCGGTGATGGCCAGCGTGGCGACGAAGAACGTGCCCCACGTCCACTTCATCTCGTGGCGCAGGCCGCCCAGCTTCTTGATGTCCGTCTCATCCCCGTTGCCGTGCATCACGCTGCCGGCGCCGAGGAAGAGGCACGCCTTGAAGAACGCGTGCGTCACCAGGTGGAGCACCGCCGCCCAGAAGATGCCCATGCCCACGCCCATGAACATGATGCCCAGCTGGGACACCGTGGAGTAGGCGAGCACCTTCTTGATGTCGTCCTGCGCGAAGGCGATGAGCGCCGCGAGCAGCGAGGTCAGCGCGCCGATGATGGCCACCGTGGCCATGGCCGTGGGGCTGAGCACCAGCAGCGCGGACATGCGGCTGAACAGGTAGACACCCGCGGTGACCATCGTCGCGGCGTGGATGAGGGCGGAGACCGGCGTCGGGCCGGCCATCGCGTCCGGCAGCCACACGTACAGCGGCAGCTGCGCGCTCTTGCCGGCGGCGCCCAGGAGGAACAGCAGCAGCGCGGCCGTCATCACCCCGCCGAACGTGTAGCCCTCCAGCGGGCCGGAATCGATGGGCGTGGACAGGTTCACCTTGCCAGGGCCGCCGTCGGGCAGCGCCTCGGCCATCTTCTGCAGGCCCAGGAAGGTGACGGGCCCCTTGTCCTCGAGCGCCGACGCGTAGCGCTGGCTGCTGGTGCCCACCGACGTGTAGTCGCGCTCATCCGCCTGGCGGG
This sequence comes from Myxococcus stipitatus, assembly GCF_037414475.1. The sequence continues at coordinate 3,103,381 of NZ_CP147913.1, read as the reverse complement.
TGAAGGCGCCCACGGTGAGGACCATGAGGAAGGTGGCGATGAGGAACGCGAAGTCACCGATGCGGTTGGTGACGAACGCCTTGCGGCCGGCCCATGCCTTCGCCGGGTCGTCGTACCAGAAGCCGATGAGCAGGTAGCTGGCCATGCCCACGCCTTCCCAGCCCACGAAGAGCAGGACCAGGTTGTCGGCCATCACCAGCACGAGCATCGCCGCGACGAACAGGTTCAGGTACGCGAAGAAGCGCGCGTAGGCCGGGTCGTGCTCCATGTAGCTGGTGGAGTACAGGTGGATGAGGAAGCCCACGCCGGTGATGACCAGCAGCAGGATTCCGGACAGATGGTCCACCATCAGCCCGAAGTTCACGCGGAAGTCGCCCGCGGAGAACCAGGTGCCGTAGTCGTGCGCGATGGCGTAGCGCACGTAGTCCCGGTCCTGGCCGAACGGGTTGACGAAGAAGGACAAGAGCCGGCGGCTCTCCAGGTCCATGCTGCTGGTGGCCCAGAAGGCCAGCACGCTCAGCACGAACGCGCCACCCACCGCCGAGCAGGCGATGAGGTGCACGTTGGCGCGGCCCAGCGTCTTGCCGAACACGCCGCAGATGAACGCGCCCAGGAGAGGCAGGGCGATGATGAGCCACAGCGACGGCGCCAGCACATCCGGAGCGACCGGCGCCACCTGCAGGAATTCCGAGAGGGAGGTCATGAGTGGGCTCCTGGCGGGTCCGTCAGTGCTTCATGGTCCGGAGGTCTTCCACCAGGACGCTGCCTCGGCTCCGGAAGACGGCGATGACAATGGCCAATCCGATGGCGGCTTCAGAGGCCGCCACCGCGATGACGAAGAAGGCGGAGACATGTCCGATGACGTCGCCGTGCATGCGCGCGAACGCCAGGAACGTCAGGTTCGCCGCGTTGAGCATCAGCTCCACGCACATGAAGACCACGAGGGCGTTGCGGCGCACCATCACGCCAAACATGCCCATGCAGAAGAGGGCGGCGGCAAGCAGGAGGTAGTAGGGGATGGGGACCATGGCCTAATCGGGGCCTCGCGAGCGGGCGACCTGCGCCGCCATCTAGCACAGAAAGTTTTGTCGGGTCGGGGCGATCAGATTCGCGACTTGGCCACCACCACCGCGCCCACCATCGCCACCAGGAGCAGCAAGCTCACCGCTTCGAAGGGAAGCAGCCACTGGGTGAAGATGGTCTGACCCAGCGTGGCCATGGTGCCGAACGTCGCCTGGGTGGCGGCGCTCATCGTCGGGGGCGCGCCCGCAGGCAGCTTCAGCAGGACGATGGCCAGCACCACCAGGAGGCCCACCGTCGCCGCGCCACCCAGGACCCGGGCCAGCGTGGGCTTTCCACGCGTGGGGGACTCACCCAGGTTGAGCAGCATGATGACGAACAGGAAGAGCACCATGATGGCGCCCGCGTAGACCATGATCTGCAGCACCGCGACGGTGTGCGCCCAGAGCAGCACGTACAGGCCCGCCAGGAAGAAGAACGTGGAGACCAGGGCCATGGCGGAGTTGATGGGGCTCCGCGCGAAGATGACCGTCCCGGCCGACAACAGCGTCAGGAGCGCGAACGCCCCGAAAAGGATGAGCTCGATGTTCAAGACCAGTCTCCGAACGAACCCCAGGGCTTGTCGCCGAACGGGCAGCGCTTCTCACGGATGTGCGCCTCGAACTCGTCCTTGAACCGCATCAGGAACGAGTGCGTGGGCAGCGCCGCGGCGTCGCCCAGCGCGCAGATGGTGTTGCCCAGGCCGATGGGCGGGTAGGGGGCGATGGACGAGGCCACGTTCGACAGCATGTCGATGTCGCCGGGCTCGCCGCGCCCTTCCTCGATCTTGCGCAGAAGCCGCGTCTGCCAGGGCGTGCCCTCGCGGCACGGCGTGCACTGGCCGCAGGACTCCTCCGCGTAGAAGCGCGCCACGCGCCACAGGCTGCGCACCATGCAGGTGGAGTCGTCCATGACGATGACGCCGCCGGAGCCCGCCATGGTCTGCTTCACCTTGAGGGCCTCGAACTCCATGGCCACGTCCAACTCGTCCGCGCCCAGCACCGGCGCCGAGGACCCGCCCGGAATCACGGCCTTCACCTTGCGACCCGCCGGCATGCCCCGGCCGTACTTGTCGTCGTAGATGAGCTCCGCGAGCGTGGTGAACATGGACACTTCGTAGACGCCAGGCCGGTTCACCGAGCCCGACAGGCAGACCAGGCGCGTGCCGCCCGACTTGTCCGTGCCCAGCTTCGCGTACCAGTCCGAACCACCCGTGAAGACGTGCGGGACGCTCGCGAGCGTCTCCACGTTGTTCACCACCGTGGGGCTGCCGAACAGGCCGACCACGGCGGGGAAGGGCGGCTTCAGGCGCGGCCAGCCCTTCTTGCCCTCGAGGCTCTCCAGGAGCGCGGTCTCCTCGCCGCAGATGTACGCGCCGGCGCCGCGGACCAGGTAGCAGTTGAGCTCGAAGTCCTTGCCCATCAGCTTCTTGCCGAAGATGCCCGCCTTGTAGGCCTCGTCGATGGCGGCCTGGCAGCGCTCCGCGGGGAACTTGAACTCACCGCGCAGGTACACGTAGCAGGTGTGCACGCCCAGCGCGTACGACGCGATGGCGATGCCCTCCAGCATCATGTGCGGGTCATCCTCGAGGATGTAGCGGTCCTTGAAGGTGCCCGGCTCGGACTCGTCGCCGTTGACGGCCAGGTACTTGGGCTTGGGGCTGTCCTTGGGGACGAAGCTCCACTTGAGGCCGGTGGGGAAACCCGCGCCGCCACGGCCGCGCAGGTTGGACTTCTTCACCTCGTCGATGATGGCGGCCGGCTGCATCTCCAGCGCCTTCTTCAGACCCTCGTAGCCACCGCGCTTCTTGTAGCTGTCCAGGGTCCAGGACTGTGGCTTGCCCCAGGCCGCCGAGATGATCGGGTCGATGCCCTTTGCCGTAGAGGCCATGTGATGACGTCCTACCTGAGAAGTGAAAGGAGTGGGCTTCAGCTCAGCTTGGCCAGGATGGCGTCCAGCTTGGCGCGGGTGAGGCTCTCGTGGTGATCCTCGTTGATCTGCAGGCACGGTGCGGTGCCGCAGGAGGCCAGGCACTCGGTCTCGCGCAAGGTGAACTTCTCGTTGGCTTCACCTGCCTTGAGGCCGAGCTTCTCCTCCAGGTAGGCGAGCATCTTCTCCGCGCCCCAGAGCGAGCAGGACAGGTTCGTGCAGACGTCGATGACGTACTTGCCCGGCTTCTTCAGGTGGTACATCACGTAGAAGCTGGCGACCTCGTAGGCGCGCTCCGGAGTGACCTCCAGGTGCTTCGCGACCAGCCGGAGGCCTTCGGGCGGCAGCCAGCCCTTGATCTCCTGGAGCAGCCGCAGCGCCGGGAGCATGCCCGCGCTTTTGCGATCAGAGGGGTAGTGGGAGATGATCTCCGCGATACCCGCGTCGAACTTCTTCTGCTCTTCAGGAGTGAACAGGGGCTCCGCCATGGCGGGGGGCTACGTATTGCTCCAAAGGCCGCGTTGTCAACATAAACCCTCGACGCTACACTGGGCCGCCATCAGCAAATTGCCGAGCGATTTCAACCCCTTGTTATGACCCCGGGACCAGAGAACAAGCGCCAGCACCCCCGGGTCCCGGCCGTGCTGAAGGTCGAGTACGCGGACGGGCGTCAAGCCCGGGACGTCACGGAGAACCTTTCCCACTCGGGACTCTTCGTCCAGACCGACCAGGTCTTCACCCTGGGAGACGAAGTGCGGCTCGCACTTTCTTTCCCGGGACTGCTGGATCCGGTAGAAGTCACCGGCATCGTGGCCTGGGTGAGGCCCGCGGGCTTCGATCAGCCCGGAGGTGTCGGCGTCCGCGTCGAGCGGGCGGAGGACAGGCGGAGACTGGGTGACATCTTGAGTGCGGCAGGACCCAACAGCCACGCGTCCCACGTCGAGCACGAGGGCTACCGTGTGCTCATCGTCGAGGACAACCCGCACATCATCGAGATGTACAGCTATGTCCTGAAGAAGCTGGCCTCGGGAGAGCTGCACGGGAAGGTCCCCCTGGAGGTCCACTTCGCGCCGGACGGCCACCACGCGCTCCTGATGCTGCGCGAGGGCCGTTTCAGCCTGGTGATGACGGACCTCTACATGCCGGTGATGGATGGCTTCGCCCTGGTGGAGCGCATCCGCGAGGAGGAGGCCCTCCGGGCCATCCCCGTCATCGCCATCTCGGCGGGGGGCAAGGAGGCGCAGGACCGCGCGCTGCAACTGGGCGTGGATATCTACCTGCGCAAGCCCGTGAAGTTCGTCGAGGTGCTGGAGACGGTGAAGCAGCTCCTTCGCATCAAGTGAAGGCCTCCGGGTATCGGCAGTCCCACGTTGAGTGATGGCGGGCGGGCGTCGTAGAGTCGCCTACCCATGCCGAAGGCCGCCATCAACCGCGACGCCGTCAGTGGCGAGGCGCTGTTCATCCTCCGAAACCTGAGGGAGAACGGCCGACTTGGACGCTCGAACAAACTGGCCGATGTGAAGGCCTCGCTCGAACCGTCCGTCTCGCTCGAGTTCGACAACTACTTCTTCTTCCTGCGCAAGTTCCACTACATCGCCATGGACCGCGAGGCTCAGCTCAAGCTCACCGAGCAGGGCGAGCGGGTGGCGGGTGGGGAGCTTTCGGACCGGTTCTCCTCGGAGGTGGGCGAGTTCTTCGCCGAGCAGATTGCCTCCGCCGAGGACGAGCCGCCCGTCGCCCAGGGCACCGAGGAGCCGATGGTCGTCCCGCCGCCTCCTCCGGAGCTGCTGCTGGACGAGGCGGAGGTCGTGCCCACGGCGCACACGCAAATCGCGCCGCCTCCCTCGCCTCCGCCCATGCCTCCCATGCGGGCTTCGCGCTCGGCCATGCCCGCGCTGGACCTGACGCCGCCGCCCAACACGTCGCAGGTGCCCGCTGCTCCGGCGGCGCCCGCCCCGACGCCCGCCGCCGCGCCCGTGGCGCTGGTCTCTCCCCCGGTCTCCGAGGGCCGCCGGGAGACGTCCATTGGACCGGTTCCCACCGCGCCCGCGTCGCAGCCCCTCGCCTCTCCTCCGCCGTCCGCGACTGCCTCCATGCCCCCTCCCGCCGCCTCCGCCGCTCCTGTTGCCGCCGCGCCCGCCGCTCCGAAGGGCAATGAGCTGGACCTGCGCTACCAGAAGTTCGACCCCATCGGCACGGGCCCGCTGGGCACGGTGTTCAAGGGCCGCTTCACGGCGCTGGGCTTGGACATCTGCCTCAAGGAGCTCAAGGACATCTTCGGCTACTTCTCCTTCCTTCAGCGGGGTGAGGTGCTCAAGCGGCTGAAGAAGGAGCTGTGCGCGCAGGCCCAGGTGCGCCACCCCGGCATCGTCCAGGTGGTGGACCAGAACGTGGAGGCGGCGCGTCCGTACTTCGTGCTGGAGCTGATGAGCGGCAGCCTGAAGGAGCGGCTGGAGGCGGGCGGCGGCAGCGGTGTGCCGGTGCCGTTCGCGCTGCGCACGTTCCTTCAGATGGCGTACGGCCTGCGGGCCGCGCACGCCGCTGGGCTGACGCACCACAACCTCAAGCCGGAGAACGTCCTCTTCGACGCCTACGGCAACGCCAAGCTGGCCGACTTCGGTCTGGGCCGGGTGGTGGAGGTGGATTCGACCAAGGGCATGCCCCAGGTCTTCGTGGGCACTGGCGGCATGGCCTACATGGCCCCGGAGCTGATGAATCGCGGGGCCAAGGAGCCGGGTCCCTCCGCGGACATCTACGGCCTGGGCATCCTGCTCTACGAGATGCTCACCGGGCAGATTCCCGGCCGCCGCTCGCCGCTGCCGTCGGAGGTCAACTCCGAGGCACCCAGCGGGCTGGACCAGCTCTTCGACAAGGCCACCCAGGACAAGCGCGAGCAGCGCTACCCGGACGTGGATGCCATGCTCGAGGACTTCTACAAGGCGTTCCCCGACAAGGAGTTCCTCGCGCGCGGGGACCTGGTCCTCTCGTCGGATGCGCCCGCGCAGCAGCAGCCGCAGTCGTGACGTGAGCTTGGGGGGGCGGGCTTCTGCTGCTCGCCCCCTGTTCGTGCGGGGTGACCGCAATCTCGTCTTGGGGCGAGGGCTGGTGAGTCCCGCCCCATTCGCGGGGTGACCTCGCCAGGTTCGCGACCATGGCGCGGGGCGAGCGTGTACGCGGTCCGCCCTGTTCGCTCGGGGGCGTGGCATTGTCCTCCGGCCATGACCACGACTTCTTCGGGTTGCCTGCTCGTCACTGTCACGGGCAAGGACCATCCCTCCATCACCGCCCGCTTCACCGGCCTGCTCGCCCAGGTGGGCGCGGAGCTGCTCGACGTGGAGCAGGTGGTGGTGCAGGGCCGCCTCACGCTGTGCCTGCTCGTCCGTCTGCCTGACACACGCGGCGTCCCCAAGGAGCTGCTCTTCGCGGCCCGGGAGCTGGGCGTGGCGCTCGACTTCCAGGCGGTGGAGTCACCGGATGCCGCCGCGAACCCCGTGGCGGCTCGCTACGTCGTCACCGCCGTGGGCCGAGCACTGGGGGCTCGCGAGCTCCACTCGCTGACCTCGCACCTGTCCGAGCACGGCGCGCTCGTCGAGCGCATCGTCCGGCTGACCCACACACACCTGGGCTCGGTGGAGCTGCATGTCACGCTGCCTCCGTCGGTGGACCCGGAGGCGCTGAAGCGCTCGCTCCTGGCGCTGTCCATGCGGGACAACACCTTCGACGTGGCGCTGCAGCGCGAGAGTGTGTTCCGCCGCAGCAAGCGGATGGTGGTCATGGACATGGACTCCACGCTCATCCGCATCGAGGTCATCGACGAGCTCGCGCGTGCGTACGGCGTGGGCGAGCAGGTGTCCCGCATCACCGAGCGCGCCATGCACGGTGAGATGGACTACGACGAATCCCTGCGCCAGCGCGTGGCGCTCCTGGCGGGACTGGACGCGTCGGTGCTGCGCCAGCTCGCGGCGAACCTGCCGCTGACGGAGGGCGCGGAGACGCTGGTGCGAGTGCTCAAGCGCCTGGGCTATCGCACCGCCGTCATCAGCGGTGGCTTCTCCGTCGCCGCCGAGGCCCTCAAGGCCCGGCTCGGCATCGACCACGCCTTCTCCAACGTGCTCGAGGAAGCGGATGGAAAGCTCACCGGCCGCACCGTGGGGCCCATCGTCAACGCGCGCCGCAAGGCGGAGCTGCTGGAGCAACTGGCGAATCAGGAAGGCATCCTTCCCGAGCAGGTCATCGCGGTGGGGGATGGCGCCAATGACTTGCTGATGCTGGAGCGCGCGGGATTGGGAATCGCTTTCCGAGCCAAACCCCGCCTGCGTGAAGCCGCTGATACATCGATATCAGCGGGAGGACTCGACACCATCCTCTACCTCCTGGGGCTCACCGGACGCGAGCTCCAGGAAGTGGGCTGAGCCGCGCTACAGCCGCATCTTCGCGGCGAGCTCGCGCTGCTGGAGTTGGTTCTTCTCCAGCAACAACTCCAGCAGGGCGCGCAGAATCTTGGAGCTCTTCTCCTGGTTCTGCTGGAGCGTCTGCAGCCGCTGCAAATCCTCGTCGGTCCACTCGGAGGTCGGCGCGCCGCCCGTCAGGATTTCATCCAGGATGTCCGCCGCGCTCGAGCCTGCCGCCGCGGCCGGTGCGGGCTTCTCCGGGGCACGCGGCGCGGGCGCGGTGGCGGGGGATTCGGGCGGGACGATGTCGGCGATGCGCTTGACCACCGTCTTGCCGCTCATGTCGACGACCTTGAACTCGTCCTCGGGCTCGTCGACGGGTGCCTGTGTTTCAGAGGACGTGCTTCGCGAAGGATTGAAGCGCGTGCTGATGACCGGCTCTTGATTGCGATAGTGGCGCAGAATCGCGTGCTCGATTTCGCGCTCGCCCGCGACCATGGGCACCACGCGGGCGCGGCTGCGCGCCGCCACCTGGTCCAGGGTCGCCAGGTCCGTGGGGTCCGCCATGGCCAACACCAGCGTCTTGCCGTTGTCCTTGAGCGACACCGGGAAGATGCCCTTCTGCTCGGCCAGCGTGATGTCCACGCGCGCCAGCGCCCCCGCGTCGCGAGTGATGTTGCCCAACTGCACCCGCTGCATCCCCAGGCCCTGACAGATGGCCGCGGTGACGACGTCCTCGCTCGCCAGCCCCAGGTCCGCGACGATGCGCGACAGCCTTCCTCCCCACTGGTCGAACGTGGCCATGGCACTGCGAAGCTGCAGGTCGTCGATGACGCGGGCTTTGACGAGGATGTCGCCAATGCGATTGCGGGAAGGAGAAGCCATGGCTCGGGAGTCTACCGTCTGAACGCGCGGACGCTGAGTCCGCGACGCATTTGCCCGCTTCTTGGGCGAGGAGGCGCCACCATGCAACCCTTCGCGGAAGCCGCTGTCCTGCAGTGCCCCTATTGCGGCGAACAGGTGGAGGTCGACGTGGACCCCATCGGCGCCACCCACGAGCACTACATCGAGGACTGTCCGGTCTGCTGCCGCCCGTGGACCGTGCATGTCGCCCGCGAGGAGGAGGCCGTCGGCGTCACCCTGGGCCGCGAGGACGACTGAGCCCAGGTGAACCCACCTCCAGCGCTCTTTCGACGGGCTGGAGGGCAGGCAGGCGGCCTTGAAGCGAGGGCCGCGGGCGGGCCGGGGGCGTTGCTTGACACGTCCCGGAGCATGGTTCTCTTGAGTCTTGTGAGGCGGCGCTGGAGCCCCGGTGGGGAGCCCGCGGCGACCGCGAACCAGGACAACGTCTGTGATTCACATGCCGTGCACCCGCGAAGGGTGTCACGAACAGGAGAAGACCATGCATAGCCGCAACCCGTTCAACTCCGCCGTGGTGGTGAACCCCCTGATGCGCGACTTCGACGCGCTGGTCCGCGAGCTGGCCCAGCCCGGCTTCTTCCGCCAGGCTCCGCGCGAGCGCACGCCCGCGGCCGACATCCTCGAGTCCGAGGCGGGCATCACCCTGCACCTCGACATCCCGGGTGTGGACGCGAAGGACATCCAGGTGACGGTGGAGCGCGACGTGCTCACCGTGAAGGCGGAGCGCAAGGCGCAGCCCTTGGCCGACGGCGTCAACGTGCGACGCCAGGAGCGAGCCCAGGGTGGTTTCACGCGCTCGTTCTCCCTGCCGGAGACCGTGGACGCCACCCGGGTGGAGGCGCGCTACGAGCAAGGCGTGCTGACGCTGTCACTGCCCCGGCGTGAGGAATCCAAGCCCCGCGTCATCGAGGTCAAGGTCCAGAGCTGAAGCGCGCGCACACCCCTCCTGGGAGGCCGCTGTCCGCCGGTAACGGCGCGGCTTCCTCTCCCTTCACCCCTGTCGAGGGCTTCCGCGAGGGGGTGGCGGAAGCCCTCCGCGCTTCAGCGCTTGGCGCTGAGCGAGATGGGCACGCGGAACAGCTCCAGCACCTGCTGCACATCCAGCGGCTTGGCCAGGCACGCCAGCGCGCCGGCCTGCTTCGACTGCTCCACCACGTCGGCGGTGTGCACGGACGTCATGGTGATGAGGCGCACGCCCTCCATCTGCTTGCGCTGACGGATGCGGCGGCAGACCTCGAGGCCGTCGATGTCCGGCATGTTGAGGTCGATGATCATCCCGTGCGGCTTCTGCTCCGACACCAGCAGCAGGGCCTCCACGCCGCTCGTCGTCGTCTGCAGCTCCACCTGCGCCGCGAAGGGCTTGAACGCGCGCTTGATGGCGTCCAGCACCGCGCGCTCGTCGTCCACCACCAGCAGGCGCACCGTGCCGCTGCCCAGCTCCTCCGGAACCGGCATCTGGTGGGTGATGAGGAACGTGCGCAGGTCCGCCGAACGCACCCGGCGGTGACCACCCGGCGTCCGGAAGGCCATCAGGATGCCCCGGTCAATCCACTTGCTCACCGTGGACGGATCCACCTGAAGCAAACGACTGATGTCGTGCGTCGTGTAGAGCTGGTCCGTCATCGCCGTACTCCCCTCTTGCTGCATCATTCCGCTGCCCATGGAATCAACCACCTACCTTGAATACGGGGTTTCCTTCAACCTCTCTGCGCACTGCGTCCATCAGTCCCCCTCATCAGACCCACGGCCTCGTCCCAACGACCACGGGACTTGAGGACCAGCTCGACGAGCTCCCGAGCGGCGCCTCGGCCGCCTGGGCTCTGGGTCACGAAATGGACCTCCTGACGCACCTCGGGAACAGCATCCGCGGGACACGCGGACAAGCCCACCTTGGAGAGTGGGGCCAGGTCGTTGTGGTCGTCCCCCATGTAGGCACATTCGTCTGGGGGGACGTCCAGTTGCCGGAGCAGCTCGTCCAGTGCGGCGCCCTTGTCCTTGCGGCCTTGAAACACAGCCGCCAGGCCCAGCTCCCGCCCGCGTGCCTCCACGATGCCTGAGGTGCGGGCGGTGAGGATGGCGGCGGGCAGGCCCGACAGCCGGGCCATGACCAGGGCGTGACCATCCTTCACATCGAAGCGCTTCATCAGCTCCCCGCCGTCGCCGTAATACAGGCCGCCGTCGGTGAGCACCCCGTCCACGTCAAAGACAAGCAGCCGCACGCGTGCCGCGCGGGACGTCAGCTCTTCCTTTCCCGGCTTGGAAAGTGCTTCCGTCGGCATGAGTCGCTCGGCTCCTTCTCTTGGCGTGTTCATCAGCTGGGCTCGTGTCCCAACACCCGGCGGATGTTCAGCACATTTCGTACCACGTCCTCGAACATCTGGGGATTGAGCGAGCACGGACCGTCACACAGGGCACGGTCAGGGTCCTCGTGGACTTCGGTGAACAAGGCATCAATCCCGGCGGCCGCGGCGGAGCGCGCGAGCAGTGAGACGAACTTGCGCTCACCCGCCGTCTCTCCGTTGCCCGCGCTGGGCAGCTGCACGGAGTGCGTGGCGTCAAAGCACACGGCCAGGCCCGCCTCGCGCATCTGCGCGAAGCCACGCATGTCGACAACCAGGTTGTTGTAGCCAAAGGACGAGCCCCGCTCCGTGACGAGCACGTTGGGGTTGCCCGCCTCGAACGCCTTGCGCGCCGAGTGGACGATGTCCTTGGGGGCCACGAATTGTCCCTTCTTCAAATTCACGCCCTTGCCCGTGCGAGCCACGGCCTCCACCAGGTCTGTCTGCCGGCACAGGAACGCCGGTATCTGGATGATATCCACAACTTCCGAGGCAGGGCCTACGTGGCTGGTTTCATGGACGTCCGTGAGGACCGGGACGCCCACTTCATCCCTGATACGCGCTAGAATGCGCAGCCCTTCCCGGAGACCCGGGCCTCGGAAGGACTTCCCGCTCGTCCGGTTGGCCTTGTCATAGGAGCACTTGAAGGCGTAGGGCACGCCCAGCCGGCTGGTGATGCCCTTGAGCAAGTGAGCATGTTTCAGGGCCATCTCCTCGGACTCGATGCTGTCCGGGCCGGCAATGACAAAGAGCTTCTGACCGGGGCCGACCTTGTGGCCACACAGGGTGATGGGAAGGCTGCTGCTGGCGCTCATGCGCGCACCTGGCCGGCCGTGGCGTCGCGCTGCTCGAGCGCGGCCTTGATGAAGCCGGAGAAGAGAGGGTGAGGGGCGAAGGGCTTGCTCTTGAACTCGGGGTGGAACTGGCACCCAACAAAGTACGGGTGGTCCGACAACTCAATCATCTCCACCAGGTTCAGCTCCGGATTGTGGCCGGAGATGACCAGCCCCGCCTCCTGCAGCCGTCCTCGGTAGGCGTTGTTCACCTCGTAGCGGTGGCGGTGGCGCTCCTGGATGATGTCCTGGCCGTAGAGCTGGTGCGCGCGCGTGCCGGGCTTCAGCGCGCAGGCGTAGCTGCCCAGGCGCATGGTGCCGCCCTTGTCCTGCACCGACACCTGGCTCTCCATCAACGTCACGACGGGGTGGGGCGTGTGCTCGCTGAACTCCAGGCTGTTGGCCGCCGTCAGCCCCAGCACGCTCCGGCTGAACTCCACCACCGCCATCTGCAGGCCCAGGCAGATGCCGAAGAACGGAATCTTCTTCTCGCGCGCGTAGCGCACCGCCGCGATTTTGCCCTCGGTGCCCCGCACGCCGAACCCGCCGGGCACCAGGATGGCGTCCACGCCGGACAGCAGCTTCTCCGGCCCTTGGGCCTCCACGTCCTGGCTGTCCACGAAGTGCAGGTTCACCTTCACGTCGTTGGCGATGCCGCCGTGCAGGAGGGCCTCGTTGAGGCTCTTGTAGCTCTCCGTGAGGTTCACGTACTTGCCGACGATGGCCACCTGCACCTGGCCTCGCGCGGGCTCGTACACCTTGCGCAGGATGTTCTCCCAGCGCTCCAGGTGCGGCGCGCGGCTCCAGATGTTGAGCACCTCCGCCAGCCGCTCATCCAGGCCCTGCCGGTGCAGCTCCAGGGGCAGCTCGTAGATGCTGCGCACGTCCGGCGAGGTGAACACGTTGCCGGTGTCCACGTTGCAGAACATGGCGATCTTGTCCTTGAGCTCGCGCGACACCTCGCGGTCCGTGCGGCACACCAGGAAGTCGGGCTGGATGCCAATCTCGCGCAGCTTCATCACCGAGTGCTGCGTGGGCTTGGTCTTCACCTCGCCCGCGGCGCCGATGTACGGCAGGAGCGTCAGGTGCACGTAGACGGCGTTCTGGCTGCCCACGTCGTAGCGCATCTGACGGATGGCCTCGAGGAACGGCAGCGACTCGATGTCGCCCACCGTGCCACCCACCTCCACAATCACCACGTCCGCGTCCTGGGCCGCCTGGCGGATGCTCGCCTTGATTTCATCCGTGACGTGCGGAATCACCTGCACCGTCTTGCCCAGGTACTCGCCGCGGCGCTCCTTCATGATGACCGCGTGATAGATGCGGCCGGAGGTGAAGTTGTTGAGCCGGCTCATCCGCGCGTTGGTGAAGCGCTCGTAGTGGCCCAGGTCCATGTCGGTCTCGCCACCGTCCTCGGTGACGAAGACCTCGCCGTGCTGGAACGGGCTCATCGTGCCGGGGTCCACGTTGATGTACGGGTCCAGCTTGAGCAGCGTGACGGCGAGGCCGCGGTTCTCGAGCAGGGCGCCAATCGAGGCCGAGGCGAGGCCCTTGCCGAGGGAGCTGACCACTCCGCCCGTCACGAAAATGAACTTGGTTTTCTTGGAGCGCATATCCCGTTCTGCCAAGTAGGGCAGGGATGCGTCAATTATTCTGCGCCGGTCGAGGGGCCGCTCGGTGCTCCGGCTGACGCCGCCTCAGTTTCCGTCCCAACCACCGGGGCGGGAGACCGCGAACTCGCGGACGTCCGGTTGTCCGACACGGAAGTCCCGCAAGTCACAGTTACGGCAGCTCCAGCCCTCCCAGCCCCGCTTGACGACCATGTGCAGGCAGGCGTCGTAGTTGGGGCAGTAGAGGTTGCGCTGGGCCTGGACGGCCTCCTCATCGCGCAACGCGGTGGGCAGTGGGCTGGGGCACGGGGTGATGGACACGGCAAATCTCCCGGATGGGTACAAAAAGGGTCGGCCACTCCCCCCGGGCGGTTGGAACAAGCTCTTAAGGACTCCATTCCCGGACGAAAGTAAAAGACCCGTTCCCGCGCGAACGCGGAAACGGGCCCTCGTTACCTCGGGCGTCTTCCACCGCCTTGGGGGCTGACTTCAGGCCGCCTTGGCGGAGGTGGACGCCTGATTCTTGCTGTCGATCAAGGCATCACCTCCTTTCTGCGGCCGAAGAGGTAATCACCCGCGTGATTGCGCGCCACTTTCCGGAGGCATTAGTGCGGGCCTGAGTGCAGGGCTGCCCTTCAGGCCACGACGAACTGCCGCTCCACCAGCCTGCGGTACAGGCCCTCCTGGCCCATGAGGCTTGAGTGGGTGCCGCTCTGGACGATGCGGCCTCCCTCCAGCACGAGCACGCGGTCCACGTTGGCCACGGTGGACAGGCGGTGGGCGATGATGAGCGTGGTGCGGCCCTTCATCAGCCGCTCCAGTGCGTCCTTCACCAGGTGTTCGCTCTCCGCGTCCAGGGCGCTGGTGGCCTCGTCGAGGATGAGCAGGCGAGGGTCCTTCAACACCGCGCGCGCGATGGCCACGCGCTGCTTCTGTCCGCCGGAGAGCTGCACGCCTCGCTCGCCGACCTGGGTGGCGTAGCCCTCCGGGAAGCGCTGGATGAAGTCGTGGGCGTTGGCGGCGCGCGCGGCCTGCTCCACTTCCTCTTGCGTGGCGTCCGGCCGCGCATAGCGGATGTTGTCCGAGATGGAGCAGGAGAAGAGCTGGGGCTCCTGCGCGACCATGCCGATGTTGCGCCGCAGCCAGTCGGGCTCCAGCGTGGTGAGCGGCTGTCCATCCAGGAGCACCGCGCCGCCCTGCGGGTCGTAGAAGCGCGACAGGAGCGAGGCGAGCGTGGACTTGCCCGCGCCGGAAGGACCGACGACGGCGACCACTTCACCGGGCTTCATCTCCAGGTCCATGCCCTGGAGCACGGGGACGTCCGGGCGCGTGGGGTAGGCGAAGCGCACGGCGCGGAACTCCACGTGGCCCTTCACCGAGGTCAGCGTCTGTCCCCCCGAGGGGATGGCGGGCTCGCGGTCCACCAGTTCGAACACGCGCTCGGCGGCGCCGCTGGCGCGCATGAAGTCCGCCCACACCTCCGCGACGGCGCTCAACGAGAGCGCGACCATCAACGTGTAGATGAGGAACGAGGTGAGGGCGCCCACGCTGAGCGCTCCGTCCACCACCAGCCGGCCGCCGTACCAGAGCATGGCCGCGGTGGAGCCATACATGGCGATGGACGCGACGCCCATGAACATCGCGGACTGGCGCGCGCGCGTCTTGGCGAGCTCCAGGGCCCGGTCCACCGCGGCGCCGTAGCGCTCCATTTCATGGCTCTCCGCGGCGAAGGAGCGCACGGTGCGGATGCCGGAGAGGTCCTCCTCGGCCACCTCGCTGGAGGCGGCGAGGGCGTCCTGCACCTGCCGCGACAGGTGGCGCACGCGCCGGCCATACACCACCGCGCCAATGGCCACCGCGGGGATGATGGCGAGCATCACCAGCGTGAGGCGAGGCGACGTGAAGAAGAGGAGCACCACGCCGCCCAGCGCCTGCACGGTGTAGCGCAACGTCATGGAGATGTTGGTGGTGACGGTGCTCTGCAGGACGCTCGTGTCGGAGGCCAGACGGCTGGTGAGTTCACCGGTGCGGCGCTCGTCGAAGAACGCGACCTCTTGGGACAGCAGGCTCTGGAACAGGCGCTTGCGCAGGCGCGTCACGACGCGCTCGCCCGCGGTGCTGAAGAGATAGACGCGCAGGGCCATGGCCAGGCCTTGCACGACGAAGACGCCGAACATCACCAGGGCGATGGTGTCCAGGCGCTCACGGCTGCGGGCTCCGAGCGCCTCGTCGAGGAGGTCGCCGATGGCCCGGGGGAAGACCAGGGCGGCCGCGCTGCTGATGAACAAGAAGAGCGTGCCCACGACAAGCGTGGGAAGCTCGGGCCTCGCCAGGGTGAGCAGTCGGCTCAACGTCACACGCGAGGGGGGCCGGGACTTGGATGGAGACGAAGAGGCGGACACTCGCGGAGACTAGCGCGGAGCCCCTGGGTTCGCACGGTCGCACGCTGTCGGGGCGGGTGGGAGCAGCTCATCCTTTCGGACACGGAGGTAGGTCATGGAGCAACACATCTTCGGTCGTACCGGGAAGCACGTCCCCGTCCTGGGGCAAGGGACGTGGCAGATGGAGGGCGATGACCACAAGGAGGCCATCCGTTCGCTCCGCGCGGGGTTGGATTTGGGGCTCACCCACGTGGACACCGCGGAGTTGTACGGCCATGGCCGCGTGGAGGAGCTCATCGTGTCCGAGGCCATCTCCGGCCGCAGGGAGGAGGTCTTCCTCGTGTCGAAGGTGATGCCCTCCAACGCGTCCTACGCGGGCACGCTGGCCGCCTGCGAGAAGAGCCTGAAGCGGCTTCGCACCGACTGGCTGGACAGCTACCTGCTGCATTGGCCGGGCTCACATCCGCTGGCGGAGACGGTGCGCGCCTTCGAGAAGCTGGTGGCCGATGGGAAGATTCGTTCGTGGGGGGTGAGCAACTTCGCGGTGGCCGACCTGGAGGAGCTCCTGTCGCTCACGAAACCCGAGCGCATCGCCTGCAACCAGGTGCTCTACCACCTGGAAGAGCGTGCCATCGAACACGCGGTGCTGCCCTGGTGTGAGGCGCGAGGCATCTCGGTGGTGGGCTACAGCCCGTTCGGCAACGGGAACTTTCCTCGGCCGGACAGCGCGGGTGGCCGGGTGCTGGAGGCCATCGCTCGCGCCCATGGCGCGACGTCTCGCCAGGTGGCACTCCAGTTCCTCGTGCGCCGGCCCTCGCTGTTCGCCATTCCCAAGTCGAGCCGCGTGGCCCACCTGAAGGACAACGCCGCCGCGTCGATGCTGGAGCTGTCGGCGGACGAGCTGGCCCGCATCGACGCCGCGTTCCCGCTGGGGTCGTACAGCGAAGACCTGCCGATGCTTTGAAGCGTGCTGCTTTCGCGGTGGATGGCGTGTCGTCCACCGCGAAGGGCGCGTGAGGGACTACAGCAGGCCCTTCTGGCGCATGACGGCTTCGACCTTCGCGACGTCCTCGGGGATGTCCACCGCGACCGTGCGCCACGAGACACGCGCGCAGCGGATGGCGATGCCGTGCTCCAGCGCGCGCAGTTGCTCCAGCTTCTCCGTCTCCTCGAGCGGCGTGGGCGCCAGCTCCGCGAGCTTGAGCAACACATCCCTGCGGTAGCCATACAGGCCGATGTGGCCCCAGCGGGGAACCCGGGCCGCGGGCTCGCGCGCGTGGGGGACGAGGCTGCGGCTGAAGTAGAGGGCGTCGCCGTTGAGCGCGAGCACCGCCTTCACCACGTGCGGGCTGTCGGCCTCGTCCGTTTCGAGCGGCCTGACGAGGGTGCCCATGCGCACGCTGGGGTCCGCGAAGAGTCCGGCCAGGGACTTGAGGGCCTCCGGGTCCACCAGGGGCTCGTCACCCTGGACGTTCACCCACACGTCCACGTCGGTCCGCGCGCGCGCCACTTCCGCCACCCGGTCCGTGCCCGTGGCGCAGTGGGGACTGGTCATCACCGCGCGGCCTCCGAAGGACTCCACGGTGGCGCGGATGCGCTCGTCGTCGGTGGCCACGCAAATCTCGTCGAAGACCCCCGCCTCCTGACAGCGGCGCCAGACGTGCTCCACCATGGGGCGGCCCGCGATGAGCGCGAGCGGCTTGCCCGGGAACCGGGTGCTGGCGTGACGGGCGGGGATGACGGCGACGGTGCGGGAGGTGGCCATGACGTCCGCCGTGTATCAAATCGGTCAGATTCAGTCCCCGAATCTGACGGCTTTGACGGCGAGGTGCCCAGGGGCCACTAGGCATCCGACCCGGCGTGCCTAGCTTGGCTGGCGACATGAAGAAGGTCCTCCATATCGTCGGCGCGCGCCCCAATTTCATGAAGGTCGCGCCCATCTACCGTGCCATCACCGCGCGGACCTCGCTCCAACAAGTGCTCATCCACACGGGGCAGCACTACGACGTGAAGATGAGCGATGTCTTCTTCTCCGACCTGGGCTTGCCGACGCCGGATGAGCACCTGGGCATCGGCTCGGGCAGCCATGCGCAGCAGACGGCTCGGATGATGGTGGAGTTGGAGACGGTCTTCCTGGCGCACCAACCGGACCTCGTCTCCGTCGTGGGGGACGTCAACAGCACCATCGCCGCCGCGCTGGTGGCGTCGAAGCTGGCGATTCCCCTGGCCCACGTCGAGGCGGGCCTGCGCAGCTACTCCCGGCACCAGCCGGAGGAAATCAATCGCATCGTCACGGACCGGCTGTCGGACCTGCTGCTCACGCCCTCGCGCGACGCGGATGCGAACCTGCTCAAGGAGGGGCTGGACTCCTCGCGCATCCATCTGGTGGGCAATGTGATGATCGACTCACTGCTCACCTCGAAGGAGAAGGCGGAGCAGTTGCCCGTGCTGAAGGGATTGGGGGTGGAGCCGCGCGGCTATGCCGTGTGTACGCTCCATCGGCCCTCGAACGTGGATGACCCGAAGGTGCTGGAGGGATTGCTCTCGGCCCTGGCCCATGTGGCCTCGCGGTTGCCGGTCATCTTCCCGGTGCACCCGCGCACGCGGAAGATGATTGCCGAGCAGGGCCTGGGCTCCTACTTCGAGCGCTGTGCGAACCTGCGCCCCGTGGACCCCATGGGGTATCTGGAGTTCCTCGCGCTGACATCGCAGGCCCGGCTCATCCTCACGGACTCCGGCGGACTCCAGGAGGAGACCACGGCGCTGGGCGTGCCGTGCCTCACCCTGCGCGAGCAGACCGAGCGTCCCATCACCGTCGAGCAGGGCACCAACGAAGTCGTGGGGACCGACCCGGACCGCATCCGCGACGCCGCGGACCGTGCGCTCTCCGGGCAGGGCAAGAAGGGGCGGATTCCGGAGTTCTGGGATGGGCGCTCGGGGGAGCGCATCGCGGATATCTTCGCGCGCTTCCTCAGTGAGTCGCGAGGCGGTACGCGACTCGCCGTGTCTGCTTGATGGGGCTCCGGTGCGCGCATCCGGGCAGCTCTTCGCGCGCTTCCTTGTCGGCTCGCGATGAGTCTCCGGTGGTGGGGTGTCCGGGCCTTGCCTCTTGCGGGGGCGTGGGCTGTTCAGACTGTGGGAAGTCCTTCGCCGTGCTAGAGCGCGGAAGTCATGCGCGGCGAACTGGATTCATCGACGGAGGTCCCCGTCTCCGAGGAGCAGGAGCGCGTGGCCTCCGGTCCTCGTGGCCCGGGCCGCGATGCTTCCTCCGCGCGCGCCGCTGTCCCCGAGGGGTTCGTCGACATCCCCTTCGTCGTGGAGCCCAACTATGCGGGCTGGCGACTGGAGGACTACCTGGGCCAGAAGCTGCGCCGCATGCCTCGCGAGCGGCTGGCCGGCATCATCCTGCGCGGTGTGCATTGCGATGAGCGCAGGCTGAAGCCCTCCACGCCCGTGTACCCGGGCATGGCGTTCCGCCTGCGCCGCCCTGGCAGCGAAGAACCGGAGACTCCCACGGAGCTGCCCGTGGTCGCTCAAGACGACTGGCTCCTGGTGCTCGACAAGCCCGCGGGCCTGCCCATCCATCCGACCGCGCGGTACCACAAGGGGACACTTGTCTCCATCCTGCGCGAGCGCTTCGGGGAGCGCTTCGCCGAGCCCGCGCACCGACTGGACCGGGAGACGAGTGGGCTCGTCGTCTGTGGCCGCACCACCGAGGCGTGCCGCGTCCTCGGCCGGCTCTTCGTCTCTCGCGACGTGCACAAGGAGTACCTCGCGCTCTGCGAGGGACATCCTCCCGAGGACACCTTCGTCGTCGATGCGCCCATCGCGGAAGGCACTGAGCTCATTCGCATCGCCGTGCGAATCGACCCCATGGAGGGCAAGCCCAGCCGCACCCGGTTCGAGGTGCTCCAGCGCTTCACTCGCGACGGTGCTCCCTTCGCGCTGCTGCGCTGCTTTCCGGAGACAGGGCGGCAGCACCAGATTCGCATCCACCTGCGCGAAGCGGGCTTCCCCATCGTGGGTGACAAGATGTACGGCCCGGACCCGGGCTACTTCGACCGCTTCAGCAAGCACTCCCTGGAGCCCGAGGCGTGGGTGAGATTGAGGCTGCCTCGCCATGCGCTGCATGCGGCCCGCATCGTGTTCCCCCATCCGGGCACGGGGGTGGACGTCTCTTTCGAGGCCCCGCTTCCCTCCGACCTCATGGACTTCATCTCAGGCGTACCTTTGCCTCCACCGCCCACCCTGACGCGCGGCGGGTAAGGGGCCTTTTCGCTCGCGCATAACCTTCGGTCGGCTCCTGGGTTGGTGAGGGAAACTGCTCAGGAGCCCTCGATGCGCCGCACCGTCCTCGCCGCCGCTGTTGCCTTCTTCCTCGGTGGTTTCGTCCAACAGGCTCATGCCGAGCGCCAGCCGCGCATGCGTGATGCCGTGGCCCATCTGGAGAAGGCGCTCAACGCCCTCCAGAACGCCTCCCCCGACAAGGGGGGCCATCGCGTGAAGGCCATCTCGTTGACGGAGCAGGCCCTCAGCGAGGTTCGTGAAGGCATCCGGCACGACAACCGGAACTGACCGCCACGACGTCGAAGGCCCCCGACCCGGTGAAGGGAAGGGGGCCTTGGGTGCTTCAGGCTCGCGGCGTGTTCGTCAGGCGGTGAGCTTGCTTTGCTCCTGCGCGCCCGGCGCCATCTCTCCCAGCAGGTACTTGCCGGAGAAACACGCCGTACAGAAGTTGCCCCGGTCCGCGTCTCCCACCGCTTCCTCCAGACCCTCCAGGGAGATGTAGCCCAGCGAATCCGCCGTGACGTAGCGCGCGATTTCGTCCGTGCTGTGGCTGGCGGCGATGAGCTCCTGCCGGCTCGGCGTGTCGATGCCGTAGAAGCATGGCCACTTCGTCGGCGGCGAGGAGATGCGCAGGTGCACCTCAATCGCTCCCGCGGCCTTGAGCATCTTCACGATCTTGCGGCTCGTGGTGCCTCGGACGATGGAGTCATCCACCACCACGACGCGCTTGCCCTTGAGCACGTGCTTCACCGCCGACAGCTTCAGCTTCACGCCGAAGTGACGGATGGACTGCTGCGGCTCGATGAACGTGCGGCCCACGTAGTGGCTGCGAATGAGGCCCACGTCATACGGAATCCCGCTCTGCTGCGAGAAGCCGATGGCCGCCGCCACACCCGAGTCCGGCACCGCGATGACCAGGTCCGCGCCGGGCACCGGCTTCTCCCGCGCCAGCTGCATGCCCATCCGCTTGCGCACCTCGTACACGCTCTTGCCGAACAACACCGAGTCCGGCCGCGCGAAGTACACCTGCTCGAAGATGCAGCGCCCCAGGCGCGCGGGCTCCGCGAAGGGCTTGCTCGTGCGCAGCACGCCGTTCTCGATGACGAGCAGCTCGCCCGGCTCCAGCTCGCGCACCAGCTCCGCCTCGATGAGGTCCAGCGCCGTCGTCTCGCTGGCGAGCACGTACGCGCCTTCCTTCATCCGCCCCAACACCAGCGGCCGGATGCCCAGCGGGTCTCGCACCGCGACCAGCTTGTTCTCCGTCAGCACCAGCAGGCTGTAGGCGCCTTCCACCTTGCGCAGCGCTTCCACCAGCTTCTGCTCGAAGCTGGCCTGCTTGGAGCGCGCCAGCAGATGCAGGATGACCTCCGTGTCCGCGTCCGACTGGAAGATGGCTCCGTCGGCCTCCAGCTTCTCCTTCAACTCGGCCGCGTTGACGAGGTTGCCGTTGTGCGCGATGGCGCACTGCCCTCCCGCGTACTGCACGAAGAGCGGCTGTGCGTTCTTCAGCTGGCTGCCACCCGCCGTCGAGTAACGGACGTGGCCGATGGCTGACTGGCCAGGCAGGCCGGCGAGCACCGGCGCGTCGAAGATATCGGCCACCAATCCCATCTGACGGTGCGCTCGAAGGCCATGGCCATCCGAGGCGACGATGCCCGCGGATTCCTGCCCGCGATGCTGAAGGGCGTGCAGCCCCAAGTACGTCAGGTTGGAGGCCTCAACGTGTCCCGTGATTCCGAAGATGCCGCACATGGCGCGCTGCCTTACTCCTTTCGGGCGGTGAGCGGAACAGGAACGCACGCCCCTTCGGTGGGTATTCCACCCGACACCGGAGTCGTCCGATGTGGGCACACGAGCCTCGCCGGATGCGTCATGGACCGTTAGTCTGCTCACCGCATGGCATCTTCGCGACGAGCCTCCTGGCGTTCCTTGTTTCCCCTGGTCTTGCTCACCGTGGGTGCCGCTTATGCATTGGGTTCCTGGAACTGGTGTGGCACCTGGGACGAGCGCGCGCCCGTGCTGCTGTCGCAGGTGAAGGCGAGGGGCCTGTTGCGCGCTGGCGCCGCGAAGGTCGCGCTGAATCCTCCGTTCCCCGTGGTGGTCGCCGGGTATGCGCCGCCTCGCGCGGAGGCGAAGGAGGCAGACCCGCCCCTTCATGCTCGCGCCGTGGTGCTGGAGGTCGGGGGCTCGCGCGTCGGGTTGGTGTCGCTGGAGTTGTTGTTCGTCACGGACTCGGTGACGGCCCGCGTGCGTGAGCTTGCCCGCGCCTCGGGGCTCGAGGACGTGCTGGTGCTGGCCACGCACACCCACTCGTCGCTCGGGGGCTATGACCCTCGGCTGGTGTCGCAGCTCGTCGGGACGGGGCGCTACCGAGAGGACTCGTTGGAGGCCATCGCCACCGCGGCGAGCAGCGCGCTCCAGCAGGCCCGCGCCGCGCTCACCGACGTGACGATGGAGATGGGGGAGACGAAGAAGCCCAAGTTCGTCTACGCGCGCAGCGGTGGCTCCGAATCGGATGGCACCCTGCAGCGCGTGGTCCTGCGGGGCGCGGCGGCGCCCGTGGCGGAGCTGCTCTTCTTCGCCGCGCATCCGACCATGGTTCCCCGGCAGCGCGGCTACGTGGACCCGGACTATCCCGGCCGGCTCAGCGCCCTGCGCGAGTCCGAGGGCAGCGGCGTGACGCTTCTGTTGCAGGGCACGGTCGGCAATATCTCGGTGGCGTTCTCCCAGGGGCAGGGGCTGGAGCGCGTGTCCGCGTTCGCCCATGCGCTCGCGGAGGTGGCGGGCGAGGTACCCCTGGCGCCCGTGGGCCCCGAGGTCCGCTTGTCGTTGGTGCGCACGGAGGCGGCGATGCCTCGGCCGGATGCCTCGCGGCTGGTGCCTTCGCTCACGCGCGCCGCGGGCGACAACCTGCTGTGTGGCTCCGCGGAGCGGACCGCCGAAGTGGCGGCGTTGGTGCTGGGGCCTCTGCAACTGGTGACGGTGCCGGGAGAGCCCACCGTCGATGCGGGCGCGGAGCTGGTGCGTCGCACGGGGGCTTCGGGGGTGATGGGGCTCGCGGGGGGATATGTGGGCTACGTGGAGGCGCCCTCGCTGGTTCGCGCCGAGCAGGGGGAGTCCCGGCGGCAGTACTTCGGCCCCACGCTGTTGGATCAGCTGGGCGCGGCGGCGGAGCTGGCGGCGAGCACCGCGGGCTTCATGCGCTGAGCCGGGTGGCCGAACGTCGTGCGTTGGACGGCGCGACGCGCCCGGCGTCGTGTCCGGCTTCGCGTGGCGGAGAATGGCGGCTCCTTCTCACGTGGGAGCGCTCATGAGCACGTCGGACCCTCGCATCAGCCTGGAAGCGCGTGGACACCTCGCGCTCATCGGCATCCATCGCCCGGAGAAGCGCAATGCCTTCGACGTTGGCATGCTGCGGGGACTGTCGTCCGCGCTGACCGAGGCGGACCGCGACCCCGACGTGCGCTGCATGGTCCTCTTCGCCGTGGGTGACCACTTCTCCGCGGGCCTGGACCTGGCGAGTGTCGCCCCGGTGTTCGCCAGCGGCGAGCCGCTCTACGCGGAGGGCTTCATCGACCCGTGGGGCATCAGCGGCGCCGCGAGGACCAAGCCCCTGGTCGTCGCGGCCCAGGGCTTGTGCCTCACGCTGTCCATCGAGCTCATCCTCGCGGCCGATATCACCGTGGCCTCCGAGGACGCTCGCTTCGCGCAGATTGAAATCAAGCGCGGCATCTTCCCGTTCGGCGGCGCCACGCTCCGCTTCCCTCAACGCGTGGGATGGGGCAACGCGATGCGCTGGCTGCTCACGGGCGATGAGTTCGACGCTCGCGAGGCACACCGAATCGGGCTGGTGCAGGAGGTCGTGGAGCGGGGGCGCCACCTCGAGCGGGCCCTGGCCCTGGCGGAGACGGTGGCGAAGCAGGCGCCGCTGGGGGTGCAGGCGACACTCGCGTCCGCGCGGCAGGCCCTGACGGAGGGGCCCGACGCGGCGGCTCGCTCGCTCTTGCCGCGGTTGCTGGCGCTCGTGGGTTCCGAGGACGCCGCCGAGGGCGTCCAGTCCTTCATCGAGCGCCGCGAGGCCCGCTTCACCGGCAAGTAGTCGGCGAGGCGGGCCCGCCGGTCAGAACTTCTCGAACTTGGACTTCTCCTTGCGCTTCTTGAAGAAGAGCGCGGTGCGGCCCAGCAGCTGGGCCTGCTCGGCGCCCGTGCCCTCGGCGATGCGCGCGGAGGCTTCCTGGCGCGTCTCCGGGCCTTCGTTGATCTTGACCTTGATGAGCTCGTGGTCCTGCAGCGCCTGCTCGACGGCGGCGATGACGCCCTCGGTGACGCCGGCTTGACCGACGATGACCACCGGCTCCAGGTGGTGTCCGAGCGCGCGCAGATGGCGGCGTTGCTTCCCGGTGAGCGGCACGTTGCTGTCTCCTTCGACTCCTCCGGTGGGGCCCCTGGCCCCGCCCGGACGGGGGGCGCACCCTACTTCTTCTGGGCCGCCATGCGAATCTCCCGCTGCGCGTCGATGTGGTCTGGCTGAAGCTCCACGGTGCGCTTGAAGTGCTTGAGGGCCCCCGTCGCGTCCCCGGTCAACTTCGCAATCACCCCCTGGAAGTAGTGGGCGGGCGCACAGCGCTCATTGCGCTTGATGGCGTTCTGGATTTCCCGGAAGGCCTCGGGCTGCGCCGCCTTCTTGTCCGCCGCGGTGAAGAAACGCGCGTACCCCCGCCAGGCGTAGAACTCGGCCTCCTCCGCGTTGAGCTGGATGGCTTCGTTCAACATCTTGACCGCTTCCGGGAACTTGCGTGCCTTCACGAGAATGCACGCCTTCTGGAAGAGCTCCTCGGCCTTGAGGATGGAGTTGATGTCCACCTCGGACCCGGCGCCTCCGCTCTTGAGCTCCTCGAGATAGGCGGCGCGGCTCTTGTCGTCGGACAACGTCCGGTAGGCGTCTCCGACGTAGGCGAAGACCTCGGCCTTGAGCTTCTCGAGCTCCGGTGGGGCCCCCTGCTGCAGCGTGTCCGGGTGGTACTGCTTGGCCAGACGGAAGTAGGCGATCTTCACCGCGCCTCCGTCCGCCTGCTCGGTCAGCCCCAGCCGCTGGAAGTGGGTCTGCTGCTTCATGGCCGTGGCGAGGGTGCGCAGGGCCGGAATCTCGTCGGCGCCGGGGGCATTGGCGGCGGGGCCGGCTGCTCCCGCTGGGGCTCCCGGGGGATTGCCTGGGCGCGCGGCGGTCGCGGGGGCTCCGGGCGGGTTGCCGGGACGCGCGGCGGCTCCGGGGGGATTGCCGGGGCGTGCCGTCGCGGTGGCGGCTCCGGGGGGATTGCCGGGTCGTGCGGCGGTGGCTCCGGGTGGGTTGCCTGGGCGCGCGGCCGTGGCGGCGTTGGCTCCGGGTGGGTTGCCGGGACGTGCGGCCGTGGCGGCGGCTCCATGCGGGTTGCCAGGAATCGTGGCTCCGGTGGGGGCCGCGGTCGGGGGCGGGGGACGTGCCGCGGTCGCCGCGGCGTTGGCTCCGGGAGGCGTCCCCGTCGAGGCGACTGCTTGCGTGGCTCCGGTGGGACTCTCTGCGGCCGTGCCCGAATGGACCGTGGCCACCGAGGGGGACACCGCGGCGAAGGACACCGCATCGAGCTCTCGCAGCAGGAACGCGAGACGCAGCAGGTGGTCGGTGTCCTGCGGGAAGTCGGCGAGGAGCTGGGACACCGAGCGCACGCCGTCGATGACGGTGAGGGCTCGGACTTCGTGCGGGGTGAGGCGCAGGTCGCTCGCGGCCACCATTCCGCCCGACTTCATGATGGGCAGTTGGAGCACGGGCACAAGCCGGCGCTTGATGTCCGCGGAGGGCATGCGACGCACGGTGTCGCTGAGCACGGCCCACCGGTTTCCGAGCGGCATGGCCTTGTTGCCCGCGAGGTCGCGGAGTTCGAAGGTGAACGCGCCGGTTTCCGCGCGGAGGCCCTTGAACAGGATGCTGGTCGCCCGTTGCGCCAGGATGGAGAAGGCGCTGGCGGGTTGCAGCAGGCCCAGTCCGAAGAGCGCCGCGAGCAGGTCGCCACCGAAGCGGTCCTTCGCGGCTTCGGCTTGCTGGAGTTGCTCGGGGGAGAGGAGCTTCGCGCCCATCAGCGAGGTGCCGAGCGCGTCCTCCGGATGCGTGGAGTCGACGAACTCCGGGTTGCCCTTGCGGAAGTGAACCTGGGTGACCCGGTCCGTGAGCGTGAGCGTGAGGAGGCCCGTTTGTTCGGCGGAGGCGATTCGACCGTAGAGGTTCAGTGGCGATGTCTGGTCGAGTTGGCCCTGTGGCGGCATCGCGTAGGGCGAGCCTTCTGTCGCGACAGCGGCCACGGGTGTCGGACTGCCAGCGGGCTGGGCCGCCGCGGTGGGGGCTCCTGCCTGTGGGCTGGTTCGTCCTGGAGGCACCTGCGTTGAGCCCGGCGCGGCGGTGGGCTGCGTGCTGCCCGCTTGCGCGGTGGCTCCCGCGAACGGAGCTTGAGGTGCTCCCCCTTGGGGGCTGGCTCCAGAGTAGGGGGGCTGTGGCGCACCGGAAGGGGAGACTGCTTGGGCCCCTGTCGCGGCGACGCCGGGTTGGGAGCCGGCTCCCACGTATGGGGCTTGAGGCGATCCAGGGACTCCGGCGGGACGGGCACCCGCCGCGTTCGGCGCTCCTGGGGAGACTGGGCGCCCGGGGGCTGCGGCGGCGCCGGGAGGGGCTCCTGGTCCCGTACCTGGAACACCGGGTCTCGCGCCTTGCTGCGCGATGTGGGCCGGGTTGCCTGGGGCTCGAGGATCACCAGGGCGAACTCCGGGACCTGCTGCTGGCGCAGTGCCTGGTGCGCCCCTCGCCATGGCTCCCGGGCCCGCCATCGGGGCCGCACCGGGGCCGGCCATCGGAGCTGCACCGGGGCCCGCGGTAGGTGCACCGCCTGGGCGGGCCATCTGGGCTGTCCCCGGGCCGGCCATGGCCGGTCCTGCTTGGGGGACTCCGCCTGGACCTGCCATCGGCACGCTACCCGGACCCGCCGCAGGCATGCCTCCAGGGCCAGCCATGGGCACTCCGCCGGGACGCGCGACGGGCACGCCACCCGGACCCGTCGCAGGCATGCCTCCAGGGCCAGCCATGGGCGCGCCGCCGGGACGCGCGACGGGCGCGCCACCCGGACCCGCCGCAGGCATGCCTCCAGGGCCAGCCATGGGCACTCCGCCGGGACGCGCGACGGGCACGCCGCCTGGACCTGTCATCGGGACTCCGCCCGGACCTGCCATGAGCACACCACCCGGTCCCGCGGGAGCGGCTCCGGGCGCCCCGCTCGGACCGGCCGTCGGGCCGGGGTTGGAGGCGGGGGCTCCATCTCCCCAGAGCTCTCTCGGGAATGCGTCGCGCGCCTCGGGGAACCGCCATGGGAAGGCGAAGTTCAACCCATCCTGGGAAACCTGAAGCTTCCCCTTGATGGCGCCGCTGTCGATGAGCAGCTCGATGGTCGGCAGGGTGAGAGGCCCCCAGAGGGTCCCCCTATCGTTGCGGACCCAATATTGACGGACCTCACCCTCCGCCATGCGTGGCTCTGCTCCATTCGAGATGCGAGAAGACAGAACCCTACCGCTCTCCCCGAACCGGTCAAAGGGGACGACTGGCCGCGTGTCTCATCCGGGGTATCAGGGCCCCACGCCGTCGAGCGTGGCCATCCCCAACACCGAGAGACAGGCCGCATCCCCCTGCTGCTCCGCCGGAGGGTCGAAGCAGAACACCTCGCTGTCGAACACCTTGCAAAGTCCCGCGGGCGTCGCCGCACACGCCGACTTCGTGAACGCGGTGGTACACGCATAGCCACACACCGGCCCAGACTCCGTGTTGCGACACTCGGGCGCGGGCAGCGTGCGCTTCCATGCACACATCGCCGCGGGCGAGGGGTCGAAACACGCGATGCGCCCGCTCGCCACCTTGCACACGCCCATCGGCGTCTTGTTGCACCGCACCCCTTCCGGCACGCTCAGACAGCCGTAACCACACGTCAGCTCCGACCCGTTGGTCCGGCAGTCGGCCTTGGGCGTGTCCTTGCCGTACACCGCGAACACCACCGCGGGCGGGTCGAAGCACTCCACCTCGCCCCCTCGGGCACGGCACACCCCCGCCGGGGACTTCGCGCACTTCGCCCGGCCCGGCTGCGTCACGCAGTTGTAGCCACACGCCACCACGCCATCGATGGCCTTGCACTCGGGCTCCGGCAACGCCGCGCCATATGCCTTCACCACGTACGCCGGAGGGTCGAAGCACACCGCCTGCCCATCCACCACCTGGCAACGCCCCTGCGGCGTCTGCGCGCACCGCACCCGGTTCGAGTCCGACTTGCACCCATACCCGCATGACACCTGGCTGTTCACCGACCGGCACGCCGGCGCGGTGGGGTCTTGTGAAGGCGGGGCTGACGCCAGCGTGAGCGCCAGCACGGTGATGAGGGAGGCGAACATGAAGACCTCTGAAGCAGGGAAGCCTGAGGGCGCATTGAGGCCCAAGGAATGGGGTGACGCAAGAAGCAGGCGGGCGCGACGGCGCGTGCGGAGCGTGGTACCCAGGCGCCGTTCGAGTCGAGGGAGTCCTGGGTGGACCTTCTGGTGGACGTCAGTGCGCAGCACCTGGTGCTGCTGTGTGTCGCCGCGCTGCTCGCGGGTGTCGTGGATGCCATCGCGGGAGGCGGCGGCCTCATCACCTTGCCGGCCCTGCTCACGGCGGGGCTTCCGCCACACGTCGCGTTGGGTACGAACAAGGGCCAGTCCGTCTTCGGCTCATTCGCCGCGCTGGTCCGCTTCGCGCGCGCGGGACTGGTGGACAAGAAGCTGGCCCGAGTGACCTTCCCCCTCAGCCTGGGAGGCGCGTTCGCCGGCGCGGCGTTGGTGATGCTCGTGAAGCCGGAGGTGCTCAAGCCCCTGGTGCTCGCGCTGCTCATCGCGGTGGCCGTGTTCCTGACCTTCCGCCGCGCGCCGCCCTCGGGAGACCGGCCTGAACCCAAGCCCGTCCCTCGGGCCCAGGCGATCGGCGGCCTCATCGCGCTGGCCATTGGCACCTACGACGGGTTCTTCGGTCCGGGGACGGGCACGTTCCTCATCGTGGCCTTCTCCACGTTGCTGGGCCACGGGCTGGCGCGAGCGTCCGCCGACGCGAAGGTGGTGAACTTCGCCTCCAACCTCGCGTCCATGTCCCTCTTCGCCCTCAAGGGCGTGGTCATCTGGAAGGTGGCGCTGCCCATGGCCGCCGCGCAGTTCACCGGCGCCTGGCTGGGGGCGCACCTGGCCGTGAAGGGCGGCGACAAGCTGGTGCGCAAGGTGGTGCTGCTGGTGGTGCTCGCGCTGGTGTTGAAGCTGGGGCGCGACGTGGTGGTGGGCTGACGCGGCGGCGCCCGGCCACTTCAGCCGATGTGGACCAGCATCGAGCCCCCGCGCCGAGCCACCTGCGCGACGAACTTCTGGAGCTCCTCGAAGTAGGAGACCAGCTCCTCCAACGGGTCCGTGTCGTCGAGCGGCTCTTCCCAGGTGCCGGGGTAGATGTCCTGGGCCTGCATCTCCGCCGGGTCATAGCGGCGGCGCAGCGTGTCCTCGGACACCTCGCGGAGCGCGGCGGCCAGCGACTTCACCTGCGCGGGCGCGAAGACGCGCGCGGTGCCTTCGTCGGACGGGATGTCGCCCGCCTCGGTGCCGCCACGCACCAGGAAGTCCAGGGGGGCCTTGCCCTCCCACGGCGTGCCGGTGAGCAGGTACTGAAGGCCGTGCCAGGCCTCGCCGATGTCCAGCTCCACGAAGGCTCCACCCTGGCTGTCTCCAAAGTCCTCCTCGTCGTCGAGGAAGTCCTCCAGGCGGTCAGGGGCCTGAAGCAGGGCGTCGCGCTGCGCTTCCGTGAGGCTGCGCAAGGTGCAGAGCATCTCCATCCGAGGGACCTCGTGTACCGCTGAAGCGGGGGATACGTGAGCGGCGCCGGACCCTAGCAGTCCCCGACGGCGCCGCGAACTTCGATGCGGCCCCACCCACGTCTTGCGCTCAACGATGCGAGGACGGCCGTGCCGGAAGGCCAACCTTTCCGGTTCGGCACTGCGTTGGAGAGGCACCCGGGCCCCCGTATCAGCAGGGTAGCCAGGGGCCGACGCCGCGGTTGCAGGAATCGTGGCGGACGGCGATGGCCGCGTCGCACTGGGCGGAGGTGACCAGGCACCAGGTGCTGGCCTCGGTGCGCTCCTCCGAACACGATGTCTGGGCCTGGACGGAGGACTCACTTCCAGGCGCGGGGGGGAGCAACGGGTTCCGCCTGCGGCGCGCCTTGGCCACAGGCGAGGAGCCGCGACACGGACACAGACACCAGGAGGGGCGAGGAGACGCCACGTGGGGTCATGGACCGTTCCTTGAGACGAGGAGCCAACGGACCGGAGCCTCCGCCGTGGCTCTGTCAGGCCACTGATGAATCACGGATGCTGATGTATCCGTGTTGCGAACAGTCACTTCGAGCAGACGCGGCTCTTCATGAGGCACGGGAGGTCGAAGCTGCCGGAGACCTGGATGTTGCGCACGACGGCCTTCGCCTTGTTCTCGGCGGCGTGTGTCCGGGCGGTGAACGTGAACGTGCCCGCGATGCCGCGTCCGTCGAACCGGGTGATCTCCAGGACTCCGGGCGCGGAGAGCTTGTAGTTGATGCCCTTGAGCCGCAGCGACACGCCGAGTTCTCCGGGCTTCTCCTCCAGCGTGACGAGCGTATAGGTGCCCGGCTTGAAGGGGATGGTCTCGACGGTGTTCTTCCCGGAGAAGATGCTGAAGCTGGCCGCCATCGGGCCTTCGGCGCTGATGCAGTGCAGGGTCAGCGGGCCGGACATGAGGCCATCGGGGCCCATCTGCTGCTCCACGCCCGCCTTCCTCCGGGCCGGGTCCTTCTCCGCGCGCGCATAGAGCTTCTCGAACATCTGGCGCCGCTCGTCGCGCGTCATCCAGTGGTCCGACGCCGCCGCCTGGGAGCCGCCCTTGCCCGAGAAGGTGAGCTGTACGCCTCCCGTCACTCTCACCTCGCATGAGCCCGCGCGCGGCGGCGCGGCGAGCGCGGGCACGGAGACGAGCAGCATGAGGGCGACGGTGGCGACGTGTCGCATGAGCGCGGACCCTGGGTTGAGGGCCCCCCAGACAGGCGGGGGCCAATGGTCCCCAGGACTGTAGAACGTCAGGGCGTCGGCGCGGCGCTCTTCGGCGCCGTTCCATCCGGCGCCCGGTCGATTTCCTCGGCCGGGAAGTTGACCGCGGCCTCCAGGTAGCGCGGCGGCTTGATGCGGCGGCGGTCCTGCGGCTTGAGTCCGTCCGGCTCCACGTAGGACGGCTCCGCCCCGGCGCGCTGCTCCACCCGCGAGCCGTCACAGAAGAACCACTCCGTGCCGCCTTCGAGCCCCTGGCGCGCGAAGTACACCGTGGCCTCGCCCACCTTGGGCGTCTCGGTGCACCACGTGCCGCGCGCGGTCGCCTCTCGCTGGAGCGAGTCGTCCTTCCACTTGGCCTGGCTCGCGCGAAGGGCCGCCTGGGCGAGCACTCCGTCCGCCTCGGCCAGCCGCCCGCGTGCTTCCTTCACCAGCTCCCCACCCCGGCGCGAAATCTCCGGGAAGGCGCCCTTGTCCCGGAAGCCACACCGCGCCAGTCCCCGCAGGTTGCTCTCATGGACGTCCAGCACGGGCGGCAGCGAGCGCTGGGCTTCCTTCAGCAGCTCCACTTGCCGCGCGTGGTCGACGGAGTTGGGGTTGCCCAGCTTGTCCGTGCCGTCCACGAAGCGCGCGAGCAGGCCGTTGACGGCCGTCAGCTCGTCCGACAACCAGCGTTGCTCCGCGTCACAGGGGTTGGCCTTGGACCCTCCGTAGTCCCGGAAGTCCGCGCGGGACATTCCCAGGCTGTAGTGCTGGACCGGTGGCGCGGGCCGCGTGGCGCACGCCGACAGTGTCGCGCCCAGGGCCGTGAGCGCGATTCTTCGACGGATGACCTTCATGGCTCGTCAGTCTGCCATGTGGTTTGGGTGCGAACAAACTAGGACGGCGTGCGGGAGCCAGGTGCGTACGTGGAGTACGCGGAACGCCTTACTAGAGCGGGCAGATGATGGGACCCCTGGGGCCACAGGCGTTGCGCTCGATGTACCAGGAGCCCAGCTCATCGCTCCATTGCGCGTAGGCATACATTCCGCTGGCGCAGCGGATCATGGAGGAGGAGACCAGACAGTGGATGCTCTCGTCGTACCCGAGCGCGGCCTGGGACTCGCCCACCGCCGGAGTGTCTTCGGGGGGCGTGGGGGCCTCGGTGCCACCACACGCTCCCAGCAACAACGCGCCCGCCAGCCACAGCGACTTCTTCATCCCGCTTCGCATGGTGCTCTCCTGGGTGAGACAGCTCGGGTTGGAGGAGAGCAATTGTATCTGAGGTACAATTTCAACGGGAGTCATGGCCGGAGATGTTCGCGGCCAGGATGTGGTCCTGGGTGGACGTCTTGACGGCGCGGCGGCGCGCATGTGTGCGGCGCGCCGCCAGCGGCCCAGGGACTACTCGACGACGACGAGCTTCGCGTTGTTCTCGACGGCGGTGCCTTCCTTGGCGAACAGCTCCGTGACCTTGCCCGCCTTGGGGCTCTTGAGCTCGTTCTCCATCTTCATGGCCTCCACCACGACGAGGCCCTGACCTTCCTTCACCTCGTCACCCACCTTGACCAGCACCTTGACCACCTTGCCGGGCATGGGCGCGGTGACGAGCTGCTTGCCCTCCACGGAGAAGGCGGCGGTGCCCGCGCGCAGCCGCAGCCGGCGCTCGTCCGCGACGTCGAAGCGGTTCACCTGTCCGCGCAGGAGCACGCCCACCTCGTCGGCGTTCTCCTCGAACTCGGCGGAGTAGGACTGGCCGTCCACCAGCATGCTCATGGTGCCGTGCTCGAGCGCCAGCGCGTCCACCTGGTACGTGACGCCGTTGACGGTCAGCTTGAACCTGTCGCCGCCCAGGGGCTCCAGGTCCACCGGCACCGCTTCCTTCTGTCCCTGCTGCTTCGTGAAATAGCGCATGGAAGTCTCGTGAGCTCGGGGGTTAGCGGCGGCGTGAACGCAGCGCCAGGCGCCACGGGCTGATGCGGCCCTGGCCCGCGTCGGAGGCGCCGGCCTTGGCGCCTGGGAGCGTCTTCGCGCGCTTCGCATCCCGCTGGTACGCGTAGACGGCGCCCGCCAGCAGCGCCATGTCCGTCAGCTTCGGGTCCTCCACGCCCTGCAGCGTGGTGTGCTCGCGGCCGAGGAAACCCGTGTCGTAGTCGCCGCCCGCGAACTCGGGGTGGGCGAGAATCGCCTTCAGGTAGCGGATGTTGGTGGTGATGCCCTTCACGACGTACTCACCCAGCGCGCGCTGGGCCCGGGCAATCGCCTCCTGCCGCGTGGGGGCCCACACGGACAGCTTGGAGATCATGGGGTCGTAGAAGTTGGGCACCGTGTACCCGGGGAACACGCCCGAGTCGTCGCGCACGTTGGGGCCGCCCGGCACGCGCAGGTAGGTGATTCTTCCCGGGCTGGGCATGAAGTTGCGCGACGGGTCCTCCGCGTACACGCGCACTTCGATGGAGTGGCCGTTGGGCGTGGGCGCCTGGAGGAGGGGGAGCTTCTCGCCCTCGGCGACCTTGATCTGCAGGGCGACCAGGTCCAGGCCCGTCACCCACTCCGTCACCGGGTGCTCCACCTGGAGGCGGGTGTTCATCTCCAGGAAGTAGAAGTTGCGGTGCACGTCGACGAGGAACTCCACCGTGCCCGCGCCCACGTAGTTGACGGCCTTGGCCGCCTTCACGGCGACCTCGCCCATCTTCGCGCGCAGCTCCGGCGTGAGGATGGGGCTGGGCGTCTCCTCCACGACCTTCTGGTGGCGGCGCTGCGCGGAGCACTCGCGCTCGTTCAGGTGGATGACGTTGCCGTGTGTGTCGGCGAACACCTGAATCTCAACGTGGTGGGGCTTCTCGAGATACTTCTCGATGTAGACGGCGTCGTTGCCGAAGGCGTTGAGCGCCTCGCTCTTGGCGGAGCGCCAGGCGGACTCGAAGTCGGCGAGCCCCTCGACGCGGCGCATGCCCTTGCCGCCGCCGCCGCCCGCGGCCTTGAGCATGATGGGGAAGCCAATCTTCTGGGCGTAGTCGCGGGCCTCGGCCTCGGTGGCGATGGGCTCGGTGGTGCCGGGGACGACGGGCACGCCGGCCTTGATCATGTTCGCGCGGGCGCGGGTCTTCTCGCCCATGGCGTCCATGGCGGAGGCGGGCGGGCCGATGAAGGTGATGCCGGCGGCCTCGCAGGCGCGCACGAAGGAGGCGTTCTCGGAGAGGAAGCCGTAGCCGGGGTGGATGGCATCCGCGCCGGACTTCTTGGCGGCTTCAAGGATGCGCTCCTGGACCAGGTAGCTC
The DNA here is from genome assembly GCF_037414475.1 of Myxococcus stipitatus. The sequence goes on along the minus strand of NZ_CP147913.1, from coordinate 3,069,227 downwards.
TCGCGAGAAGGAGGCGGCCCCACGAAGAAGGCCTGGTCCGCGGTGCGGACGTGGAGCGCGGAGCGGTCCGCCTCCGAGTACACCGCCACGGTGGCGATGCCGAGCTCCTTGCAGGTGCGCATCACCCGGATGGCGATCTCGCCGCGGTTGGCGACGAGCACTTTGCGGATCTTGGGCATGGGCGCCCGTCTACCACGGGCCGCACCGGTTTGCCTGGGTTGATACGGGCCCTCCGCCTCCATCGGGACACCGTCGGCGGTCCTTTCTTGCTCGCCCGGTTGGAGTAGGTTGGGGTGCAGGGGCCTCTCGCGGTTCAGGAGCAGCGTTCTGTGCGCTCAACCAGCGGGGTCCCCTCGTGTGTCCTCGCCCTGGGGCGGTGCGTCGTGCTCGCCGTCGGTCTGGGGTTCCTGGCGTGTCGGCCCTCGGAGCAGGTGGCGCCCGCGCCCCGTGTGTCCACGGAGGTCTCCGCACCCAGAGTCTCCGCTCCCTTCGACGTGATGAGCGTGGTGCGGCGCGCCGAGCGTGCCTTCCGCGCGAAGGGCGACGGGCTTCACCAGTGAGCAGCCGACGTATGCCGTGGCGGTCGATGCGAGCGGCAAGGTGGCGTTCCGTCCGGGGGACTCGGCGCGGCTTGTGGCGGGAGGCGCGCCGGAGCTGGTGCTGGAGACCGTGGGCTGGGGACGCGGGCGCGTGGTGGCGCCCCCTGTCGGAGGCGTGGCGGCGCTCGAGGATGGTGGGCTCGCGCTGGACCGGGGCTCGGTGCGGGAGACGTTGCGCAACGGAGAGAAGGGGACGGAGCAGGCGTGGGAGGTGGACCGCGAGCCCGAGGGTGAAGGGCCGCTGACGGTTCGCGTGCGCGTGACGGGACAGCGCTTCGTGCAGTCGTCCGCGGAGGGTCTGCACTTCGCTCCGGAGGACGGAGAGGGGCCGGGCGTGCGCTATGGGCTTGCGACGTGGGTGGACGCGCGAGGGACTTGTACGCCGCTGCCCGCGCCTCGTCATGAGAACGGCGAGGTGGTGCGGAGGACGGGACGTGTGGTCCGGTTGTCGATGTGAGCACGGTGTGCCGTGGCTCGGCGGGGGCGTGTGATGTTCCCGAGACGTGTGACGGGACGAGCATGGAGTGCCCGGTGGATGCTCCCGCGCCCGAGGGGACCGCGTGTGATGATGGGAGCGCGTGCACCGAGCGTGATGTGTACCGTCAGGGGCACTACGTGGGTGAGGAGCCTCGGGTGTGCTCGGCGCCGAATCCCTGCATGAAGACGGGAGTGTGTGACCCCGCGACGGGGACGTGCTCGCCGCCGGAGCCTGTCGCAGATGGCACCGCGTGCGATGACGGCAATGCGTGTACGCGCAGCGACACGTGTCAGGGGGGCTCGTGTCTGGGGGCGGACCCGGTGACGTGTGCCGCGAGTGATGCCTGTCATGCGCAGGGCACGTGTCAGGCAACGACGGGGATTTGCTCGAGCCCGATGCTCGAGGATGGCACGGAGTGCGCGGGGGGAACCTGTCAGTCCGGAGCGTGTGTCCCCACATGGGATGCCGGCAGCGAACCGGATGCGGGAACGGGAGACGCGGGGGCGAGCTCCGATGCGGGTGGTGTCGCGGATGCAGGCGCCGATGATGCTGGGAGTGACTCCGACGCGGGCGAGAGCGATGCGGGCGCTGCCGTGGATGCCGGCGCCGCTCATGATGCTGGGAGCGGCTCGGACGCAGGCGAGAGTGATGCGGGCGCTGCCGTGGATGCCGGTGCCGATGATGCTGGGAGCGGCTCGGACGCAGGAGAGCGCGACGCGGGCGGAGCCGTCGATGCTGGCGCCGCTCATGATGCTGGGAGTGACTCCGACGCAGGCGAGCGCGACGCGGGCGGAGCCGTCGATGCTGGCGCCGCTCATGATGCTGGGAGTGACTCCGACGCAGGCGAGAGCGATGCGGGCGCTGCCGTCGATGCTGGCGTCGCTCATGATGCTGGGAGCGGCTCGGACGCAGGAGAGCGCGACGCGGGCGAAGCCGTCGATGCTGGCGCCGGCGATGCGGGGAGTGACTCCGACGCGGGCGGTGCCTTGGATGCAGGGACCGACGTTTCGGGCGAGAGCGACGCGGGAGCCGCAGACGCGGGTGGGGCTTCGTCAGATGCGGGGGATGGCGCGGAGGAACTCACTCCTCCGAAGGATGGAACGACCAAAGAGGAGCGGAGCTTCGGATGCAGTGCTCCACCGGGTTCTTCAATCCCCTCTGCCTGGCTTCTCCTCGTGGGGGCCGCACTCGTGAACGCCTCACGTCGCCGGCGCGCATGAAGGGCCGAGGGCCTCTCGAGCACATCGTCGCGTCTCGGGCCTGCGTCACCGTTCGCGAGCGCGCGGTGGCGCTCGCGGGCCCGCTTCACCCCTTGCGCGGAGGTGGGGGCGTGAGAGGAGCTCGTGGGCCAGCGTCACTGACCACGGGCCTTGCCCCTCCTCACGCATCCCCTGGAACCTGAGTGGAGCCGTCGTCTCCACTCGTATGTGACTCCGATGGGGGCATCCCCCGTCCATCCGCGCGCTACTTCCGCGCGCTCAGGTACTGCTGCATGTACACGCGGGCCTGAGCGAGCTTGGCCTCCACGAAGCGGTCATCCTCGTCCGGCTCGGGCGGGCGCGCCTGCGCTCCCGCCTCGCCACCGAAGTCCACCGCCGCCGCCAGCAGGTTCCTCGCGGTATCCCCACCGCCCAGCATCCGCGCCAGCAAGCCCGTCTCCACGTCGAGCCACCGAGCAGCCTGGCGCATGACATCCAGCACCTCACCCTCCACGGCCTTGGCGGGCTTGCCCGGGCCGCTGGTGCACGTGCGCGCATAGCTGTGCTCGCGGTCCACGAAGATGCCCAGCACCCGCTCCTGGAAGTCCTGCGCGAGCGCCTGCGTCATCGCGTCCAACTGCTCCTCCAGGAAGGGCTGCTGGGACTTGCGAGACCTGCGTCCGGGCGCGGGCGGCAGGGCCACCACGGCGGCGTGCCAGCCCGCGTCGCCCAGGCCCTCCGGGGGAGATTCCACCCACTTCACCTCGGGCGTGGGCAGCGCGACGGACTCACAGACGCGCTGGAGCGTCTGGCGTACGGCGGTGAGGTTTCCTTCGACGTCGGCGATGAACAGGAGGAGTCGGCGGTGGGGCAAGTGGGGTTCCTTTCCTGGTCCCCAGAAAGCCCGCGCGCCGCACGAGAATTTCCCGTGCGGCGCGAGCCTGCTCGCCCCCCTGCCCAGGGAGTGCGGTGCTGAACGAATGAGGTCCAGCGGCTACAGCGGAATGTTCCCGTGCTTGCGCGGCGGATTCTCCTGCCGCTTGTCCTTCAGCATCTCCAGCGCCCGGATGACCTTGATGCGCGTCTCCTCCGGCCGGATGACCTCGTCGATGTAGCCCAGCTCCGCCGCCTTGAACGGGTTGGCGAACTTCTCGCGATAGTCATTCACCAGCTTCGTGCGCTCTGCGGCGGCGTCCTTCGCCTTGAGCAGTTCGTTGCGGAAGATGATGTTGACCGCGCCCTCGGGCCCCATGACGGCGATTTCCGCGGTGGGGTAGGCGTAGTTGATGTCCGCGCGGATGTGCTTGGACGCCATCACGTCGTACGCGCCGCCGTAGGCCTTGCGCGTGATGATGGTGATTTTGGGAACGGTGGCCTCGGCGAAGGCGTAGAGCAGCTTGGCGCCGTGGGTGATGATGCCGCCCCACTCCTGGTCCGTCCCGGGCAGGAAGCCGGGCACGTCCACGAAGGTGATGAGCGGGATGTTGAAGCAGTCGCAGAAGCGCACGAAGCGCGCGGCCTTCACGCTCGCGTCAATGTCCAACACGCCAGCGAGCACCGCGGGCTGGTTGGCGACGATGCCCACGCTCTTGCCATTCATGCGCGCGAAGCCGACGACGATGTTGCGCGCGTAGTGCTCCTGCACCTCGAAGAAGTGCTTGTTGTCGACGACGGCCTTGACGATGTCCTTGATGTCGTAGGGCTTGTTGGGGTTGCTCGGGACAATCGTCTTGAGCGACTCCTCGGCCCGGAACACGTCGTCGTCACTGGGCTGGACGGGCGGGTCCTCCTGGTTGTTGGAGGGCAGGAACGAGAGCAGCTCGCGCGTCATCACGATGGCGGCCTGCTCGTTCTCCGCGGCGAAGTGCGCGACGCCGGACTTCTGGTTGTGCGTCAGCGCACCGCCCAGGGCTTCCTTGGACACCTCCTCGTGCGTCACCGTCTTGATGACGTCCGGGCCGGTGATGAACATGTACGAGGTGTCCTTCACCATCATGATGAAGTCGGTGATGGCCGGCGAGTACACCGCGCCGCCCGCGCACGGACCCATGATGAGTGAAATCTGGGGCACCACGCCCGAGGCCAGCGTGTTGCGCAGGAAGATGTCCGCGTAGCCCGCCAGGCTCTCCACGCCTTCCTGGATGCGCGCGCCGCCGGAGTCATTCAGCCCGATGACAGGCGCGCCCACGCGGGTGGCCATGTCCATGATCTTGCAAATCTTCTGGGCATAGGCACCGGACAACGAGCCGCCGAAGACGGTGAAGTCCTGGGCGAACACGAAGACCTGCCGGCCTTCAACGGTGCCGTAGCCGGTGACGACGCCGTCGCCGGGAATCTTCTTGTCGCCCATGCCGAAGTCCGTGGACCGGTGGGTGACGAACTTGTCCAACTCGCAGAAAGAGCCGGGGTCGAGGAGCAGGTCGATGCGCTCGCGGGCGGTGAGCTTGCCGGCCTCGTGCTGCTTGGCGATGCGGTCGGCACCGCCACCCAGCTCGGCCTGCTTCTCCAGCTCCTGGAGGCGTGCGCGGAGGGGGTCCTTCTCGGAGGTCTCGTCCATGGGGCGCCCGTCTAGCACGATTGCCCCTCGCGCGCGCTGTCCGGCTTGAGTCACGCCGCGACGCGGCGAGCGGCGTGGGTCCGCACCGGGGGCGCGAGTGCCGGCAGCACGGCGTCCACCCGGTCCAGGTCCAGGCCGAAGCGCTGGCGGACCTCCGTCAGGGGGTGTTCCCACATGTCGCGCCAGGGGGCGCCGAAGACGGGCAGCGCCATGTGTCCCAGCACCCAACCCCGGGTGATGGCCTGCATGCGCACGTCGCGTTCGGCGAAGGCGTAGAGCAGCGTGTTCGTCAGGCCTCCGGCGAGGATGCCCAGCGCGAAGGGGCTGCCGACCTGGGCCAGGCTGAAGGCCTGGATGCCCAGCTCTCCGGCCACGTCGCTGCGAAAGCCGGTCAGCACGTGCCAGATGTCGTGGGACTCCAAGAGGTGGGCCCGGACGTAGTCCTCGCGGGTGTGGGCCTGGAGATTGGGGAGCTTGGAGGGGTCCAGGCCGTTGTGTTGCAGGTGGTCGGCGAACGCTCGGCCGAGGGTCCCCTCTGGCAGCGTCTGGAGCGTGTCGAGCGCCAGCTTCCCCACGCGCGGCCTTTCGACGAAGGCCTGGGCGGTGGTGGGCGATTGCATCAGCCGCTCCACCAGCTTGTGCATGCTGGAGGGGGGCGCCAGCAAGCGGGCCATGTCGAGGATGTCCTGCAGACGATACGGGTCCCGCAGCGCGCGGGCCACCTTCCAGGCCTCGCGGACGTAGCTGAACGGGGTACGCATGGAGCCTCCGGTAGAGGGGGAACCGGCCGGTGACCGGGCGGGGGAACGGTAGCCGCGGAGGGGTGGGGCGCGCGTGGAGGAGCGGCGGGGTGCTCGGGGGTGGACAGCTGGATGGCTCGGGAGCGGACACTCAGGAGCCGGGCGGGCGAACGCGTCGACCCTGGCACCGTGCGCACCGGGGATGTGGGACGGAGGATGAGAGCGGGAGGCGACGATGCGCCAGACGCGAGGTGCGTGGAAGGTGGGCTCGCTGCGCGGCATTCCCATCCGGGTCCATGTCTCGCTGCTGCTGATTCTTCCGCTGCTGGCCTATCTGTTCAGCGGCGCATTCCGCAGGGCGGCGGAGGTGGCCCACATCCCCGGTGCTCAGGGGATGGGGGTGTCCGGGCTGTGGGGGCTGGGGGTGGCGGTGGGGTTGTTCGCGTCGATTCTCATCCACGAGCTGGCGCACACGTTGTACGCGCTGCGCCGGGGTGGGCAGGTGCGGTCCATCACCCTGATGATGGTGGGCGGTGTGTCGGAGCTGACGGAGGCGCCGCCCCGGCCTCGGGATGAAGCCCTCATGGCGCTGGTGGGGCCGCTGACGAGCCTGGCGCTGGCGGGGCTCTTCGGGTTGGCGACGTGGGGCGTGGATGGCACGCGCGCGTTCCATCTCCAGTTCGCGTGTTTCTACCTGGCCACCCTCAACGTGTTCCTGGGGCTGTTCAACCTGCTGCCGGCGTTCCCGATGGATGGGGGACGGATTCTGCGGGCCCTGCTGGTGGGGAGACTGGGCCCGGTGCGCGCGACGCGGGTGGCGTCGCTGGTGGGCCGGGGCTTCGCGGTGGCGTTCGCGGTGTGGGGGCTGGTGACGCTCAATCCCTTCCTGCTGGTGATTGCGTTCTTCATCTACATGGGCGCGGAGGGAGAGGCGCGGCAGGCGAGGATGAAGGCCGTGCTGGAGCGGGTGCGGGTGGCGGAGTTGATGACGCCGCGAGCGGTGGGGATGGAGGCGGATGTGTCGTTGGAGGATGCGCTGTGGGACTTGCGGCGTGAGCGGCGCGGGGTGTTGCCGGTGATGGATGCAGGGCGTCCGGTGGGGGCGGTGGGCGTGGAGGAGGTGCGCCGCGTCCCGGAGGCCGAGCGGATTCGGAGGACGGCGCGCGAGGTGATGCGCCCGGTGCCCGTGGCGCCGATGGAGGAGAACGGCTGGCGCGCCCTGCGGCTCATGTTGGAGAGCGAGGTGCCGCTGGTCGCCGTGGTGGACGCGGGCGGGCAACTGGTGGGGACGCTGGACGTCGACGACGTGCAGCGCGGGATGGCCCTGTTCCAGACGCGCGAGGAGCGCGCCGAGCGCGAGTCCCGGCGCTGGCGTCAGGAGCGGCCCGCGTGAAGACGCGCGCGGCTACCTGGAGGCGGGCAGCGTCCAGTCGAGGAAGAAGCGGTGCGCCCCACCGGGCACACTCTCCATCCACCCGGTGATGCGCTCGCTGCGCGACAGCAGGGGGCCCAGCTCGGAGCTGACGGCGAACATCGCGGCGAGCTGCTCGTCCGACAGCACATCCGCGAGCGACACCTGGGAGAGCCCTCGCGCCAGGAGCTTGGGGTCCAGCGTGAAGTCCACCGCGCGCTCCAGCTTCGCCTGCGCTTCCGGCAGCGCCTCCATCGTCGCCCGCGTCACCGTCTCGTCGTTGCCCACCACCAGGTGCTTGCCCTTCAACTTCACGAAGACGCTCCCGCCCTTCACCGCCAACGACCAGCCATCCTCCAGCGCCTTCGCGCCCGGCATGGAGCCCAGCGGCGCCAGCGCGGCCTTCATCGCCGCCGCGTCCTTCACCTCCGCCACCAACGCCTGCTTCACCGCGAAGAAGCGCGCCTCGGGCGCCTTGAGCGAGCCGCGCACCTGCACGTTGCTCATGTTCACCAACATGTTCCCCGTGAGCTGCTTCGTCACCGCGTCCGCCGACTTCTGCACCTGCTCCTTGGGGCAGGAGGGGCACAGCGCCAGGATGTTCGCGCGCAGCGAGCCCACCGCCTGGGGCAGTCCCGCCGGCGCCACCGCCACGCGGGAGAACAACAGGCCCTCGGGCTTCATCGACGCATAGGGGCTGACGCCCTGGGCCTGGAACGGGGGCAGCGGCAACTTCGTCGCCGTCCCATCCGCCTTCAGCGCGGACGCCGTCCCATCCAACCCCACCACCGTTCCACCCGTGGCGATGAACGCGACCCCCGACACCTTGCTCAGCCGCGCATCCGGCGCGGGCGCCTTGCCCACCAGCTTCACCGCCTCCTTCAACAGCGCGGGCCCTCCACCCTCCGTCGCCCCGTACGCGCAGACCTCCTTGCCCTTCAGCGCGTAGCCCATCGCCCCGCCCGCCGAGCGCCCCGCGCTCACCGTCGTCACGCCCTTCGACGTGGCGGGCTTGACCGCCTCACCTCCCGCCGCGGTGATGGCCTCGGCCGCCTGGGCCTGGAACACCTGCGCGTCCGTCACGCGCATGCAGGACACCCGGCCATCCGCGCGCAGCGACACCGTCGCGGGCCCCGAGGGGTCCAGTCCCACGGCGGTCAACGTCTCCGGCTTCGTGGGGTCGATGGTGAGGAACGGATGCAGCTCCGCGCGCCATGCCGAGGGCCTCAACAGCGGCGCATGGACACCCGCGCGCTCCAGGAAGGCGGTGAGCCCCGTCATCGCGTCCAGCTTGGGGACATGTACGACGGTTTGCGCGGCGGAGGCGGAGCGGGGGGCCGGAGTGGCCGCCAGCGCGGCGGCGAGGACGAGCGAGGTGACCATCCCCCCGTGAGAGCAGCGCCCCTCCACCCCTGTCAAGGCGCTCGCGCGCACCGTGTGGGGTGGCTCCTCAAGTCCGTGTGGAACAGGCGCGGGACCAAGAGCCCGCTCGCGCCGTCGGGTACGACTCCGGTGGAGCAGCGAGGCGAAGCCAGTCCGCTCTGCGCCACTCCACCGGCCCCCCCTCCCCGCCGGTTCGACCACTCCCCCCACCTCGGCCTCGGCGCGCATGGGAGGCGGGGACTTCGAGCCCCTGCCTCCCACGTGTGTCCGCCCTCTCAGCCCGAGCGTGTCGAATCCGACGAGACTGTCGAATGGTCAACCACCAGCGCTACAGCCGGTCCTGGTTGGTCCACTCAATCATTCGCTCCGCCAGGTCCTCGGTGTTGCGGCGCAGGTGCGCGAGCTGGAGCAGTTGGTCATCCGACCCGGCCAGATGCATGCGCCGCGTCAACAGGTCCGCGAAGCGCAGCACCTGGAGGATGGTGATGTTCTCCGCGTCGTCCGCAGCACCCGCGAAGCGGGCCACCTCCGCGTCCACGTCCATGTTCTCCGCGAGGAGCATGGCGACCAGTTGGGCACGCGACACCCGCGCCTCGAATCCGTCCGGATTGCGAAGCTGACGGCGCCACCGCATGGCCTCCCAACGAACACACGCGGGGTCCCGAACGACTCGGCTCCGCATGGGAACCGTGCTCATCCTGCCCTGCACGCCGGAGCTGCCCGGCGACCAGAAGTTGAGTTCCATCAGTGCCCCCTCTCCACCACGGGGTCTATCCACGAGCGTGACCGACTTCATCGTTTCCAGCCGTCCCTTCCGTTACTGCCCACCCGACACATCCCTATTACGGCCCAGGCCTCGATTCTTGATTGGAGCCACGGCGCCAAAGCGTTGCGTCCGTGCGCCACGTCCGCGTTGACACCCGGCGGTGAGCCCGGGACAGTCGCGCGCGCCATGCCGACCTATCCGTCATCTCCTCGAGAGGCCTTTCATCTTCTGCGCGCGTTGTCCGAGGACCTGGCCCATCCGGAGCGGCGCGCCCGCGCGAAGGTGGAGCTGCGCGAGTTGGCGGAGCTGGCCCGGGAGCAGCCCGAGTCCGCGCCGCTGCGGCTGGTGACGGTGACGGTGGCGGTGGGGGCCTCGCAGGAGCGGCTGGAGCTCTTCCTGCTGCCCTCCATCTTCGCGCCGGAGTCCTGGGCCTATACCTTCCTGGAGGGGCTGCTCAGCGTTCCGTTGGATGAGTACGCGGGCAAGCGGCTGGTGGAGGTGGGCGCGGGCTCGGGGTGGATTTGCATCGCGCTGGCGAAGTTCACGCGCCTGTCACAGGTCCATGGCGCGGACCTCAATCCGCACTCGCCCGTGGTGGCCCGCTGCAACGCGTGGCTCAACGGCGACGAGGCGCTCGTCTCGCGGTTGTCCTTCGCTGAGAGCGACCTCTTGCGCGGCGTGCCCGCGGAGCCCGGCTGGGACTTCGTGGTGGGCTGCATCCCGCAAGTGCTGCGCACGGAGGAATTGCCCGCGGAGCTGTCCCAGGCGGATGAGCAGGCGCTGTATGACCTGTCCAACTACTGCACGCTGCAGAACGTCTACGAGGACCACTTCGGTCTGGGGCTCATCGCGAGGCTGCTCGACGAGGCGCCCGAGCGATTGGCGCCCTCGGGCCGGTTGCTCCTGAACCTCGCGGGCCGTCCGGGCCGCCCCATCATCGACCGCATGTTCACCCGGCGAGGCTTCTCCACGCGGGTGCGTGTGGCGCGGCGGGTGCGTCAGGCGGCGGACACGGACATCCGGCCGCTGGTGGCGCTGGAGCAGCGCACGGGGCGCGAGTTCGAATTCTTCATGGAGGCTCGCAGCCCGGAGCCGTTGCGCGCGGCCACCGCGCTGGGCTGGCTCCAGGCGGGGCACGCCGTGTGGCACGAGGTGGCGGTCTGGGAAGCGCACCTGACGCGCCCGCGCGAGACGCTGTCGTTGCGCCAGTCCCTGCGTGAGCTGGGAATCGCCTCGCTCCAGGAGGAGCTGGACCTGGGCGCCGCGTCGCCCGAGCAGTTGGGCTTCGTCGCGGCGCTCGCGAAGCGATTGGCGAGCGGGCCCTTGCTGCCGTACGCGCACGAGGCGGGAGATGCGTCCTTCCGGCGACAGCTGGTGCGCTACCTGGAGCGCTACTTCGGCCTGAGGCTGGGGCAGGACGAGCTGTTCGTCGCGCCCGAGCGTGAGCAGGCGGTGTACTCGCTGCTGCTGGCCACGTGTGACGTGGGCGACGAGGTGCTGGTGTCGCGCAACCTGCATCCGCTCTACGCGCGGGCGTTGGAGAAGGCGGGCGTGCGCGCCACGGTGACGCACACCACGCTGGAGGAGATTCGCCGGCTGTTGTCCGCGTTCGACGTGAAGATGGTGCTGCTCACGGTGGAGAAGGGCGAGCGCACCAACCTCTCCGTGCTGCGCGACATCATCGCGGAGGCGGCGCGGCGGGGCATCTGGGTGGTGCTGGACGAGAGCGCCTTCTTCAACATCACCGGCGAGGTGGAGCCGCTCACGTTGTTCGAGTTCCTGGCGCGCGAGCCCTATGCGCCCAACCTCGTCGTGCTCTATGGCCTGGTGAAGAACGCGGTGTGGCCGGACCTGGAGCTGACGCTGCTGTTGCCCGTGCCGGAGCCGCTGCGCGCGGACCTGGAGGTGGCCGCGGAGGTGACGTACTCGCGCATCAGCACGCTGGCGCAGTGGTTCTACGAGCGCACGTTCTCGGACCTCCTGTCGTTCCGAATCTCCTTCGCGGAGCCGGAGCCTCCCGGGCCCCGCCGCTCACCGGTGTCGCCGCTGCCACGCTCGTCCCGCATCCGCGCGCTGTCGGGCTTCCCCGCCTTCGCGCCCAAGGTGTTCCGCGAGGACGACGCGGAGTTGGTGCGCCTGGACTACGGAGAGAACGAGGGGCCGCTGCCGCAGTCGTTGGTGGAGGGCCTCATCGCTGCCGCCGCCGCGCCGCGTGAGGATGGCGCGCAGACGGGGTTGTCCGAGACGGTGGCCGCCTATCTCCTGGAGACACGCGCCGCGCGTTACGCTCCAGAGGAGCTGGTGGTCGCGCCGGGTGTCTGGCCGCTCATCCACCACCTGGGTGTGGCGTTGCGCCGGCGGTTGGGGCGGGTGCCTCGGGTCTTCGTGGTGACGCCTTGCTACGGCGTGCTGCCGCCGACGTTCGTCTCCGCGGGATGCCAGGTGGAGCAGGGGACGCTGGCGGAGTTGTTGGGGCGGCGGGGGCAGGGCGCGCCGGATGCGGTGGTCATCTCCCAGCCGTCGAACCCCACGGGTGTCTACGTGGCCCGCGAGGACCTGGTGGCGCTGGCCAACTACGTCGTGGAGCAGCGATGCCTGCTGGTGTCCGATGAAATCTTCGGACTGGTGAACCTCACCAGCCCCACGTCGGAGACGGTGCACAGCCCGGTGACGCTGGAGGGCGCGGTGCCCGGGGTGGGCGCTCGAACCGTGGTGTTGGGCGGACTGTCGAAGGAGTTCGCGGCGGGGGGCCTGCGCGTGGGCTGGCTGGCGTCGCGGGACAGGACGCTGGCCTCGGCGGTGCGTGACGCGGGGCCCGGGGTGCTGCACCTGGTCACCGCGCGTGCGGCGGCGTACCTGTACGCGGCCTATGCGCGCAGCCCGGAGGGGCAGCTGCTCTACGGGGCCCGGCATCGCTCCCTGCGCACGTTCCTGACGAAGATGCGCCGGGAGCTGGCGCAGAAGCGGGAGTTGCTCGCGCAGGCCCTGTCGGAGGATGGGCGCTCCTCGGATGCCGGGGACGCGGGGGGACTGTTCCTCGCGCCTCGCATGACGTCCTGGCTGGGCCGCGTGGTGGATGGGGAGCGGCTGACTCCAGAGAACCTGCCGCGCATCGTGTACGAGCACACGCATGTGGTGCTCAACGGTGGACCCTGGTGCTCGGACCCCGAGCGGGTGCGCGCCGTCTTCTCCATTCCCCAGGAGAAGCTGGTGAAGGCGTGTGAGCGGCTGAAGGCGTTCGGCGCGAAGGTTCAGCAGGGCTCTTGAGCCATCATCGCTTCCCGCTGTGTTGAGCGGGGAGCGTCGGGCCCGGACTGGAAGACGGCTCGCGGCGGTGGAATCGGGCGGCGACACTGCCTGTTCCACTGTCAGGCCCGCGCCCTCGCTCGGTGCGCGGGCGCCGGGGGCGAGTCATGAGCAATCCCGCGCCGCGCGCGGCCATCGAGTTGGTGGGCGTGCACAAGTCGTTCGACGGGCAGCCGGTGCTGCGGGGCGTGGACCTGGTGGTGCGCGAAGGCTCCACCTGCGTGCTGCTCGGAGTCTCCGGCTCAGGCAAGACGGTGTTGATGAAGCATGTGGACGGGCTGCTGAAGCCGGACCAGGGGCAGGTGCTCGTGGAGGGCGAGGACCTGGCGCGCCTGGACACCGCGGGGCTGGCGCGCGTGCGCCGCAAGCTGGGCATCCTGTTCCAGGGCGGGGCCCTGTTCGACTCGCTCAGCGTCGAGGACAACGTGGCCTTCCCTCTTCGAGAGCGGCTGGGGCTCCCCGAGCGCGAGGTGCTCGCCCGCGTGCGGCGCGTGCTGGCCTGGGTGGGACTGGAGGAGGCCTCGGCGCTGCTCCCCGCCGAGCTGTCGGGTGGCATGCTCAAGCGCGCGGCGTTCGCCCGCGCCATCGTCATGGAGCCGCGCATCCTCCTCTACGACGACCCCACGGCGGGGTTGGACCCGCTCAAGACGCAGTCCGTCGTGGAGGTCATCCTCACGGGCAGGCAACAGTTGAAGGCCACCTCCCTCGTCATCACCCCGGATGTGGGCACCGCGTTCCAGGTCGGCGATTCCCTGGCGCTGCTGCACGAGGGCCGCATCGTCGAACACGCCTCCCCGACGGTGTTCCGTGAGTCACAACACCCCGCCGTGCGTGCCTTCCTCCATGACTGGCTTTCGCGCCGCGCCCGCCATGCGGGGCACCCGGACTCCCACGCGCCCGCTCCCCATTGATGTGTTGTGTTTGCTGGCGGACCTGGGCCCTGTTCAGACGGGGACAAAGACCCTACCCCCGCGCTGGATGGGGACTTAGTCTGTAATTCCAGCATCATGTGTATTCCCTGTTCGGAGCGCGCGCCGGAGCGCGGACTTCCGACCCACCCCTCAGGGGAAGTCATGCCCAATCTGCTCGACCTGCCGCGGCAGGCATTGATGGATTTGCGGTCTCGTTTGAGCCACCTCCCGCTGGTCTCGCAGCTGCCCTTGCGCAACGTGGTGCCGGACAGTCTGTCATTGTCGAGTCCCATGCCCCAGGACACGGCCTTGGCGGACCCCGCGCGGGTGCTGGCGTGGCAGAAGGCCTGCGAGCGCTACGTGCATCCCGGGCAGGTGGTGATGGACGTGTGCTCGGGGACGGGGCTGCGCACCTTCCTGGCCGCGTCGCGGCGCCCCAGGCACCTGTACGCGGTGGACGGCTCGCGCCTGCTCGACACGACGCGTTGGGTCGCACGACGCAACGGGTTGGAAGACATTGACTTCGTGCGGGTGCAGCCGTGGAACTTCCAGACGCCGGGGAAGGTGGACGTGCTGCTGCACGAATTGCTGGGCGAGGCGCTCTTCGACGCGGGGCTGGTGCCTCGGATGTTGGATTTGCGCTCGCGGCTGCTCAGGCCCGGAGGCCGCATCCTCCCCAACCGCTTCGAGGTCTTCGTGGAGCCGGTGCAGCTGCGCGACGAGGCCTGCATCCCCTTCATCTGGAGCCAGCGCTTCCCCAGCGTGGACTACAGCTGCCTTCAGACGCTGCGCGACGCGATGAACCCGTCGTACTTCACCCGCGTGGTGCGCTCTTACGAGGTGGACCACCTGCTGTGCGATCCGGAGCCCGTCTTCGCCTTCGACCTGGAGACGATGACGGCGGACGGCCTGCCCAGCCGCGTCCGCTTCGAGCGGCCGGTGATGGAGGAGGGGCGCGTGGATGGCTTCTGCCTCTTCTACAAGGTGGCCTTCGACGCGGAGCTGTCCTTCACGGTGTCGCCGTTGCGAGGACAGAACCACGCGGGCATGACGTTCCTGCGCGTGGACTCGCGCGAGTTCGAGCGCTACGAGATGCTGACCTTCGAGCTGGAGCTGGCCAACCCCGCGGACGTGCGCACGTGGCGGTGGAATTTCCTCTGAGGCCTTCCTGCGCCATCATGACGTGTCCCGGTGGGACGGGACACGGCCGGGTGCGCGCACCAGGAGGGACTCGAGGCGATGGCGACGCAGGAGCGGATGGCGAGCGTGGACGCGCTCTGGTTCCACATGGAGGCGCCCGCCAACCTGATGATGATTACCGCCGTGCTGGGCTTCGAGGGCCGGCTGGACTTCGAGCGCCTGCGCACCCTGGTCCTCACGCGGCTGGTGGAGCGTTATCCCCGCTTCCGTCAGCGGGTGGTGCTGGGGCGGCTGGGGGCTCCGCACTGGGAGGACGCGGAGGACTTCGACCTCGACGCGCACGTGGTCCGCCTTCCCGTCCCCGCTCCGGGTGACCGCGCCGCGCAGGAGGCGGTGGTGAGCCAGTGGATGAGCACGCCGCTGGAGCGCTCGCGTCCGCTGTGGCAGGTCCATGTACTCGAGGGCGCCCAGGGCGGTGACGTGCTGCTGGCGCGCCTGCACCACTGTCTCTCCGACGGCATCGCCCTGGCGCGGGTGCTGCTCTCGCTCACGGATGGGGAGGGGGCCCCCGCCGCGGCGGCTCCGGAGCCGGCCTGGGAGCGCCCGAGGACACCCGAGGCGGGACTGGGCCGGTGGATGCGTGGGGCGCTCGCGGTGGCGGGCACGGCGCGGACGGTGTGGCGCAAGGGCGCGGAGCTCGCGGCCGAGCCCATCCTGGCCGGAGACTTGATGCGGCAAGGGGCGTTGGGCGCGGCGGCGCTGGGGAAGTTGATGGTGATTCCGCCGGACCCTCGCACGCCGCTGCGAGGCACGCTGGGTCAGCAGAAGCGCGCCGCGTGGTCCTCGCCCATCCCCCTGGAGCGGGTGAAGCAGGTGGGCCAGGCCCTGGGCGGGACGGTCAACGACGTGCTGCTCGCGGTGCTCTCGGGGGCGCTGCGCCGGTACCTGGAAGCGCGCGACGTGGCGCCCGAGGACCTGCACGCGCTGGTGCCGGTGAACCTCCGGCCGCTCGACGAGCCCGTGCCGCGAGAGCTGGGCAACCGCTTCGGCGTGGTGTTCCTGCGATTGCCGGTGCACGCGGAGTCGCCTCGCCGCCGCTTGAGCGAGGTGGCCCGGCGCATGGCCGCGGTGAAGAAGTCGCCCGAGGCGGTGGTGACGTTCAGCGCGCTGGAGCTCCTGGGGTACACGCCGGCGCCCCTCGAGCGGATGGTGGTGGACGTCTTCGGCTCGAAGGCGTCGCTGGTGGCGACGAATGTGCCCGGCCCTCGTCAGCCCGTGTCCCTGGCGGGGGTGCGGCTGCGCGAGCTCACCTTCTGGGTGCCTCAGGCCGCTCAGCTGGGCGTGGGCGTGAGCCTCTTCAGCTACGCGGGCCAGGTGACGGTGGGCGTGGCCGCGGATGTCCTCCGCGTGCCGGACCCGCGCGTGCTCATCCAGGACTTTCACGACGAGCTGGACGCGCTGGTGGGCGAGGCGGCGGCCGCGCTGGACGCGTGACGCGACTACAGCAGGCCGTACTCCTCCAGCTTGTTGTAGAGCGTGCGGCGGCTGATGCCGAGCAGCCGCGCGGCCAGCGTGCGGTTGTCGCCCGCGCGCTTCAGCGCGTCCACCATGGCCTGCCGCTCCATGTCCTTGCGCTGGGACTCCAGCGTGCGGCCCGACTCGGAGCTCGCCGCCATGGCTCCTGGCTCCGAGGCCGTCACCGAGGACTGCGGCACGGGAGGGACGGGGCTGGAGAGTCCGGGCTGGCGGGCCAGCTCGCGCATCACGTCCTCGCCCGTCAGCGTCTGCCCGTCGGAGAGCACCACCAGCCGCTCCAGGAAGTTCTGGAGCTGGCGCACGTTGCCCGGCCAGGGCTGGGCGAGGAGCACCGCGAGCCCCTCGTTGGTGAGGGTGAAGGGCGGCTTGCCGTTGGTCTTCGCGTGGGCTTCCAGGAAGTGCTTGGCCAGGGACTCGATGTCCTCGGGGCGCTCGCGCAGGGACGGCATCCACAGCGGCACCACGTTGAGGCGGTAGAAGAGGTCCTCGCGGAAGCGGCCCTGCTTCACCATGTCCTCGAGCGGCTGGTGGGTCGCGGCGACGAAGCGCACGTCCACCTTCAGCGTCTGGGTGCCCCCCAGCCGCTCCAGCTCGCGCTCCTGGATGACTCGCAGCAGCTTCACCTGCACCGAGGGCGAGATGTCTCCGATTTCGTCGAGGAACAGCGTGCCTCCGTGCGCCAGCTCCACGCGGCCGGGCTTGCGCGTGGCCGCGCCGGTGAACGCGCCCTTCTCGTAGCCGAACAGCTCGCTCTCCAGCAGCGTGTCGGGCAGGGCCGCGCAGTGCAGCTTCACGAAGGGCCCCGCGCGGCGAGGACTGCCGTCGTGGACCGCCTTCGCCGCCAGCTCCTTGCCCGTGCCGGACTCACCGCGCAGCAGCACGGTGGCCATGCCCGTGGCCGCCTTCGCCAGCAGCGCCTGCACCTCCTGCATGCGCCGGCTGCCGCCCACGAAGGCGCTGGGCGTGCGCAGCGGCTCGTTCGCCTCTTCGCCGTGGGCGCGCAAGAGCGCCTTGCGGATGGTGAAGAGAATCTCCTCGCGGTCGAAGGGCTTGAGCACGAAGTCCGCGGCGCCCGCCTTCATGGCCTCCACGGCCAGCGGCACGGTGCCATGCGCGGTGAGCAGGATGACGGGGACGTCGGGCCAGCCCTTGGCCACCTCGGTCAAGAGGCGCATGCCGTCCATGCCAGGCATGCGCACGTCACTGACCACGACGTCGACGGGCTTTCGTTCCAGGTGCGCGAGCGCTTCCTCGCCGTCCTTGGCCGCGTAGGTCGTCAACCCCGCCTGGGAGAGCAGCGCGCCCAGCACTTTGGCCACGGCCGGGTCGTCGTCCACCAGCAGCACGGTTCCCTTCAACGACTCGCTCACGCAGCCTCCCCTTCGATTCCACTACCTGCGTCCCGCGAGACGGCTTCCGGCAGGCGCAGGCGCACCACCGTACCGTGTCCCTCCCGGCTTGTCAGACGCACCGTGCCTCCATGGGCCTCCACCACCCGGCGCACGAAGGCCAGGCCCAGGCCACTCCCCGAGGACTTCGTGGTGAAGAAGTCGTCGAAGGCCCGCTCCCGCGTGCGCGCGTCCATGCCCTCGCCCGTGTCCTCCACTTCCACGGCCAGCGCCTTGCCGTCGCGCAGCGTGCGCACCGTGAGGGTGCCGCCCTCGGGCATGGCCTCGATGCCGTTGAGCACCAGGTTCTCCAGGGCGTTGGACAGGAGGTCCGCGTCCGCGGCGCACGGAGGCAGGCCGGGCTCCAACTGCCGGAGGATGGTGGTCTGCCCCGGGCTCGCGAAGGACTGGAGTGACAGGACGCCCTCCACCAATCGCCCCAGGTCCACGGGGTGCGGCCGAGGCTCCACGCGGGACATCCGCTGATAGGTGTCCACGACGCGGCCGACCCGGTCCACCTGCTCCAACATCAGGTCGAGGAACTCTCCCTGGTGGTCCCAGGACTGGCCTCGCGCGTGCTCTTCCTTGAGGTACTGCGCGGCGCCCTTCAGCGCGGCGATGGGGTTCTTCAGGTCGTGCGCCATCTGCGCGGAGAAGCGGCCCATGGTGGCCAGGCGCTTCATGCGCTCGCCGCGGGTGACGAACGCGGTGACGCCTCGGCGCGCGGCCACCAGCAGCGCGAAGGTGATGGCCGTGGTGAGCACCACCAGCACGCTGACTTGCGTGGCGAAGAGGCGGAAGACGGCGAGATAGGCCAGCACTCCCACGGCCGCCAGGGGCACCGCGAGCAGGGCCATCCAGTGCGCTTCGGAGCCCACGTCGCGCTCGAAGAGGCCGATTCGCAGCGCGGCCAGCGTCATCATGGGGAGTCCCAGCAGTGTCCCCACGTTGCCCAACAGCGGGACTTGCGACAGGCCGAGCTCCTTCGCGAACTCCGTCAACATCATCCCGACGAGCAACCCCAGGCCTACGACCACGAGCCCCGCGCGGGCCCGCTCATCGGGGTTCTTGGCGTCGCGCAGGTGCAGGCCCAGCAGCGCGAAGCCTCCGCACAGGGGCGGGGCGACGAGCAGCGTGGCGACGAGGCCGAAGTGCCACGTCGACAGCTTCGTGGCCAGCGCGGGGGCTCCGAGCGCCGCGAGCAACACCAGGGCGAGCGCGCCCATGAGGCCGTACGTGCCGTACATGGCCCAGGCCGAGCGCCTGCGCCGCCCCACGAACGTGAGGATGAAGTGCAGGGTGCTGGGCAGCGTCATCACCATGGCGGCGAAGCTCACCAGCCTCCAGCCCGGTTCGCCCGAGCGCTCCAACGCGAAGCCCGTGAAGTTCCAGGTGGAGAGGATGATGGACAGGAGCGACAGCGGCAGCGCGAGCGGATTGCGCCCCACGCGCGCGAGCACCAGACCCGCGAGCGCGAGCAACCCAGCGCAGGCGATGAGGTTGAGCCACATCCCGCTGGTCATGGTGTCGGGTCTCGTGCCGGAGTCACTGGCTCCAGCATAGTCCGGGCGGGGTTTCGCCCGACGCGGTCAGCCTCGCCTGGAGGCTGACTCGGTTCGGAGGGAGGCTCTCGGGGATGGCGGGCCCTCGGGGATTGGCTCAGGGCCGGGTCAGAGCATGCCCAGGCGGCGAGCGTTGGCCGGAGCCACGGCGGCGGCCTCCCAGCGGCGCACGGCGACTTCGCGCTCGGACTCGGGCGCGTCCGCGTAGTAGCCGAGGGTGTCGTTGAGCGCGCGGCTCAGCTCCTCGATGGCGGCGAGCCGGACATCGAGCTCGCGGTGGCGCAGGGCGGTGATGAGCCAGTCGGCGCGACGGCGGCTGCGGTTCTCCGCCCACCAGGCCGCCCACTGCTTGGGGCTGAGGCCCAGCGGCATGCGCGTCACTTCGCGCAGCGCCTCCGCGGCGGCCTGGGCGCACATCTCGTCCTCGCTGCGCGTGAGCTGGATGAGACCCTCGACGGCGTCGCGGTCGTGCAGGGTGCCCAGGGCTCTGGCGGCGAGCGCCCGGCGCATCATGTCGCGGCTGTTGAGCTCCTGGCGGAGCTCCCGCATCGCGGAGTCCAGACGCGGCAGTTGCTTGAGCGCGGCCGAGGCGACTCGCGCGGCGCTGGAGATATCCGGCTCCAGGTCGAACAGTCCGCGCAGCACGCCGTCGACGAGCTCCACGTAGGGCAGGTTGCCCGCGGTGAGCAGCGCGAAGTAGCGCGTGTCCGCGTCGTGCGCGTCCAGCAGCGGCGCCAGGGCCTGCGCGGCGGGACGGCCGAGCCGGGACATCGCGGCGGGAATGGGGCCGAGCTCATCCGCCTCGGGCAGCTCGACGACGGGCAGGCGGCTCCACGCGGTGGGGCCCGGGAAGTGCTGGGCGAGGACCCGGGCGCTGGCCTCGGGCGAGCGCGCCAGCTCCACCATTGCGTTGGAGCGCTGGGCCGCGTCCGGGCCGGTGAGCCGGCGCAGCAGCGGGGCGAAGTCCGGGGGCGGGCGCTCTTCCTGGGACTGCGCGCGAGGGGGCAGGGCGGCGGCGCGGCCGACGGTGCCAGAGGCGCCTCGGCCGAAGAAGGGGCTCCAGCCGAGGCCCGCCACCACCGCGGGCGCGGGTGCGGGCGCGGTGCCGGCTGGCACGTCCACGTCGATGGAGATGTCCTCCTCGGGGGCGCGCGGCGCGGACAGGCGCTGCTTGCGGAAGAGGATGAGCTCCTGGAAGGCGGAGGCCAGGTCCTGGCAGAACAGGATGTAGTCCGACAGCCGGCGCTGGCTCATGGGCTTCTGCCCGCAGTCGCCGTAGATGATGGCCACCAGCCGGCCCTTCACCTCCACCGGGTACAGGAAGACGGTGCGCGGCGTCTGACGGCCGAACAGTTCCAGGTAGTGCCGCGTGAGGGCGTCCGGGGACAGCGGCCCCGCGTAGCTTCCTCGCGTCACCGCCACCGTGCGGAAGACGCTGCTGGCGTCGAGCGGCACGGAGACCTGGGCGAGCTGCTCACCCGACATGCCGTCGCCACGGGCTTCCCAGCCCACGGCGGCGCCTCGCAGCACGGCGAAGGCCGCGACGTAGTCGAACGTGCGACGGCCGAAGCGCAGCGCCACGTCCATGAGCCGGTCGCGGTCCTTGGTGGACTCCTTGAGGGCCGCGCGCGCCTGCGCCAGCGTCCAGTCCGGGACGTCCTGGTTGGTGGAGGACGGAGGCGGCCGGGGTTCCGGCTCGCTGGCGCGGGGGCGCGCCGGTGCTGGGGTGGTGGCCTTGTTGGGGTTGGGGAAGACGATGAACGCGGGCTCGCTCGAACGCGGCGGTGCGTTCACGCTTCCCGCGGACTGGGTTCCGAAGCGGAGCGTGGAGGGCGCTGGTGCTTCAGGGGAAGACGGCGACGCCGCGGGACCTGGAGGCCAGATTTGAGGCGAGTGACCGGGTTGCGCGGGCGGGGCCGGCGGCCACACGGGTGGCGTCGGACCGGAGTCCTGGGGGGCACCGCGAGGGGCGGAGGTCTGCGTGCCCGTGCGCTGCGCGGACTGTGTACCGGGGGCGGTGTTCGCGGCCGGGGCGCGGGAGGCGGATGGGGGCGTGCTCGCGGAGCCGGTGGCTCCGTGCTGCGCGGCGCCGGTCGTGCCGTGGGGATGCGAAGAGGTCGAACCTGTGGGGCCAGTGCCTGTTGCTCCGTGCTGGAACGACGGAGGTGAGCCCGAGGCTCCGTGGTGAGCAGGCTGCGAGGCGCCCGTTGCTCCGTGCGGGAACGAGCCCGTGGCCCCGTGATGACCAGGCTGAGAGGCGCCCGTCGGACCAGACGGGGACGATGACTGTGCGGCACTCGCGGAATGCTGGGCGTGCTGGGACACCTGCTGCCCGGAGCTCGCTGCACCAGGGGGGAACGGCGGTTGCGCGACACCTGCTGTTCCAGGCGGGAACGGGGGTTGCGCAGTGCTCGTCGCACCGTGATGGGCGCCCGTGGCCGTTGCCCGAGGTGCCGATGCAGAGGCGCTCGCAGGATGCGATGACTGTTGAGCGGTGCTCGCGGCCGACTGCGTGGCGCCTGTCGTCGCGGCACGCGATGCCGACGATGCCCCGTGCGCGGTGCCTGAACCCGTCTGACGGGACGCGGCCTGCGTGTTCTCGGGTGTTGCGGCGTGCGAGCCTCGCTCGGCGCTGGTCCCACCGTGAGCGCCCTGCATGGGCGTGGCGGTGAGCACGGGCGGCTGGGCGGGGCGCGACGTGTCGGGCCTCGACGGCTGCGCGCCCCCGGGCATGTTCAGCCGCAGCGGTGCTCGGACGAAGGCCGGCGGTGGCGCGGCCGCGGTGTCAGGGGGCGGGGGCGGCGGCGGCCGCTGTGGGTCACGCTGCTCGGGCCGGGGCGCGGAGCGGACCTCCGTGGCCACGGGCTCCCTCGCCACGGAGTGAGCCAGCCGCTCCACCATCTCCACCGTGAGGGACTCCTCGGGGGGCGGTGGAGGCGGAGGCGTGACGGGAAGCTGCTGTTCCGGGTCCAGCGCGGCGACCAACTGGGTGAAGCGCGGGGGCAGCGGCTGGCGGTAGATGGCGGAGATCCACTCGCGGATGCGGACCTCGGCGGCCACCCACAGCTCGAGCGGCTTGCCGAGCAGGAACCCGACCTCGTCGAGCTCCTTCTTGGGCACCGGATACGAGCAGGCGACGTGCAGCGTCTGGCCGTCCAGGGAGAGCGGCACCACGCAGAGCCGCTCGGCGATCTTGGGCGGGATGAAGGAGGCGACTTCCGCGTTGGGCTCGAAGTCGACCAGGTTCACCGGACGGAAGCCCGACACGTCTCCGAGCAGCGAGAGCACATCCGCCTCGCTCGCGAGCCCCTGTTCCAGCAGGACCGTGTCCAGGTGTCCGCCCTGGGCCTGCTGGTGACGCAACAACTCTCCCGCCTTCTCCTGGGAAAGGAGTGTGCGGGAGACGAGGAGCTGGGCAAGACGGGCGGGCATGGAGACGCGGCATCTTACGGCCGCGGCCGCAAGGCACAATGAAGCGGTGGGTCAGCTCGGTTGAACGACGAAAGTGGACGTCAGCTTGTCATGGAGCGTCTGTCCGCGGCGATCAAAGAGCGCCATCCAGAATCCGCCCAGGAAGAGGACGAAGGAGACGCTGGACAGCATCGCCCGGATGATGGCGCGTCCGGGGGCAGGCGCCAGCCCGTGGGTGTCCACCAGGCGCAGGCCCAGCAAAAGCCGGCCGAGCGTGCGTCCGTTCCACAGGAAGGCCGCCACCGCGCAGTATACAAGCGCCAGGAGCATCACGAGGAAAACGCCCGGCAGCAGCACCGTGTGCAGCGCCCGCAGCCAGGCGACGAAACCGTCCAGGCCGGACAGCCCGGCCTCGGGGGACTTCACCCCCGTCACGGACGACGCGAGGGTGATGTACAGCGCCGCGACGCCCGCGATGGCCGCCGTGTCGATGGAGAAGGAGAGCAGCCGCCGCCACAGGGACGCCGGGCGCGCGTGGACTTCCGTGATGCTCGGCTGGGAACGCGACGGGGCCGCCTGCGGGCGAGGCTTCTCCGCGCGAGGCGCGGCCTGCTCCATCACCGGCAAGCCCGGGGCGGGAGCCACGGCCTGCATCGGGGGGAGGCTGAAGGACGCCGGGTCCAAGGGCTCCATCGGGGGGAGACTCGACGAGTCCCCTTCCATGGGGAGCTGACCCGAGGCGGCCTGCTCCATCCGAGGCAGACCCGACGAGGCAGGGGACGTCGGCTCCGCATGCGACATCGCCGGCGAGGCCGCCATGTGCGCCTGCGCCGACGGAGCCGCGTGAGGCTGACCCTGCGAAGCCGAAATGGGGGGCTGGGCCGCCGCAGGGGGCATGCGAAGAAGACCGGCCGTGGACGGCTGCGCCGAGGTCGCGGTGGCCTGAGCCGAAGCCGCCATATGCGGCAGACCCTGGGCCGCCCCGTGGGGTTGAGCCGACGTCGCCGCATGAGGCTGACCTGATGCCGTCCCGTGGCCCTGCGCCGAGGCCACAGTGTGAGCCTGCGCGGAAGCCGCCATATGCGGCAGACCCTGGGGCGTCCCGTGAGGCTGACCCGCCTGTCCCGAGGCCGCCCTGTGCGGCTGCGCGGAGGCCGCCCCGTGGGGCTGGCCCGAGGCCGAGGGCCCCATGCGCGGCAGGCCCGAAGACACGGGGGCCACGGGCTCGATGAGCGGCATCCCCGGCAGGGTCTCCGCCGCGGAGTTCGCGGAGTCTTGCCCCACGGAAGCGGCCGCCAGTCCCGCGGCCCTCGCGCGCGCGGCGCTGGGCGTCCCATAGGCGGGCGTCATCGGCGACATGGACGGTTGGACGGTCGCCGGCGGAGGCGGGACATTCAGCGGAAACCCGCCACCCCCCTGTGGCTGAGCTGTCTGCTGGGCCCAGGCGGGCTGGCCTGAAGCGGGCCGGGCCGCGGGCGTCATGCCCGGGGGCGTGGGCCTCGCGACACCGGGCGCGTTGCGGGGCGTCGTGACCCGCGGCTCGGCGGGCGGCGGAAGGGGACCGGCGAGCGGGGCGACGGCGGGAGGAGGCGCGGGGCTGCGCTCGGCGAAGGCGGGGCCCTCGGCGCGGCCGGGAGTCCGGCGGTCAATCTGGAGGTCCCGGTCGAGGAAGCTCGGCAGGCCCGGCAGAGTGGTCTGGGCGGCGGCCTTGGCGCAGGCGGGGCAGTCTCCGACGGGCGGCAACAGCGCTCCGCACTTCATGCACTTGGACAACGGGCTCCTCCGGGCTGACGACGGCTTGCGCCATGAAAAAACGTCCGCAGGCGAGGAGCAAGAAAAGTGGCGGCCCCCCGAGGTCCCTCGGTCGAGGAACCGTCAGGGGCTCGTCACCAACAGGCGTCCACGTGTCCCCTGGGGGACAACCTCCGTGGAACGCCTCACGCTAGGCGTGGACCCGGCGCCGTCCCACCGCTCCAACGATGAGCAGCACGACGATGGCGCCCACGACCGACATGATGAGGCCCGCCGGCCGCAGCTCGAAGAGGCGCCCATTGCGCGAGAACAGGGACCCCACCAAGCCACCGAGCAGCGAACCGACCATACCCAGAAGCGTCGTCGCCATCAGGCCCATGCTCTGCTTGCCGGGGAGAATGGCACGCGCGATGAGTCCCGCGATGAAGCCAATGATGATGAACGCGATGATCCCCATGAACCTTTCTCCTGTTTGTGGGGACCCAGAGGTCCCTGATGGCACAAACGTAGGAATCGCTCAGGGAAGGTGGGAACCCGGGGGGAACGAGCGCTCGGCTGGCTTCCTGCTAACCAAGCTCCCCGTCGAGGTGCATCATCACCGCGAGGGCCGCCAGCGCCGCGGTCTCCGTGCGCAGGATGCGAGCCCCCAGCGTCACGGCGCGAGCCCCCAGCGCCTTGAGTGCCTCCACTTCCTCTCGCGCCAGGCCCCCCTCAGGGCCCACCACCAGCGCCACGGGCGTCCCCGCCCCCGCGGCGCGGAAGGCCTCACCCAGCGGCACCGCGGACTCCTCCTCGTCCAGCACCAGCACCACCGTGCCCGGGGCGAGTCCCCGCGCGGCCTCGGTCAGCGGCAGCGGAGTCTCCACGCGAGGCACGTCATCGCGGCGGCACTGCCGGGCGGCCTCCTCCACGATTTTCGTCCACCGCGCGGTGCGCTCCTGCGCGCGCCGAGGCTCCAGCTTCACCACGCTGCGCACGGTGTCCACGGGCAGGAAGGCGGCGGCGCCCAGCTCCGTGCCCTTCTGAAGCACCCACTCCAGCTTGTCTCCCTTGGGCAGCCCCTGGAGCACGCTCACGGCGCGGCGCGCGGGGGCCTGCCGCGCGGGGCCCAGCTCCACGCGCACCGTCTGCGTGTCCACGCCCGTCACCCGGCCGGCGAAGGAGCGGCCCTTGCCATCGAAGACCTCCAGCGCGTCCCCTTCGCCCAGGCGCAGGACATGGAGGACGTAGTGGCGGCGGTCACCCGTCAGCGCCACCTCGGCGGGAGCGGGGTCCGGAATGGGGACGAAGAGGCGAACCACGAGGCTTTCTCCAGCAGGGCGGGCTGGATGGACCAGGACCCGCGTCGGGGCGGCGACTTCAACAGCAAGCCGTCGTCCGACGCCAGGGCTCGCTGTGCCTGGCGTCGGGAATCACCCCGCGAATCAAGTCGTCAGGGGCGCGGGCCGGGGGCCACCGCCGGCCATGACCCGCGCGTGCAGCTCGCGCTTGAGCCCCATCCCGAACAGGAGGACGGTGAGCAGATAGACGGGCTCGAGGAAGAACAGCTGCGGCCCGCCGAGCGACAGGCCATGCGTCTTCTTCTCGAGGACGACGTGCGCGCCCACCACGAGCGCGAAGCGCACCACCATGACCCCCACGGCGACGATGGCGACGGTGGGGCTCGGCAGATGTCCCAGGGACAGCGCGGCGTTCAGCGTGGGGATGAGCGGCAGGCTCATCAACAGCCCCGCCGTCCACTCCAACGAGAGCGCGTAGAGCGCCACCGCCGCGACCAGGACGTGCGCCGCGGAGAGCGGCACGTCCCCCACGTTGAAGCGCAACAAGCCGAGTGGCACGAGCAGGGCGAAGATGAACATGTACGCGCCCACGAAGTGCACGGCGCGGCTCGCGCGGTTCTCGTGCAGGGGCATCCAGGCGCGCAGCTTGTCGGCGAAGCTCATGGCTCGAAAGCTCAGGCGCGCGCCGGAGTGGCGTCCCGGGCTTGGGGCTTGAGGACGTAGTCGCCAGAGAGGACCGCGACGAAGAACAGCGGGCCCACCAGCGCGTGAACCAGGTTGGTGAGGAAGGACGGCGACTTCTTCTCCCAGACGGAGTGGCCAGCCAGTTGGATGAGCCAGCCGAACGCCGCGATGGCCACCACGCTCCAGACCGGCATCATCCGGCCCACGGGGAAACACGCGGCCATGAAGGCCACCACGACGAGGCCCAGCTTGACGTCCGCGCGCAGGTACCAGACGGCGGCCAGCGCCCACACCACCATGCCCAACGTCAACACGCCGCCCGGCAACACGGGGAGGGCCACCAGCTTGACCCAGTCCAGCATCGTGACGATGTGCAGGACGATGACGGGAATCGCGATTTTGTGCGTGAGCCGGTTGGTGGGGTGCTGGTGCGACGAGTAGTACTCGTCGAAGAGGGCGGTGATGGGCGCCTTGAGCATGACGTCCTCCGAACGGAAAGCGGGGCATGAGGAAGTTAGGTGATGTCGCGCCAGGTGTCCTGGCGGCGCGCGCCAATCTCCTGACCTGGGACGCCACCTGCTCCCCGCACGTCGCGGTTCAAGGCCGCTCGGCGCCCTCCCTCCAGACGCGGGGCGTCATTCCCGTCCAGCGCTTGAAGGCCCGGTCGAACGTGCTCAGCTCGGCGTAGCCCAGGAGGAAGGCCACCTGGCTGACGCCCAGGCTGGCATCGCGCAGGTATTGGAACGCCAGCTCCCGCCGCACCGCGTCGACCTCGTCCTGGAAGGACGTGCCCAGTTCGGTGAGCCGGCGCTGGAGGGTGCGGGGACTGACGTGGAGCCCCTTGGCCACCGCTCCCACTGGAGGTGGACCTTCCTGGAGTGACGCGCGGATGCCAGTCCTCACGGCCCGCACGAACTCCGGCGCATCCGGGGTCGCGGGGGGCGAAGAGACGCCGCCGCGCGCCGCGTGCTCCAGCACGGTGAGCAGCGCGGGGTCCGCGCCCACCACGCGCAGGTCGAGCGTCGCGGCGTCCAACGTGAGGGCATTGCGTCCTCCGCCGAAGGTGGGCGTGACGCCGAAGTGCTCCACCAGCGGGGCGATGTCCTCGGGCGCGGGGTGGGCGAAGACGACGGCGCGAGGGTTCCAGGTGCGCTCGGTGAGCTGCCGCCCCACGTGGGTGAAGAGGGCCAGCCCGTACTCACTCGCGTGGCGCCCATACGCGAGGGGCTCGCCGGGGATGCCGTAGGCGAAGGTGCCCGCCCCCTCCGCGTCGTCGGTGAAGGACGCGCGCCAGGCGGGCTCCAAGAGGGCCATGTACCGCGCGAGGGCCCGGAAGGTGTCGCGCACCGTGGGGGAGGCGCGGGCGATGTACTCGACCAGGCCGTAGTTTCCGCGCGGCACCCGCTGGGCCACATGGAGGCCCAGGAAGGCGTCACCGGAGAACACCTCCGCCGCGTCCAGGAAGGCGTGCAGCGTGGAGAGCGGGAGGCTGACCTCCGGGAGCGAGCCCGCGTCGCGAGGCAGGCCGAAGCGCTCCACCAGGGGCGTCGGGTCCCTGCCCGTCGCGCGAAGGTACGCGAGCAGTGGACCCACGAGCTGGGAGCGGACCTCGTCCGGGGGCTTGGGAGGTTGAGAGGGCGGGGGCGCCACGCGCGGGTGACGCTAGCGCGTTCGGCACGTGGCGCCCAAGGGACGTTCAGGCCGCGGACGTCGAGCGGTTCCCGATGGCGCCGAGGAAGTCTCGCTTTCCAATCTGGACGCCGCGGTTGCGGAGGATGTCGTACGCGGTGGTGACGTGGAAATAGAAGTTCGGCAGGCCGAAGCTGAGCAGGTAGTCGTCGCCCTGGAAGTCGATTTTGACGTCGCCGGTGGCGAGCTGCACGGCGCGCGTCTCACTGCCGTCGAGGCGCGCGGGGTCGATGCTCTTGAGATAGGCGACCGTCTTCGCGATGCGCTCGTACAGCTCCTCGAAGGTCTTCTCGGTGTCGGGCATGCGCGGGGCGGGCACGCCGCTGAGCCGCTCCGCGGTGGCCTTGGAGGTATCGCTGGCGCGCTGCACCTGGCCCACGAGGGTGAACATGTCCGGGGCCAGCCGGGCCTCGAGCATCGACTCCGGCGCGAGCCCCTGCTCCTTGGCGTGCTGGGCGCCCTTCTGGAGCAGGGTGGTGAGCACGTTGAGTGCCCGGATGAAGACGGGGATGGATGCCTGGTACATGGACAGCGACATGGCGGGCTCCTGGCCGTCCCTATGGGGCGGCTCGACGTCGAGGCGCGGTGCTTTAACGCCCACCTACGCCGGGCGCTTGGCTGCTGCAATCCGCCGTCGCGCCAGGGCCCGGCGCCGCCAGAAGGGATTGGCGCGCACGTCGCGCTCGAGGCCCGCCTGGAATCGCGCCAGGTCCGCGTGGACCCATTTGGAGCGGTGCGAGAAGTCGTGGATGGAGACGGCTTCGGCTCCGGTGAGGAGCGACACCGCCACGAGCCGGACGGGGCCCGTGGGCAGGTCGAACCCTCGCGGTGCGTCATCCCAGGTCATGCCCATGAGGGCGCGCGCACCGGCTTCCACGTCGCCGCGCTCCTTGCCATGGCCACGCCGGGCGTCATCGGACTCCGTGCCCACCGGGTCCGAGAAACCATCCGTGACGAACCAGGTGAGGTCTCCCCGGTCGATGGAACGCCAGGGCTGGGAGGCACGCGGGAAGGTGCTCTCGTCCGGGAAGGGCAGGGACTCGGAGACGGCGCCGAGCGTCTGGAAGAAGGCGAGCCGCGCGGCGAATCCTCGCGGAGATGTCTCGCGCGAAGGGCGGCCTCGGCGATGCGCGGATGCCATGCGTCGCCGCACTGGGGATGGGGGCATGGGTGAAGTACGCTCGATGCAACGATGGACAATCTGGCCCACTCGCTCGTTGGCGCCTGGATGGCGGAGGCGGGGCTGAAGCGGTACACGCCGCTGGCCACCGCGACGCTGGTCATCGGCGCCAATCTTCCGGACGTGGATGGATTCGTCACGTTCGCGGGCTCGGACGCTTCGTTGTACTGGCGCCGGGGCTGGACTCACGGCGTGCTCGCGCTGGCCCTGTGGCCCTTCGTGCTCACGGGGTTGATGCTGCTGTGGGACCGCCATGTCCGCAGGCGCAGGGCCCCGTCCTTGGCCCCCGCGCGAGCAGGCCCGTTGCTCGCGCTGTCCGCGCTGGCCATCCTGAGTCATCCCGCGCTCGACTGGCTCAATACTCATGGAGTGCGGTTGCTCATGCCATTCGATGGCACATGGTTCTACGCAGACACACTCTTCATCGTGGACCCGTGGGTGTGGCTGCTCGCGGGCGCCGCCGTGGTGATGGCGGATGCGCGCACGCGCAAGTCCGTGGCGGGGTGGTGTGTGCTGGGCATCGCGACCACCGCGCTCGTCACCGTTCCTTCCTTCGTCCCCTGGCCCGCGAAGGTGTTGTGGGGCGGGGGCCTCGCGGCGGTGGTCTGGCTGCGCTGGCGAGGGACTCGGGTGTTGTCCACGCAGCGCGTGGCCACGGTGTGTGGCGTGGGGCTCATGCTCTACCTGGGCGCCATCCTGCTGGGCTCACAGGTGGCCGCGCCGCGCGCGAAGTCGTGGCTCCTGGCGCAGGGGTATCCGGTGGAGCGGGTCATCGCCGGGCCCGTGCCCGCGAATCCCTTCGTGCGAGACCTCATCGCCGTGGGCCCGGACCGCTATCACTTCGTGCGCGCGGACTTCCTGCGCGGCGGCGAGGCGCATCTCCAGTGGAGCGACGCCAGCCTCCCTCGCGAGCCGAATCCCGGCCCCGTCATCCAGGCGGCGCTCGCGGCCCCACATCTTCGAGGGCTCGCCAACTGGCTGCGCCTGCCTACGTACCAGGTGACGCAGACCGAGGCGGGGTGGCGTGTCGTCATCAACGACGTGCGCTACTCCCGGTCGTTCAGCGGAGGGTTGGGCCACGCCGTGGTGGAGCTGGACAAGTCGCTCCGCCTGATGCGGCCTTCCGCCGAGGCCCACCCCGAGCGGTGACGCCAGACAGCCACGGACAGGCTCGCGCGCGACCTCCCCGCGCGAGCCCCACGCGGCCGGACTTCAGCGCTTCAAATCGATGCGCACCCACTCACCCTGGGTGGCGCCGGGCAGCACCGTGAAGCCGAGGTTGCGGTAGGCGGCTTCCACATCCGCGCGCTGGTGGGCCAGCACCCCCGCGAGCACCAGCCGGTCCTTCGCCTTGGGGGCGATGAGCGGCGCCAGCTCGATGAGCGTGTTGGCCAGGATGTTGGCGAGCACCAGGTCGAAGGTGCCCTCCACTGCCGTCAGCTCCTTGCCGGACACGTCGATGTCCGGCGTGCCGTTGTCCGTCAGGTTCTCCTGCGCCAGCTCCACCGAGGTCGGGTCGTTGTCCGTGGCGACGACGTGGCCCGCGCCCAGCTTCTTCGCCGCGATGGCCAGCACGCCCGTGCCGGTGCCCACGTCCAGGACGCTCGCGCCGGGGTGGTCCGCCATGAACGCGTCCACGGCCGCCAGGCACAGCGACGTCGTCGGGTGGTCGCCCGTGCCGAACGCCATCTTCGGCTCAATCACCAGCCGGACGGCGCCCTCGGGCGCGTTGCCCACATCCCAGGGCGGCCCCACCCACAGCCGGCCCACATGCACCGACTTGATGAGCGACTTCCACTCGTTGCTCCAGTCCTGCTGGGGCTGCTCGTCCAGGCCCAGGCGGGCGTTGGGGAAGGACTCGGCCACCTCGTCGCGGGCGGCCTCCGCCGTCTCGCGGTCCTCGAAGTAGCCGATGACGATGGACTCACCCGCGTTCGGCGCGCGCACGCCCGGCATGGTGGGGGTTTCCCGGTCGCGCACCTCGAGACCGAGCGCACCGGCCTCGTGGAGGAGGTCCTGTACGGCCTCGGACGCTTCCTCGGGCAACTCCACGGTGAGTGACAAATAGGTCTGTGACATGTGGGCCCTTTTACCGCGCTGTGAGTAGCGTGGGAGCGCCATGAGAAGATACGTGTTCGTCATGGGGACCCTGGCCTGGCTGACCGCTTGCTCCGGGTCGGGGGCATCCGACTCGGCGGTCTGCAAGGACGTCGTCGCGCGGTACTGTCATTCGGAGGCCTGTCCCGAGGTGTCCGACCAGCTCCTCCCGGGCGCGAGCTGCCAGGCCACCCTGCTGGAGCGGACGGGCTGCGGCTCGGAGGACTTCGCCTTCGTCACGCCCACCCGGGAGCGGATGCTCGAGTGCCGCACCCCCTTCGTCCAGGCCACTACCACCACGGGGCGTCCTCCGTCGTGCGCGGACGCGGCTGGCTTCATCGAGGCCTGCCCGGACGTCGCCGCGTTCTTCCGGGGCGAGCCGCCCCCGCCGTGACGTGATGAGCGGCGGAGCCTAGGGCGCCGGGCGTGGGTCGCCCCAGGAGGCGGAGGAGATTCTCCACTGCCCGCCGACGCGCACCAGCAGCAGGTGGTCGATGTAGCGGACACCCTTGACGGTGACCTCGAGCTTCGCGGCGGCCACGCTCCCTCGGACCTCCACCTTCAGGATGTTCCACGGGCTGTCGGAGTCCTGGACGCCGGCGTCCTCGTGCGCCGCGTAGCGTGACGCGGCCATCGACAGGGATTCCCAGGCGAAGGGCACTCCCTCCACGTGCGCGCGGTAGTAGCGGCAGTCCGGCGTGTGCGTCTGGAGCAGCAGCGCCGGGCTGTAGAGGACATGGGCTCGAATCTTCCCCTCGAGCACGGCGCGGACCTCCTGCTCCGCCGAGGGGAAGTGGGGCAGCTCCTCGCCCGGCGCCAGTCGATGGAACACCTTGCCCACGATGCGCCAGCCCGCGGGGGTGTCCACCGCGAGCATCAGGTCCACGAAGGCGTGGCTCGGCCAGCGGGAGACGGCTTCCATCAACGCGAAGGAGCCCTCGCGGTCCAGCGTCGTCAGGTGCCGTTCGCTCGCGGGAGCCGGTGCCTTCGCCGCGGCGTCCAGGCGCTGCCACCACTCCAACTGGGTCAGCGTGCGCAAGGCCCCGTCGCCGCCGTCCACCCAATGCATGAGCACGTCCGGATGGAACGCGGAGCGCAGCAGCCGGTGGGAGCCTTCATCCGAGGCGCGGAAGTAGGCCCGCACGGCCTCTTCGGGGCTCGCGTGGAGCCGAGAGGAAGGCGCTGGCGATGGCAGGGAGTGCGCACACGCCGAGAGCAGCGCGAGCGTCACCAACGGGAGTGTCTTCGGCATGCCGCCAAGGTGCGCTGGCGGACCTCTGATATCCAATTGATAGTAGAACCGACCTCCCATAGAAATCTTCGATGGACTTCCCGGACCTCCCCTTCCTGCGCACCTTCGTGGCGGTCTACGAGGCTCGAGGTGTCACGGAGGCCGCGTTGCGGCTGCACCGCACCCAGCCCACGGTGAGCTACCAGCTGCGGCGCCTGGAGGAGACGCTGGGCGCGCCGCTGTTCGAGCGCCGCTCGGCGCGGCTCGTGCCCACGCCGCTGGCGGACCGGCTCTTTCGCTTCCTCGGAGGTTTCGCCCGGGACGTGCAGGCCGTCCTGCAGGGAGCCGAGGAGGACCGGCCGCTGGAGGTGGCCTCGGTCTCCGGCTTCGGCCGCTACGTGCTCTTCCCCCTGCTCGCGGAGGTGGAGTCGCTGCACCGCGCGCTGACCTTGCGCTACCCGCCCGCGGACGAGGTCTTCCGCCAGGTGCTGGAAGGGAAGGTGGACGTGGGCTTCTCGTTCCGAGGCACCGTGCATCCGCGCCTGACGTTGACGCCGGTGTACGAGGAGAAGCTGGTGCTGGTCGCGGGAGCCACCTGGGCCCGGCGCTTGCGAGCCCAGAAGGACTTCCGCGACGTGCCGCTGGTGACGTACGACGAGGGCGACTACGTGGTGGGCCGGTGGCTGGGGCACCACTTCGGCCGTCGCCATCCGCACTGGTACAGCACCGCCCACTTCGAGGATCTGGAGGAGGTGCTGGAGTGGGTGGCGCGAGACAGGGGCACCGCCGTGGTGCCTGACTTCTGCATTCCGAAGGGGCGCGGCCTGCGCGTGGTGAGCTGGGGCAAGCCGGCCCTGGTGAACATGGTGCATGCCGTGCAGCGGGACCACGCGCCCGTGCGCCCGGTCGTCACGGAATTGTTCACCCGGCTGCGGAGGTCAGCGCGACGGTCGCCGCGCTGACCTGGGGGGCCGAGCCTCAGGGCCCGACGATGGCGAGCACGCTCCGGTCGAAGTCGATGACCTCTCGCGCCACCTCGAGGACCTGGTCCGACGTCACCGCCGCGATGTGCTCCGCGTAGTGGAGGAAGTTGTCCATGTTCAGCCCGTAGAGGGTGTCCATGGCCATCATCCCCGCGCGGGCGCCGTTGCGCTGGAGCCCGATTTCATGCGTGCCGATGAGGTTCTGCTTGGAGCGCTCCAGCTCCGCCTCGGGAATCCGCTCCTCGCGCACGCGCTTCAACTCCGCGCGGATGCCGTCCAGCGCCGCGTCCACCTTCTCGGGGCTGGTGCCCATGTACGCGGCGAAGGCGCCCGGCTCCACGCCCTCCACCGCGAAGCTGCTCACGCTGTAGGCCATGGAGCGCTTGTCGCGCAGCTCCACGAAGAGCCGCCCGCCCTGGCCGGACAGCACGCCCGTCAACGCCTCCAGCGCGTGGCGCTTCGGGTCGTTGATGGTGAGGCCCCGGAAGCCCATGACCAGGTGGGTCTGCGCCTTGGCCAGCGCGCGCTTCTCCACGCGCGAGGACTCCAGCCGCGCCTCCGTGGCGATGGACGGCGCGGGCGCGGCCTTGCCTCGCGGCGCGCCGAAGTACTCCCGCGCCAGCGCGAGCACTTCGTCCACCTTCACGTCGCCCACGACGGTGAGCACCATCTGCGACGGGTCCATGTAGCGTGAGTGGTATGCGCGCAGCGCCTCGGGCCCCAGGGCCTCCACGGACTCCTTCTCGCCCAGCGAGGGCATCCGGTACGGGTGCGTCCGGTACAGCGTCCGGTTGAACAGGTCGAACGCCAGGCTGGAGGGCTTGTCCTCGCGCGTGAGGATGTCCTGGAGCATCAGCGTCCGCTCGCGGGCCACCTCCGCCTCGGGGAAGGACGGGTGCAGCACGCTGTCCGCGAAGAGGCGGAAGGCGGGCTCGAAGTGCCGCGAGAGGAACTCGCCGCGCAGGTTCATCGAGTTGCGCCCGGCCATGCCGCCCATGCTGCCGGCGTAGATGTCCACCAGCTGCGAAATCTCCTCCGCGTCACGCGTCGGGGTGCCCCGGGTGAGGCTGCGGGAGAGCAGGGTGGTGATGCCGTTGTCCGCGGCCGTCTCGTAGCGCAGGCCGCCCATGAAGGCCGCGCGCACCGCGAACAGCGGCACCGCGGGCTCCACGCGCACCAGCACCGTCGCGCCCGAGGGCAGCTTCTCCCGGATGATGTCGCTGGGGCCCTTGCCCTTGGCGCCCAGCCGCAGCGACGGCTCGCCCGCGGACACCTTGCCCGCCTTGCGCTCCGGCGGCGGGGCGGCGGGCTCGCGCTCCACCTTGTCGAGGACCGCGTTGACCTGCGCCTCCGTGAGGCTCGCCCCTTCGGGCAGGAGCGCGGTGACGATGGCGTGGTCCAGCCGGAAGTACTTCCGCGCCACGTCGCGCACCTGCTCGGGCGTCAGGGCGCGGATGGCCTCGTAGTAGCGGGCCTCCTCGTCCAGGCTGCCCATTCCGGACTGGTAGTAGCCCATCTTCCGCGCGACACCTTGCACCGTCTCGCGCTGGTAGACGGCCTCCGACTCCAGCAGGGACTTGGCCGTGGACAGCTCGTCCGCCGTCACCGGCGTCGCGCGCAGCGTGGCCAGGCCCCGCGCCGTCTCCTCCAGCGCCCGCTCGCAGTTCGCCGGCTGGAGCGTCATCGCGACGGAGAACAGGCCCGGGTTCTGGGGCGTGTACGCGAACGCGTGGATGTCATTGACCAGGTTGTGCCGGCGCTTCACCTCGCGCGCCAGCCGGGAGGCATCGCCCTGGCCCACCATCAGCGCGAGCACGTCCAGCGCGGGCACGTCCGGGTGTCCGGCCTCGGGGACGGGGAAGGCCACGTGCAGCCAGGCCTCCTTCACGTCATCGGGGCGCAGGAGGATGCGGCGGCCGGTGAAGGCGGGCTCGTCCACGCGCTTGGCGAGTCCCTCGAAGGGCCGGCCCCAATCCCCGCCGAAAATCTCCTCCACCCACGCGCGCAGCTCCTTCTCGTCCAGGTCGCCGGAGACGGAGAGCACCAGGTTCTTGGGCGTGTAGTAGCGGTGGTAGAACTCCAGCACCTTCTCGCGGGTGAAGCTGCGCACGCTCTCCGCGGTGCCGATGACGGGCAGGCGGTAGGGGTGGCGCTCATAGGCGGTGGAGAACAAGTCCCTCGACGCGCGGCGCGAGGGGGTGTCCTGGCTGCGTTTGATCTCCTCGCACACCACCTCGATTTCGCGCGACAGCTCCTCCGCGTCGAACGCGGAGCGGCGCACGGCGTCGCCCAGGATGTCCAGGCCCATCTTGGCGAACTGGCTGGCGATGACGATGTGGTAGACGGTCTGGTCGTACGAGGTCCAGGCGTTGATTTCTCCACCATGGGCCTCCACGTCCCGGGCGATTTCGCCGGGGCCCCGGCGCTCGGTGCCCTTGAAGAGCATGTGCTCGTGCAGGTGGGCCAGACCCGCCTGGTCCGGGCGCTCGTCGGCGCTGCCGACCTTGACCCAGACCTGGAAGGCCGCGACCTTGGCGGCGTGCTGTTCCTCGAAGACGACGGTGAGCCCGTTGGGCAGCGCGTAGCGGATGGCCATAAGAAGGGTCCCAAGCTGGCACTCGTCTCCCAGGAGGGCAAGGCGAGGTGTGATGTTTCCCTCACTGGCTAACGTCCCCAGGCCCTGGCGTCGAGCGGACCGTGGCCCTTCCGGCGCCCGGAGGCCGTCAACCGTCTCTTCTCGAAACGCGTCCCTGGTAGGCCGCGCGTCCGGGCGGTAACCTGCGAATGCCCATGCCGTCACCTCCGGAAGAGGTGGATCCGCTCGCGGACCTGCGCGACAGCCTGGACCTGGAGGACACTGGCGTTCAAGCGGCCCCCCCCGCCCCCGTCGCCGCTGCCCTCCCCAGGCCTCAGCCCAAGCCCCCGCCCGCGGCGACACCACTCGCTGCTCCGCCCCCTCTGCCCCCGCGCCGTCCCGCGGCATCCCCGCTCTCCGCGTCGGTGGGCACCGCCACGCCCAAGACTCCGGCGACGACGCCGGCCCCCGTCCCCCCCGCCTCCGCGGCGGCTCGGGGCGTGAGGGTGCCCGGCAATGACCCGTTCAACGAGGCGCCCGAGCCCCGCATGCCCATGGGGGCCTCGCCGGAGGAGAAGCTCGAGTACTTCCGGACGGTGATTCGGCAGAAGACGGAGACGCTGGCGCGGGCGCGCACGCTGTACGCCGAGCGCGACGGAGAGGTGACGGGCCTGAAGCAGTCGTTGACCCAGGCTCGCAAGGAGGCGGCCGAGTCGAAGGCGCAGCTGGGGGCGGTGAAGGACGCGCCCGCGAAGCTGACGCAGACCTCGGAGGCATTGGCGGCGGCGGAGAAGCGCGCGGCCGACGCCGAGGCGAAGCTGGCGGCGGTCGAGGCCGAACTGGCCGGGGTGGAGGCGGACCGCAAGGACCTGTCGCGGGCGCTCGCGGAGGTGGAGTCGGAGGTTCCGCGGCTGACGGCGGAGCTCCACGAGGAGCGCGAATCGCGGGGCTCGGTGGCCGAGGAGCTGGTGGGCGCCAAGGAGGCGCTGTCGCTGGCGCAGGACCGCGTGGCGGAGCTGGCCGCGGAGAAGTCGGAGTCGCAGGGCGCGCTGGAGGCCGTCCAGGAGCAGTACCAGCAGGTCGTCGCGGACGTGGAGCGGCTGGGCGGCGAGCTGGAGGCGATGACGGCGGAGCGTGACTCGCAGAGCCTTCGCGCGGAGCAGGTCGAGGCGGCGCTCGCGGAGGCGCAGACGGCGCTGAGCGCGGTGGAGAGCGAGAGCGACTGGTCGAAGAGTTCGCTGGAGGAGGCGCAGGCTCGGTCGCGGACGTTGGAGGAGGAGCGCGACGAGGCGCGGCGGCAGCTTGTGGTGGTGGAGGAGGGGCTGCGCACGTTGCAGGCGCAGGCGGCGGAGCTGGAGAAGGGGTTGGCGTTGAAGGACGCCGAAATCGTGGGGCTGCGCGCGGCGCTGACGGCGCGCACCACGGAGGCGGCGGAGGTGCCTGTGTTGCGGCAGGCGCTGGAGGGGCGTGCGGCGGAGCTGGCGGGGCTGACGTCGCGGATGGAGGCGGAGGCGGCGCGGGCGGCGGAGCGCACGCAGGCGTTGGAGGAGGGGCTTGCGCAGGCGGGTGAGCGGGCGCAGGTGGCGGAAGGAGAGGCCGCGGCGCTGAAGGAGGCGTTGGAGGCGCTGGAGGTCGAGCAGGTGGCGCTGCGGGACCGCATGGAGGCGGACGCGGCGGCGCTGGGCGAGGCGGCGCAGCAGGCCGAGGCGAAGGTGGGCGAGGTGACGGCGGCGCTGGAGGCGGCGCAGCTCGAGCGGGAGGAAATCAAGAAGCAGGTCAGCGCGGCGGAGATGAAGGCGGCCACGACGGACGCCGAGCGCGTGGGGTTGGCCGCGCGGGTGTCGATGTTGGAGGCGGCGTCGGCGCAGCGAGAGGTGGAGCTGGCTCGGGTGCAGGCCACGCTCGCGCAGGCGCGGGAGGATGGGGCGCTGGAGCAGGTGCGCCGTGAGGCGGCGGAGACGGAGTGCGCGGACCTGAAGGTCCAGGTGGCGGAGCTGGAGGCGCGGGCGGACGCGCTGATGGCGGGGCAGGGGGGCACCGAAGCGGAGTTGGCGGAGCTCCGCGAGGAGCTGGAGGCCACGCGCGCGGAGGCGGACAAGGCGGAGCGGTTCCAGCAGCGGTTGAAGATGCTGGATGGCGCGCTGGAGTCAGCGAAGGCGGACGCTGCCCGGGCGGTGCAAGCCGCGCAGGCCGCGCAGGCCACGGCGAAGAAGGAGGCGGAGGCCCAGCAGGCACAGGCCGAGGCGGCTCACGCGAGCAAGCTGAAGGACGTCGAAGCGAAGCTGGCGCAGGCCGAAGCCTCGAGCGCGAGCAAGCTGAAGGACCTCGAGGCGAAGCTGGCGCAGGCCGAGTCCTCGAGCGCGAGCAAGCTGAAGGACCTCGAGGCGAAGCTGGCGCAGGCCGAAGCGGCGCTGGCGGAGGCTCGAAGTGCGAGCACGGGAGCGAGCGCAGCCCCCGCCGATTGGGAATCCGAGCGCGAGGGGCTCAAGGCGGACGCGGCCAACTTGAAGCGGAAGCTGGTGGCGGCCGAGACGGCGCTCGAAGCGGCGGCCGGCTACAAGGCGAAGATCGCCAAACTGGAAGCGCAATTGAAGGGCCGGAAGTAGAGGTTTGCCCCTCATGCCGTTCGACGCACCAGTGGACCCACTCACGGGGATGCCGGCAGCCCGGTTCGGGCTGTATCTGCACTTCCCCTACTGTCTCGCGAAGTGCCCGTACTGCGACTTCGCCGTGGCCGTGGCGCGCCAGGTCCCCGAGGAGCGCTACGCGAACGCCGTGCTCGCCGAACTCGACGCCCGGCTCGCGGCCTCCCCCGCGCTGCGCTCGAAGCCCCTGGAGTCCATCTTCCTGGGCGGAGGCACGCCCTCCCTCTGGCACCCCCGCCACGTGGCGCGAGTCCTCGACGGAATCGCCGCGAGGATGTCGCTGTCCCCCGGCGCGGAGGTCTCCCTCGAGGGCAACCCGGAGCGCGCGGACGCGGAGCGTTTCGCGGGCTACCGCTCGGCGGGAATCAACCGGTTGTCCCTCGGCGTGCAGTCCTTCCAGCCGCGAACGCTCAAGGCCCTCGGGCGCGCGCACGACGCGGCGCAAGTCGAGCTCGCCGTCTCCCTGGCACGCCGCGCGGACTTCCCGGTGGTGTCCATGGACTTCATCTACGGCGTGCACGGACAGAGCGTCGCCGAAGTGGAGGAGGACGCGAGGCGCGCGGTGGCCCTGTCCCCGGAGCACCTGTCCACCTACGCGCTGACCGTGGAGCGCGAGGTCCTGGCCGTGGACACGCCCCTCTCGAAGCAGCTCAAGCGCGGCGAACTGGCGCTGCCCTCGGACGACGACGTGGTGTCCATGGCGCGCGTGGTGCGGGAGGTCTATGGCGCCGCGGGGCTGCGCCGCTACGAGGTCTCCAACCACGCGCGTGAAGGCTTCAGCTCACGGCACAACGCCCTCTACTGGACGGGGGGCGAGTACCTGGCGCTGGGCGTGGGGGCCACGGGCATGTTGCTGACCCCGTCCCCCTCCCGTTACGTCAACGTGCGCAGCCCGGAGAAGTATCTGACCGAGGTGGAGGCGGGCCGCCCGCCGGAAGAGGGGCGAGAGGTGCTGGGGCCCGAGGAGCTGTTCGCGGAGCGGCTGGCGATGGGCCTGCGCCTGGTCTCGGGCGTGGATTGGGAAGCGGTGTG
The DNA here is from genome assembly GCF_037414475.1 of Myxococcus stipitatus. The sequence continues at coordinate 3,029,692 of NZ_CP147913.1, read as the reverse complement.
CGAGCGATATGGACAACCGGTGGAGCCCCGGCGGGCGGAGGTGGCGAGGCTCGTCGAGCACGGCTTCGCGACGCTCTCGGGCGGACGGTTGGCCTTGACGGAGAAGGGCGCGGATGTGCACAGCGCCGTCTGCGCGCGGCTGCTGTAGTCCCGCGGCGCGCGTGCGAAGGACTTCGAGGAAGCTATGAGCAAGTGGATGTTGTGGATGTTCCTGACCCTGCTGACGGGCAGCCCGTTGCTGTCCTTGGGCCTGGTCATCATCTTCATCTTCGTGGCGGACCGCTTCACGTGGCGGCTGTTGCCCAGTCCGGTGCGGATGTTCAAGCGCTTCCAGCGCGCGGGTGAGCTCGCGGGGACCATCCTCACCAATCCCCACGAGCGCCGCGCGCGCCACGAACTGGCGGACATCCGCGTGGAGCAGAAGCGCTACGAGGAGGCCGTGGACATCCTCAAGCCCAACCTGGAGGCGGGCGACGAGGACGTGGACACGCTGTTCCTCCTCGGCGTGGCGTACCTGGGCTCCGGGGACGCTCGGCGCGGAGAGCTGCTGCTGGACGAGGCCGCGAAGCTCGACGCCGATTACCGCCAAGGCGCCATCGACCTGGAGCGAGGCCGCTTCCGCCTGAAGCGCGGCGAAGTGAAGGCCGCCATCGAGCCGCTGGAGCGCTTCTGCGCCACGCGGCAGGGCACGGTGGAAGGCCGCTACCTGCTCGCCAAGGCCCTCGCGAAGGACGGCCGGAGCGCGGACGCGAAGCGCGTGCGAGACCTGGCGTGGAACGAGTACCTGGCCGCTCCGGGCTTCCAGCGGCGCCGCGAGCGCCGGTGGGCCTGGCTGTCACGGCCCAGCCGGCCGCTCACCTACGCGGCGTTGCTCGCGGTGGTGCTGGGAACGGGCGCGGCGGTGGCGAACCAGATGGGCCTGTTCTCCTCCCGCTCGAACCACCACGCCCCCTACGACGGCCGGGGCGGCAGGCCCCCCGTCTCCGAGTGGGAGTGAAAGCCAAGCCCTGGGGCCGGGCCGCGGCGGAATGTCTGGTTTGACGCGGCCGGGCCCCAGTCACTTGTTTCAGCCGAAGCAAGCCACGCTGCAATACGGCTTGCTTTGATTGCCGTTGGGCGCGGTGTACCCAGGGCAACACTGCTTGTCGCCGCAGACCACGCTGGGCGCCGCCGGGTCGCAAACCGGTACACACGTCCCGAGGACGCACGTCTGTCCGGAGGGACATTGCGACTCGAAGGAGCACGGGCGGCTGTGCTGCTCCGTGCTCTCCAGCTCCGACGCCGGAGCCTCCACCGGGCCACCGCAGGCCACGGCGAAACAAAACACGCCAAGACCCAGCAATCGCGAGAGTGTCTTCATGGTGTGTCCTCCAAGAAATGGTGAGGCACCGTATCCGAGTGAAGCAAACTTTGCTCACTGTTCTAATCTCTCGGTAAAAGTCTGGTTCTCCCGAGCACGGCTGCGTGACTGGACAGTGGGTGTGAGTGCGGGCGTAGGCTCCAGGTGTCGTTCTCCCCGCGGACACCGCCGAGGCTCGCTCCATGTTTCCCTCTCCGTCGCAGGTGCTCCGACAGCGTGAGGGATTGCTCGCCGACACCCCGTTCCCCTTGCTGTTGCACGCGTTGATGGTGGAGGAGCGCACGTGCACGCTGGAGCTGAAGGTGCGCCAGCGCGAGAAGCGCATCGTCATCGAGGAAGGCTCTCCGGTGGCATGCCAGTCCAACCTGCTGCACGAGACGCTGGGCAAGTTCCTGGTGGAGAAGGGGCGGCTGACAGAGGCCGACTACCAGAAGTCGCTGTCGGAGAGTGTCTCCTCGGGCATGCAGATGGGGAGCCTGCTGGTGCAGAAGGGGCTCATCAGCCCGTTCGACTTGTACAAGCAGCTCCAGGCGAACCTGGCGCACAAGCTCCTGGACTGCTTCCGGTGGGTGGACGCGAAGTACCGCCTCATCTCGGACGCGGAGACCCCCGACGCGAGCGTGCGCACCAACACCGCGCAGCTCATCCTGACGGGCGTGGAGAGCGTCATGCCCTTCGACGCGGTGGCCACCCACTTCACCTTCACCGACGAGCGCAGGTTCGGGCAGATGCCCGGCGTGGAGTCCGGGCCCAAGCTGTCCTCCAAGGACGCGCGGCTGCTGCAACAGCTGCGGCAGCGCCCCTCGTTCAACGAGCTGGTGGAGCGCACGGGCTTCGACATGGAGACGGTGCTCCGGCGCCTCTACGCGCTGTGTCTCCTGGGCGTGGCGGGCTTCGTCGAGGACGTGGACGCGAGGGCGGCGGAGGTCGCCTCGCGAGCGGCGGTGGTGACGGCGCCTCCTCCTCCAGCGCCGCCGCCTCCGGAGCCCCTCGCCGCCAAGGGCACGCCCTTCTCCGACGAGGACGTGGCCGCGCGGGACGCGCTGGTGTCCGCCTTCCTCGCGCACCGGAGCAAGGACCCGTTCGCGCTGCTGGAGGTCCCCGAGGACGTGCAGCCCCTGCCGCTGCGCCGGGCGTTCCTCGCGTGGGCGGAGCGCTTCTCACCCCTTCGCTTCCAGACGCCCGAACTCAAGGAGAAGGCGGAGGCGCTGCTGGCCGCCTACGCGAAGGCGTACGGCAGCCTGTCCGACGCGGAGCAGAACGGGCTCTGGCGCAAGCGCCGCGCGGCGCACCGCGAGAAGGAGCGAGCCGCCACCGGACGTCCCAGCACCGCCGAGCAGTTCCGAATCCGGACAGACCTCCTGGATGCCACCACCCAGTTCGAGGAGGCCCGGCGCCGGCTGGCCGCGGGCAATCACGCCGGCGCGTTCGAGTACCTCGAGTACGCCTGCGACATCGAGCCCAAGCCCCTGCACCACGCCTGGCGCGCCTGGGCGCGCTACCTCATGAAGCCCGAAGCCCATGGGCGGCTGGCCCTCCAGGAGCTCCACGAGGTGGTCCGCCAGGAGCCCGGACTGGAGGAGGGCTGGGCCTTCCTGGGCGAGGTCGCCCAGGGGGAGGGGCAGTCGGCCCTGGCCGAGGAGTCCTTCCGCAAGGCCTTCAAGCTCAACCCCAAGAACCGCCGCTACGTGGACCTCATCCAGCAGCTGGCCCGGCGCCGCTGACCCGCCTCGGTGTCCCGCTGCGGGCTGGCCGCCTGCGTCAGCCACTTTTTCAGCGCCTGAGAGTTGACCCAGGGCCCTATCGGTCATGTGGCCGACGGGGGCGCTTATCGCGCGGATTCTTGCTTAAGAGGCAGGATGCTTCATGCCTGGGACAACGGTTCTCGCTGATTTCGCCACGGGGGGAGAAACCCGAGGGTGGTGATCCGCGAGACTGGATTGTCAGTGTAACTTCGTTGGCGCACAGGGGGTATTACTTGCTGTCCCTCATGCGAGGCCGGATGAGCTCCCGCTCCACAGCGACCCAGTCAGGCCAGGCCGCGGTGGAGTCCGCCATCGTCCTGCCTCTTTTCGTGTTCCTCATCCTGGGCACGCTCCAGATTGGCCTGATGCATCAGGCGCGGCTGTTGACCAAGTACGCGGCCTACAAGGCCGTGCGCGCGGGCTCGCTCCACAACGCCAACGTGAAGACCATGGAGGCCGCCGCGCTCGCGGTGCTCCTGCCCGTCCTGGGCACCCGGGCCTCCGGGGCGGGCGGCATCGAATACGTCCGGCCGGTGGGCAGCGCCAGCGAGTTCGAGACCAAGTTCAGCCAGCTGAAGTCCAACGAGATGCCCGGGGTGAACCTGAAGTACGCCGAGGTCACCGTCTGCGGTCCCACCCAGGAGGAGATCTCCGGGGGCAGCGGTGAGCTCGACTTCGACAACCCGAAGAACACCAGCCCCGACAACGACTGGCGGAAGAACCACCGCACCAAGCTGCGCATCCAGGTGACGCTCAACTACCGGCTGGTCATCCCCTTCGCGGACTGGGTCATCTACCAGGCCGCACGCGGCCGGGAGATTCCCATGCAGCTGCGCATGGGGAAGATCAAGGCACAGGAGCAATCCAAGACCTCCAGCCGCCGCTTCGGTGGCGCGGCCACGGGCGAGGGCCCCTACGAGAGCGCCGCCGGCCAGGGCGTCTACATCATGCCCATCCGCGCCACGTACACCATGCGGATGCAGTCCAACTTCTACCTGGGCAAGAACGCCCTTCCCGCGAGCAACGCATGCGTCTTCCCGTTCTCCTACTGAGCCGGACGCGCCGCCGCCGCACCCAGCGAGGGCAGGCCATCGTCTTGGGGTCGCTGTCCTTCCTGGTGCTCGCGTTGATGGTGACGCTGAGCTTCAACCTGAGCCACGCGCTCCGTCAGAAGATGACGCTGCAGCAGCACAGCGACACGCTGTCGTACTCCATGGCGGTGCTGGAGGCGCGCGCGCTCAACTACTACGCGGTCAGCAACCGGGCCATCGCCAGCTCCTACGTGGCGATGAACAGCCTGCACGCGTACATGTCCGCGGCCAGCATCACCGGCCAGATGATGCGGGCGTCCTCCAAGAACTTCCAGATGATCGCCATCCAGGAGATGGCCCTGTGCATCGCCTGCTATTTCATGTGCGACCACTGCGAGCACGCCGCGGAGGCGTTCAAGATCAGCCAGGACTTCAACAAGTCCGGGAAGGACTACGACGACAAGGTCCAGGGCTTCGAGTCGAACTTCAACACGGCCATGGAGGGCTTGGACTTGATGGTGGACAACATCCACAAGGCCCAGCGGGAGGTCCACGACAAGACGCTCCAGGCCGTGAAGGATGGCCGCAGCCACGGCCTGTCGCAGCTCAAGGAATACACCGCGCCCAACGCCAGCGAGCTCGTGTCGGCCGTGGGCTCCATCAACGCCAACGAGTTCAACTGCGCGGTGGATGGAATGGAGTGCCAGGGCAGCGTGGGCAACAGCTCACCCGAGGCCCGCGCGAAGGTGATGACGGAGGTCGCCAACGCGACCCGCGCCAAGTGGGCGGCGAACCGGGAGACGGGAGGGGGCCTCGGCGGCAACCCCATGAACCTCCCCAAGTACCTCAACTCCCAGTTTTTCGATGAGCTGGATGAGATTCCGGGCAACGAGGGGCAGCGCATGGTCAGCGGCACCCGGGGCACGGCCAAGACGGTCAAGGAGGAGGGCGCGGTCTCTGGCGGCCAGTCGTCCGACAACACCGGCGCCAAGGTGGCGGCGCAGGACGAGGGGCGCATCTTCCACCAATGGAAGGAGGGCGCCTGGATGAGCTCGTTCAAGTCCAAGGTGTGGAGTGACGAGGGGGGAGGCGGGCACGAGGCCAACGGAGCGCACTCCGGCCAGCACCGCTTCGAGGGCGTCAACGCCCGCGCGCTCACGGGCTGCGCGGGCTCCGGCAACTGCTTCATGAAGTTCCGCGCCAACCCGGACCCCAAGCGGGACTGGGGGCAGCCGCGCGTCTACAGCTACCTGACGATGCGCTTCCGCGTGGGGGACCCGAAGCGGGCGCCCTGGGAGCTCAACTCGTCGGCGCAGGTGCGCTTCACCCATGGCCAGCAGGGCGACGGCAACCTCACCGTCGCCGCCACGGAGGGCGCGGCCATGTCCAAGTCGCTCGTCTACTACCACCGCTTCGGTGAGCTCGGCTGGAAGGAGGCCCCCAACCTCTTCGCGCCGTACTGGCGCGCGAAGCTGCACCCCTTCACGAAGGGAGATGCCCAGTCGGTGCTGGAGGCCGCGGGCAACTCCGAGGCGGGTCAGATGTCGCAAGTGGAGGGGGTGGCGCTGTGAAGACTTCCGGACATCGCGCTCAGCGCGGCGCCGCGGCGGTGGAGACGGCGCTGTGCATGTTGGTCATCATTCCGGTGTTCATGTACGCGCTCTTCCTGGATGACCTCCTCCGGCATGCCTTGGACGGACAGGAGGCCGCGCTCTCCACTGCCTGGGATTTCACCGTCCAGAACTACCCCAAGCCGCCCCAGAGCAGCGCCGGGGGAGGCTCGGACCCGTTCAACGGCTTCAGCGGGGTCCAGCAGTTCGCCCAGCAGATGTTCTGCGACCACGAGTCGGGCCTGGACAGCTTTGGTCCTGGCAAGGGGCCCGAGTGTGAGAATGACGAAGGGCACCACCAGGAGTTGTCCGCGCATGCCTGCTGGCTCAACCCGGGCGCGCAGCAGGTGCAGTGCACGTTGAACCAGCCAGACCCCAACGCGGGGGGCGGCGGTGGCCCCGTGGGGGCCTACAACGTGTCGCTGCACCAGTCGTACATGGACCAGTACAGCAAGGGGGGCATCATCCGTTGCTCGGCCCGGCTGGGCGTGCAGAACTACTTGTTGCCCAAGTCCTTCCTTCAGGACTTCAGCAAGGTGGGGCTCGCGCGGCAGACGATGCGTCGCAGTGACGGCATCCACAACAACGCGCAGGGCAGCGGAGACTTGCAGGACGACCCGCGCGGACTCGAGGGCAATGTCTATCTTTTGCCCTGGGAGCGCATCGCCATCGTCACCGACACCTGGGCGCTGACGAAGGATGCGAAGACGGAGCGTGGGACGAAGGACGGCGACGCGGAGAACCTCTACGTGCGCGTGGCGCAGGTCTACAAGAACCAGGACAACTCGGGGTACAGCCAGATGACCTCGGCCGCCGAGGCGTTCGTCAACGAGGCGACCCAGGAGGTGCTCAGCCCCGATGTCGCGCTCGACAAGATGGACCCCGGCGACGACCCCCGCGAGCCCAGCCTCTCCATCGTCCCCTTCCCGGAGAGCGGCGGGCCGCAGCAGGAGGTGCAGCAGTACGGCAGCAGCGCCAGCTACTTCAACAGCGAGTGGCGCGACTGGGACGCCAACAACAACGAGGCCACCCACAATGCCCGGGGGAACAACTACCTGGGATGCTCCTCGCCGGAGGGCTGCTGATGCCTTCCTCCTCGAGCCTGGTCATTCGTGTCCCCGCGCTGCTGTTCTCCGTCGCGGTGGTGGGCGCGTTGATTGGCTTTGCGTGGGAGGGGGCCGTGTATGGGAAGCGGGATATCTCCGAGGAGTGGTCTCCGCCTCCATCGTTGGATGACGCGCCCGAGGCGAAGGGCACAGGCCGCAGTCCCTCCGAGGAAGTGGCGCTGAAGCGGGCGCTGGTGCACTTCCCCGCGTACCCGAGGGCGAGCCGCGCGGAGCTGCTCGCGGTGGACTACCTGGGGCCGGACGTGCCCATCGCGGTGGCGTGGTTCAGCACGCAGGACACGCCCGAGCAGGTGCTGTCCCACTACGAGAAGGTGCTCTTGGACAATGGCTTGCCGGTGCTCGGGCAGCGCCATGGCGTGAATGGCGGCTGGGTGGGGTACTGGAGTCCGGCGAAGGAGGAGATGCGGCTCATCTCCGTGCTGGCGCAGGGAGGGGAGACCCTGGGCTTCGTGTCCGCGGGCCAGGTGGGGCCCCTGCTGAAGCGCGCGGCGAGTGTTCCTCCGTGGATGCCGCTCCCGCCCGAGCTGCGGGAGCCGGTGACGCTGTCCTTCAACATGGAGGGGGCCTCTCACCACGTGGTCGCCGGGAAGCTGCAGGAAGGGACTCCCTCGGAAGTGGGAGCCCGCTACCGCGAGCTGCTCACCCAGAAGGGCTGGGAGGTGGGCGCGGTGGAGTCGGTGGACGTCGGGGGCGTCGCGTTCGAGGTGATGCGTGGCACGACCCTGGGACGGGCCACGGTGCGCTCGCGCCTGCCAGAGGCGGGTGTCGAGGTTCAGCTTTCGTTGCTCCAGCGAGGGGCCACGCCGTGAAGGACAGGAAGGGTGAGGCCATGGTGAGGACTTCCAGCAACCGCCGGTCGAGCCGCGCGCGGGGCCAGTCGATGGTGGAGTACGCCGTCGTCACCGCCGCGCTGATGGGCTTCACCGTGATGGGCTGGCCGTTCCTGGTGCAGTTGCTCAACGCGCTGCACAAGTACTTCAACTCCATCTACTACGTGATTCAGTCCCCCATCCCGTAGGTCCCAGCCCTCTGGTTCTCGGTCCCAAGGCTCCATCGGCTCGCGGCCGGTGTCGAGCACCCGTGCCCGTGTCAGTGCCCATGCCTGTTCCCAGGACGGGCCGCCCCTGAGTGGTCTTACGAGTTTCCCCCAAGACACTTGTTTCACTTGAGACACGTCTCGTGGGTTTCCACGAGGCGGTGCCTGTATTTCTTTCAGGAGCCTCCGGAAGAAAATTCAGGATGTCCTTTGGGAATTCCCACGCGCGGTGTGAATGATTTGTCAGTTCTGAGTGATGAAAGACAGTGCGGGCTAGCAGGGAAAGTAGGGATGTTGTGGTTTTGCCGATCTCGCTGTGGGTGTGATAGTGATTGGCCATGCGACGCCGCCTCTGCTTTGGGTTTGCAAGGGCACAGTCAGGACAAGCCGCGGTGGAGACCGCGGTTGTCCTGCCGCTCTTCGTGTTCCTCATCCTGGGCACGCTTCAGCTGGGGCTGATGCACCAGGCACGGCTGCTGACGAAATACGCCGCGTACAAGGCGGTCCGCACGGGGTCGCTTCGCAACGCCAGCGTGCTGGAGATGGAGCGGGCCGCGGTCGCGGTGATGCTCCCCATGCTGGGCAAGCGTTCTTCCGGAGCGGGGAGCATCGAGTACGTCCGTTCGGTTGGCAGCGGGCAGGAGTTCGCGACGAAGTGGAATGAGCTGAAGACCAACCAGATGGCGGAGACGGACCTGCAGAACGTAGAGGTCACCATCTGCGGTCCGACGCAGGAAGACATCGGGAGGGGTGGAGGGGAGCTCGACTTCGACGACCCGAGTGTCGCCACCTCGGCGGATTGGCGTCAGAGCATGCGCACGAAGCTGCGCGTCCAGGTGACCTTCAACTACCGCTTGGTCATCCCCTTCGCGGACTGGGTCATCTACCAGGCGGCGCGTGGCCGCGAGGTGGGCATGCACTTGCGCATGGGGAAGGTGAAGGCCGAGGAGCAGGGCAAGGTGGCCCGACGCAAGTTCGGAAGCGCCAGGAAGGGGGAGAACCCCTACGAGAGTGCCGCGTCGAGGGGCATCTACATCGCGCCCATCCGCGCCACGTACACCATGCGCATGCAGTCGAATCTGGTTCTCGACGACGACATTCCCGCGAGGAACGAATGCATCTTCCCGTTCTCCTATTGAGCCGGATGCGCCGCCGCGCCCAGCGAGGACAGGCCATTGTCCTGGGCTCGCTGTCCTTCCTGGTGCTCGCGTTGATGGTGACGCTGAGCTTCAACCTGAGTCATGCGCTGCGCCAGAGGATGTCGCTCCAGCAGCACAGCGACGCCATGGCGTACTCCATGGCGGTGCTGGAGGCGCGCGCGCTCAACTACTACGCGGTCAGCAACCGGGCCATCGCCGGCTCCTACGTGGCGATGAACAGCCTGCACGCATACATGGCCGCCGCGAGCGTCACGGGGGAGATGCTGCGGGCGGGGGAGCAGAACTTCACCAAGATCGCCGCCGCCGAGGCGGTCAGGTGTGCCCTCTGCAGGTTCTCCTGCTCATGCTGCAAGCACGCCATTGATGCCGAGAAGGTCGCCAACAAGTTCGGCAAGAAGGCCAAGGAGTATGACCGCGACGCGCGAGCGCTCGAGGGCGACTTCAGGACCGCCATGGAGGGGCTCGACCTCATGGTGGACAACCTCCACCAGTCCCAGGCGGACGTTCATGACAGGACCTCCCAAGCGGTGCAGGACGGCTCGAGCCATGGCCTGGCTCAGCTCAAGAAGGACACCGCTCCCAAGTCGAGCGAGCTGAACTCGGCCGTGGGGGCGCTCAACAAGAATGAGTTCAATTGCGCGGTCGATGGGATGTCGTGCAAGGGCAGCGTGGACAGCACGTCCAAAGAGGCGCGAGCCCGCGTCATGACTGAGATTGGCAATGCGAGCCGCTCGGCCTGGCCCGCGAACCGGAAGGGCACGAAGCACCTTCACCCGGACTTCCTCAAGGAGTTCGAGGACATCCCGGGGCAAGGGATGTACAAGGTCTCGGGGCACAAGGGGTCGGCCAAGACGGTGACCGACGGGAAGAACGTCTACACACGGGGGCAATCCGGCGGCAACGAGGGGACCACCGTGGCCGCCAGTGAAGAGGGCTCGTTGACCCACTCCCTGTGGGAGGACGCGTTCCCGGCCACGTCGACCTATGACTCCTCCATCTGGAGTGATTCCGGAGGAGGAGAACACGACGGCAAAGGGGAGGATGGCGAGGGGGAGCAGCACCGAGGCACCCACAAGTTCGAGGGCACCAACGCGCGGGAGCTCACGGGCTGCGCGGGCCGAGGCAACTGCTTCATGAAGTACCGCGCGAACCCAGACTCCAATCGGGACTGGGGTCAGCCGCGTGTCTACAGCTACTACACGATGCAGTTGAGCGTGGGGAACGCGCAGCAGGCGCCGTGGGAGCTCAACAACTCCCGGAGCGTGGAGTTCCAGCATGGCGCCCAGGGCTCGGGGAAGCTGACGGTGGCCGCGGGTGAGGGCATGAGCCTGTCCAAGGCGCTGGTCTACTACCACCGCTTCGGGGCAGGGGGCTGGAGGGAGCCACCCAACCTCTTCGCGCCCTTCTGGCGCGCGAAGCTGCATCCCTTCACGCCGGGCGAGGCCGCCAAGGTGCTCGAGGAAGCAGGCAACTCCGACGCAGTCCCCATCGCCGAGACGGAGGTGCCGCTGTGAGCTCCATTCTCCCCAGAAGTCGCGGACGCGCCGCCCGAGGTGCCGCCGCCGTGGAGACGGCGCTGTGCATGCTCGTCATCATCCCCGTCTTCATGTACGCCATCTTCCTGGATGACCTCTTGAAGCACGCCCTGGACGGACAGGAGACGGCGGTCTCCACCATCTGGGACTACACCGTCGCGGACTACGCGGCGACGCCCAAAGACGAGTCCTTCGCCGGCTTCGGCCAGATTCAAGGCGTCGCCCGCCTGACGTACTGCGACCACGAGTCAGGCCTGGACAGCTTCCAGGCACAGCCTCCCGAATGCGACAACGACCAGAGCCACCACCAGGATTTGGTGGCACACGTGTGCTGGCTGCATCCGGGCGCGCAGCAGGTCCAGTGCACTCTGAACCAGCAGGCGGTGGGCAGCTATGGCGTCACGCTGCACGGCGCGTACATGAGCCGGTTCAACCGGGGCGGGCTCATCCGTTGCTCGGCGCGCAATGGCGTGCAGAACTACCTGTTGCCCAAGACGCTCTTCTCCGAGTTCAGCCAGGTGGACCTCGCGAAGGAGACGAAGTCGGGCAGCATCCACGACAACGCCACGGCGAACCGCGACGTGGAGAAGGACACCTACCTGCTGCCCTGGGAGCGCATCGCGCTGGTGACCGACACGTGGGCGCTGACCCGGGAGCAGAGCTTCGAGCCCGGCCAGTCGGACGATGATGAAGAGCGTGTCTATGCGCGCGTGGCCCAGCTCTACGTGAACGAGGAGAACGCGGGCTACACCCAAATGAAGTCGGCCGTCGAGTCGCTCGTCTCGGCCGCCATCAGCGACAAACTGGTCAGCGACGACGTGAAGCTGGACGACCAGGGGCCCGGAGACGACCCGCGCAGGGTCAGCATGTCCATCAAGCCCATCAATGGCGAACCGACCCAGGACATCAAGCAGGGCGGCGACAGCGCCACCTACTTCAACAACGAGTGGCGGGACTGGGACCGGAACGGCAACGAGGAGACCTACCGGGAGCGTGGCCGGAACTACATGGGCTGCACGAAGCCGGGGTGCAAGAAATGACCACGCGCCTTCGCCGCCCCCGAGGCCAGTCGTTGGTGGAGTACGCCGTCGTCACCGCCGCGCTGATGGGCTTCACCGTGATGGGCTGGCCCTTCCTGGTGCAGCTGCTCAACGCGTTGCAGAAGTACTTCGGCTCCATCTACTACGTCATCCAGTCCCCCATCCCCTGAGGGACGAGGGACCGGACGGACATCGCGCTACGGCTGAACGGTGGTGACGAACTCCGCCTTGCCGCCCGAGACCTTGAGGACGACGGCCTCCTTCACCGCGTCCCGGTTCGCATCCAGGGTGATTCGCCCCGCCACGCCCGGGAAGTCCTTGGTCACCGCGATGGCGTCGCGCAGCGCCGGGCCGCTCGTGTCCGGGGCGCGCTTGAGCGCCTCCACCAGCACCCGCGCCGCGTCGTACGCCAGCGCCGCCACGCTGTCCGGCACCCCTTCATAGCGCTGCTTGTACTTCGCCAGGAACGACTGGAGCACCGGGTCCGGGTTGCCCGGTGAGTAGTGATTGGAGAAGTAGCTGCCCTCCAGCGCCGTGCCGCCCAGCTCGAACAGCTTGTCGGAATCCCAGCCGTCGCCACCGAGCATCGGCACCTTCAAGCCCACCTCACGCGCCTGGCGCGCGATGATGCCCACGTCCGTGTAATAGCCCGGGACGAACATCGCCTCCGGCTTGACCTGCTTGATGGCCGTCAGCTGCGCGCGGAAGTCCGTGTCGCCCTTGGAGTAGCTCTCCGTCCTGACGACCTCGCCGCCGAACTCCTTGAACTTCGCGGTGAAGACATCCGCCAGGCCCATGGCGAAGGCGCTCTTGTTGTCCGTGAGCACCGCCACCTTCGACAGCTTCAGGTTCTCCCGCGCGAACTTCGCCATCACCATGCCCTGGAACTCGTCGATGAAGCACACGCGGAAGATGTAGTCGCCCTTCTTCGTCACCTCGGCGCTCGTCGAGGTGGGCGTAATCATGGGCACCTTGCCCGCCTGCGCCTTCTCCGCCATCGCCATGGACACCGACGAGGCCGCCTCGCCGATGATGGCCACCACCTTGTCCTGCGTGATGAGCCGCGTCGCCGCCTGGGCCCCTTCCTCCGGGCGGCCCTGGCTGTCATAGACCTTCAGCAGCAGCTTCTTGCCCTTCACCCCCCCGGCGGCGTTGGCCTCGTTGATCGCCAACTCGATGCCGTTGCGCGCGGAGATGCCGAACGTGGCCTCGCTGCCCGTGAGGCTCCCCACCTCACCGATGAGAATCGTGTCCGAACCCGGGGGGAACTCGGCGCCGGGCTGCGTGCCCTGGGGCGTCTGCCCCGCCGCGCCCTCCTTGTTGCCCGGGGCCTGGGCGGCCTGCCCGGCGGAGGACGGCTCGGTGGGGGTGGGCGCGGCGGACTTCTTCTCGCAGCCCGCCAGGGCCAGGGCCAGCGTGGCGAGGAGCATCAGTGGACGCATCGTCGGGTTCCCTCCGGAAGACGAGGAATCCCACCCTAGCCCCCTCCTCCTTGCCCTCCAACCAGGGGCCTTTCCCACGCGCCCCAAAATGCAATGTGGACTGAAACGGTCCAGATTACATATGACGCGCCCGAGGCTTGGAGGCCCCGAGGGAATGGACCCAGGAAGGAGAGAGCGTCCCGCATGCTCCGGATGAGCAAGATGACCGACTACGGCATCGTGCTGATGACCGAGCTGGCTCGCGCGGAGGGTGGCACCCGCACCACCCGCGAGCTGGCGGCGCGCACGCGTGTGCCCCTGCCGTCGGCCAGCAAGGTGCTCAAGGGCCTCTTGCAGGCCGGGCTGGTGGTGTCCCACCGGGGCGCCAACGGCGGCTATGGGCTGGCGCGTCCGCCCGCGTCGCTGTCCCTGGCGGAGCTGGTGGCTTCGCTGGAGGGCCCCGTGTCGCTCACCGAATGTGGCGAGCACACCCCTGGCGGCGCGCCGTGTGAGCTGGAGTCCGTGTGCCAGGTGCGGGGCCACTGGCGCCTCATCAACCAGGCCATTCAAGAGGCGCTGGGCCGCCTGACGCTGGCGGACCTCATCGCGCCGGTGCCTCGCATGCCGGAGCGGCTGGTGGGACTGGGGACTCCCTCGCGTTCCGCTGTAAGCACCGCCCCCCCTTCGGCGTCTTCACCGTCATCAGGAGTTCGCTCATGACCACCGACACCCTCCAGGAGCTGACGCGGCGTCCGTACGCGGCCGGCTTCGTCTCCGCCGTGGAGGCGGACACCTTCCCGCCGGGGCTCGACGAGGACGTCATCCGCGCGCTGTCCGAGAAGAAGGGCGAGCCGGCCTTCCTCCTTGAGTGGCGCCTGAAGTCCTTCCGCCACTGGAAGACGCTGCGTGAGCCCACGTGGCAGGCGGTGAAGTACAACCCCATCGACTACCAGGCCATCAGCTACTACTCGGCGCCGCGCTTCAAGCCGAAGAAGGACAGCCTGGACGAGGTGGACCCGGAGATCCTGCGCACCTACGAGAAGCTGGGCATCCCGCTCGAGGAGCAGAAGCGACTGCAGAACGTGGCGGTGGACGCCGTGTTCGACTCGGTGTCGGTGGCCACGACGTTCAAGGACAAGCTGGCCAAGGCGGGCGTCATCTTCTGCTCCTTCTCCGAGGCGGTGCGTGAGCACCCGGAGCTGGTGAAGAAGTACCTGGGCTCGGTGGTGCCGCACTCGGACAACTTCTTCGCGGCGCTCAACTCGGCGGTGTTCAGTGACGGCTCGTTCGTCTACATCCCCAAGGGCGTTCGCTGCCCCATGGAGCTGTCCACGTACTTCCGCATCAACGCGGCGGAGACGGGCCAGTTCGAGCGCACTCTCATCGTCGCGGACGAGGGCTCCTACGTGAGCTACCTGGAGGGCTGCACCGCGCCGCAGCGGGACACGAACCAGTTGCACGCGGCGGTGGTGGAGTTGGTGGCGCTGGACGGGGCCACCATCAAGTACTCCACGGTGCAGAACTGGTACCCCGGCGACGCGCAGGGCAAGGGTGGCATCTACAACTTCGTCACCAAGCGCGGCATCGCGCACAAGGGCGCGAAGATTTCGTGGACACAGGTGGAGACGGGCTCGGCGATTACGTGGAAGTACCCGAGCGTCATCCTGAAGGGGGATGACTCGGTGGGCGAGTTCTACTCGGTGGCGCTCACCAACAACCTCCAGCAGGCGGACACGGGCACGAAGATGGTGCACCTGGGGAAGAACACCCGCAGCACCATCGTGTCGAAGGGCATCTCCGCGGGGCGTGGGCAGAACACGTACCGGGGGCTGGTGAAGGTGCTCAAGAGCGCGGAGAACGCGCGCAACTACACGCAATGCGACTCGCTGCTCCTCGGTGACCAGTGTGGCGCCCACACGGTGCCGTACATCGAGGTGAAGAACGCGTCCGCGCAGGTGGAGCACGAGGCGTCCACGTCGAAGATTGGCGAGGACCAGCTCTTCTACTGCCGGCAGCGCGGCATCTCCCAGGAGGACGCGGTGTCGATGATTGTGAACGGCTTCTGCCGGCAGGTGTTCAAGGAACTGCCCATGGAGTTCGCGGTGGAAGCTCAGAAGCTGCTTGGAGTCAGTCTGGAAGGGAGCGTGGGGTAGGTATGGCTTTGCTGTCCGTTCGGAATCTGCACGCCCGCGTGGGCGACAAGGACATCCTCAAGGGCATCAACCTGGAGGTGGGCGCCGGAGAGGTGCACGCCATCATGGGGCCCAACGGCTCGGGGAAGAGCACGCTGGCGAGTGTGCTCGCGGGCCGTGACTCCTACGAGGTGACGCAGGGAGAGGTGCTGCTCGACGGCAAGCCGCTCCTGGAGCTGGCGCCCGAGGCGCGCGCGGCCGAAGGCGTGTTCCTGGCCTTCCAGTACCCGGTGGAGATTCCCGGCGTGGGCAACCTGCACTTCCTGCGCACGGCGCTCAACGCGCAGCGCCGGGTGAAGGGCTTGGAGGAGCTGGACGCGATGGACTTCCTCCAACTCGCCAAGGAGAAGTCGAAGCTGGTGCAGCTGGACCAGGCGTTCATGAACCGCTCGGTGAACGAGGGGTTCTCCGGCGGCGAGAAGAAGCGCAACGAGGTGTTCCAGATGGCGGTGCTGGAGCCTCGGTTGGCCATCCTCGACGAGACGGACTCGGGGTTGGACATCGACGCGCTGCGCACGGTGGCGGGGGGAGTCAATGCGCTGCGCTCGCCCCAGCGCGCCATGGTGGTGATTACGCACTACCAGCGGTTGCTGGATTACATCGTGCCGGACCACGTGCATGTGATGGCGGCGGGGCGCATCGTGCGCTCGGGTGGACGGGAGCTGGCGCTGGAGCTGGAGGAGAAGGGCTACGGCTGGCTGGGGTTGGATGGGGCGGCGAAGAAGGGTGGGGAGGCGCGGCGATGACGTCGGGCCTGACGCGCTACGTGGACGTGGCCACGCGGTTCCAGGCGCGGGAGCCCGCGGTGCCCGCGTGGCTTGCACGCATGCGGCAGGAGGGCCTGGCGCACTTCGAGCGGCTGGGACTTCCGACGACGCGTGACGAGGCGTGGAAGTACACCAACGTCGCGCCCATCTCGGAGGGCGCCTTCGCTCCCGTGTCCGCGGCTCGGGACGCGGCGGAGCTGGCGTCGGTGGTGGCGCGGCTTGCGCTGCCGGGGCCTCGGTTGGTGTTCGTGGACGGGCGGCTCGCGCCCGAGCTGTCGTCGGTGGAGGGGCTTGCTCGCGGTGTGTCGTTGAAGCCGCTGCGAGATGTCTGGGCGGAGGACGGGGCGTGGCTCGCGGAGGAGCTGGGGCAGCGGGCGCTCGCGGCGGAGCATGCGTTCACCGCGCTCAACGCGGCGCTGCTGGAGGACGGGGCGGTGTTGCGTCTGGCTCCGCGTGCGCTGAGCGAGGCGCCGGTGCAGTTGTTGTTCCTCACGCGCGGCGACGCGCCGGTGCTGGCGAGTCCGCGAGTCCTGGTGGTGGCGGGCGAGGGCAGCGAGGCGACGCTGGTGGAGACGTATGCCAGCGTGACGGGAGGCTCGGGGCCCACGTTCACCAACGCGGTGACGGAGGTGACGCTGGGCGACAACGCGAGCTTGAAGCACTACCGGCTCCAGTCGGAAGGGGACTCGGCGCTGCACGTGGGTGGGTTGCATGTGCGGCAGGGGCGGGACAGCCGCTTTGCTTCACACACGTTCGCGTTGGGTGGGGCGCTGGCTCGCACCGAGGTGCACGTCGCGCTGATGGGCGAGGGCGCGGACGCCACGCTCAATGGCTTGTACGTGGGGCGCGGGACGCAGCACCTGGACCAGCGGACGGCGCTGGACCACGCGGTGCCCAACTGCACCAGCCGGGAGCTTTACAAGGGTGTGCTCGATGACCGGGCGCGCGGCACGTTCCATGGGCTGGTTCGCGTGCGGCAGGACGCGCAGCACACGGACTCGCGGCAGCAGAACCGGAACCTGCTCCTGTCCGAGCATGCGCAGGCGGACACCCGGCCGCAGCTTGAAATCCTGGCGGACGACGTGAAGTGCGCGCATGGCGCGGCGGTGGGGCGGTTGGATGCGCAGGCGCTGTTCTATCTGCGCTCGCGAGGCATTCCCCGGGCGGAGGCGGAGCGGCTGCTCACGTATGCCTTCGCGCGAGAGTTGGTGGAGGCCGTGCCGGAGGGGCCCGTGCGCGCGAGCGTGGAAGGCCTGTTGGCCCCGAGGCTCCCGGGTGCGGCCCGGACGGAGGTGGCGGCATGAGTGCGTTCGACGTTCAGCGTGTCCGCGAGGACTTCCCGATTCTGCGGCAGGAGGTCCGGGGGCGGCCCCTGGTGTATCTGGACAGCGCGGCGACGGCGCAGAAGCCTCGGGCCGTCATCGACGCCATCGTCCGCTTCTACGAGCACGACAACGCCAACGTGCACCGGGGCGTGCACGTCCTCTCCGAGCGCGCCACGGAGGCGTATGAGGGCGCTCGCGGGACGGTGCGGGAGTTCATCAACGCGCGGGATGCTCGGGAGATTGTCTTCGTTCGCGGCACCACCGAGGCCATCAACCTGGTGGCGCAGACCTACGGTCGGAAGAACGTGGGTCCTGGCGACGAGGTGCTCATCACGCACATGGAGCACCACGCCAACATCGTCCCCTGGCGGATGCTGTGTGAGCAGACGGGCGCCACGCTGCGCGTGATTCCGGTGGATGACCGGGGCGAGCTGGTGCTGGACGCGGTGGACGCGCTGCTCACGGAGAAGACGCGCATCCTCGCGGTGACACATGTGTCCAATGCGCTGGGCACGGTGAACCCGGTGAAGGAGCTGACGCGCAAGGCGCACGCGAAGGGCATCCCGGTGTTGGTGGACGGGGCGCAGTCGGTGACGCACTTCCCGGTGGATGTGCAGGACCTGGGCTGCGACTTCTACGCGTTCAGCGGGCACAAGATGTTCGGCCCCACGGGTATCGGCGTTTTGTACGGGCGGCTGGAGCGGCTGGAGTCGATGCCCCCGTATCAGGGCGGCGGCGACATGATTCTCTCCGTGACGATGGAGAAGATTACGTACAACCGCGTGCCGCACCGGTTCGAGGCGGGGACGCCCAACCTGGAGGGCGCGGTGGGGCTGGCCGCGGCCATCCGCTACCTGAAGGGCCTGGGGATGGAGGCCATCGCGGAGCATGACCGGGCGCTGATGGCCTATGCCACGCAGGCGTTGGAGGCGGTGCCGGGGCTGCGGCTGGTGGGGACGGCGCGGGAGAAGGCGGGGGTGTTGTCCTTCACGCTGGAGGACATCCATCCGCACGACGTGGGGACGATTCTGGACCGCGAGGGCATCTGCATCCGCACGGGCCACCACTGCGCGCAGCCGGTGATGCAGCACTTCAAGGTGCCGGCCACGGCGCGGGCGTCCCTGGCGCTCTACAACACGCGCGAGGACGTGGACGCGCTCGTGCGGGGGCTGCACAAGGTGAGGGAGGTGTTCGGATGAGCTCGGGCTCGGATGACTTGAAGGACCTCTATCAAGAGGTCGTGCTGGAGCACTCCAAGCGGCCGCGCAACTTCCGCGTGGTGGAGGGCGCCAACCGCGAGGCGGCGGGACACAACCCGCTGTGCGGAGACCAGCTCTCCGTGACGCTGAAGATGGAGGGCGACGTCATCCGCGACATTGGCTTCCAGGGACAGGGCTGCGCGATTTCGCGTGCGTCCGCGTCGCTGATGACGGGGGCGGTGAAGGACAAGTCGAAGGCGGAGGCGGAAGCCCTCTTCGAGCTGGTGCACAAGCTGGTGACGGAAGGCCCGGAGTCGGTGGACGTGGAGGCGCTGGGCAAGATGGCGGTGCTGTCGGGGGTGAGTGAGTTCCCCGCGCGCGTGAAGTGCGCGAGCCTGGCGTGGCACACGATGCGCGCGGCGCTCGAGGGCCGGGATGAAGCGGTCTCCACGGAATAGGGACGGAGGGAGCGGACCATGCGAGGCGTGACGGCGATGTTGGAGCGGGAAGTGCCCGCGACCATCATTCCCAGCGGAGACAAGGTGATGTTGCCGGAGGGCGCGGAGCTGCGGGTGATGCAGACCCTGGGCGGCAACATCACGGTGCAGGACCCTTACGGGCAGCTCTTCCGCATCGACGAGAAGGACGGCGCGGCGCTGGGCGAGGAGTACGCGCCCAAGGAGAAGGCCGCGGGGGACCCGAGCGAGTTCCACGAGGAGCAGGTCTGGGAGCAGCTGCGCACGGTGTATGACCCGGAGATTCCGGTGAACATCGTGGAGCTGGGCCTGGTGTACGCGTGCAAGGCGGAGCCGTTGCCGGAGGGCGGACACAAGGTTGAAATCCAGATGACGCTCACGGCGCCGGGCTGCGGCATGGGGCCGGTGCTCGTGGAGGACGTGAAGACGAAGGTGGGCTCGGTGCCGGGCGTGAAGGAGGCCCAGGTGGAGCTGGTGTGGGAGCCGGCGTGGGACCAGAGCCGGATGACGGACGTCGCGAGACTTCAGCTCGGGTGGATGTGACGCCGTAGCGCCGCCTGCCCGGAGCATCCTGGCTCCGGGCACGGGGGCTTTCAGCGTGTCGAGAACTTGTGGACCATGCCGAAGCCCAGCGCCGCCGTGGCGAGCCCACCCGCGAGCAGCTTGGGCCAGCGGCGCGGGGACTCCTCGGGCGGGTGGTAGTGCGTGGGCGTCGGGTACGTGTCGACCTGACGGAGGCGGTCGCGCACCTCCGGAAGCTTCTCCGAGAAGAGCTCCACCATGGCGCGCTCGAAGACCGGGAGGTCGTGGGGCCCTCGGCTCGAAATCCAGTTGTCGTCGTGCACCAGGGGCTCGTCGCGCCACTGCGCGCCCGCGTTCTTCACGTCGTCGCGGATGCCCGGCCATGAGGTGAGCGTGCGCCCCTCCACGAGGCCCGCGGAGATGAGCAGCCACGGCGCATGGCAGATGATGGCCATGGGCAGGTTGAGTGAATCCGCGTCATGCACGAAGTCCCGCGCGAGCGCGCTCTGTCGCAGCGTGTCCGGATTGATGAGTCCGCCCGGGAGGAGCACGGCGTCGAAGTCCGCGGCCTTCACGTCCTTGAGGACCGCATCCACGCGGACCTTCTTGCCGGGCACCATGTGCTTCATTGCGCGGATGTAACCGGGCTGGAGCGAGACAATCTTCACCTCGGCCCCTTGCCGCTCCAGCTTCCTGACCGGCCGCGTCAGCTCCACCTGTTCAAAGCCATCCGCCGCCAGCACCGCGACTCGCAAGCCTTGGAGTTTCCTTCCCATTGCGCCGCTCCCTTGCCATTGGATGCTCCCGACTCTGTGCACGGAGCGGAGCGCGGGCATGGCCCAGGCACCAGGCAGGCAACCTTCTGTTCGCGGGTCGCCCGCGTGGTGCCAGCCTGCCAGGCTGGCGGCGTTGTGCCTCCCCAACCACCGTGCTACCGACCCGACATACCCTCGGAGGTCATCGAATGTTCGCCTCGCGTCCGTCCCTGCCCCGCAGCCTCGTCGCGGGAACCGCGCTGCTGCTGAGCCCCGCCGTGGGCTGCACGAGCACTCAGTCGTCCGCGCGTGCCGACGACTCGCGGCTCACCTCGGAGGGCACGCCAGCCCGGAAGCCGAAGTGGGGATTGGTCATCCACGGTGGAGCGGGGGTCATCTCCCGGGAGAACCTCTCCGCCGAACGGGAAGCCGAGGTCCGCGCCGCGCTCCAGCAGGCGCTCCAGGCGGGCCACGCCGTGCTGGCCAAGGGCGGCAGCAGCCTGGACGCGGTGACGGCCGCGGTGCGCATCCTGGAGGACTCGCCGCACTTCAACGCGGGCAAGGGCGCTGTCTTCAACCATGACGGCATCAACGAACTCGACGCCGCCATCATGGATGGCACCACGCGCTCGGCGGGCGCGGTGGCGGGGCTGCGGCACGTGAAGAACCCCATCGAGCTGGCGCGCCGGGTGATGGAGAACTCGCCGCACGTGATGATGATTGGCGAGGGCGCGGAGCAGTTCGCCAAGGCGCAGGGCGTGGAGCTGGTGGACCCCAAGTATTTCTACACGGAGGACCGGTGGCAGGGCCTCCAGCGCGCGCTCGAGAAGGAGCGCGCCGCGCCTGCTCAGCCGCCTTCGTCGCTGCGCCCGGGAGTCGACCCGGTGACGGGAGACCACAAGTTCGGCACGGTGGGCGCGGTGGCGCTGGACCAGGCGGGGAACCTCGCCGCGGCGACGTCCACTGGCGGCATGACGAACAAGCGTTACGGCCGCGTGGGGGACTCGCCCATCATCGGCGCGGGCACCTATGCGGACCCTCGCTGCGCCGTGTCCGCCACGGGCCATGGCGAGTTCTTCATCCGCTATACGGTGGCGCGCGATATCTGCGCACGCGTCGAGTACCAAGACCTGCCGCTGCCCGAGGCCGCCAACGTCGTCGTCAACGACGTGCTGGTGAAGGCCGGAGGGGAGGGCGGTGTCATCGCGATGGACCGTGAGGGCAACGTGGCCATGCCCTTCAATTCCCTGGGCATGTACCGGGGCTACGTGGGTGAGGACGGTCAACCGCACGTGGCCATCTTCAAGGAGTCAGAGACCTCGGGTGCGGGGAAGTAGGCTCGACGGTCACCGCGCCGGGGAATCGACGGGCTCCGGCTTGGATGCAATGCCGCTGCATTTGTAGGCTGGGTGTCGCCCGTGCGCGGGTGCGCGGGTGTGCCTGACGTGAAAAGGAGCAGCCCATGCGGTTCCCGTCGTCGACCCTGTCGTGGAGCGCCGTTTCCTGCCTCATCCTCGCCGCGGTGATGTTGGCCGTCAGTCCTGCTCGAGCCGAGTCGAGCGAAGAGGCTGTCTGTCGAGCGGACTCACGGAGCTCCGAGCGCATCCAGGGCTTCTTCTGTTACGAGGCGGAGTGCAACTGGGACAGTGACTGTTGGAATGCATGCCCCTCCGCGCGCAGCACCTACTGCGACAGCAACAACATCTGCGTCCACGACCTCGGAGGTGGAGGAGGGGGCGGAGGTGGTGGAGGCGGTGGTGGTGGGTCTGCCTGCGGGATGCGCGAGTGTTATGACGACAGCCAGTGCACCTGCAATGGCGACCCGGGGTCCTGTGGTGGCGATGGCATCTGTTACAACTGAGGCGCGGCGGCGGCGCGTGCCATGGCGCTGACCACCAGGTGATGGAAGGGCCGGATGACGTTGAAGTACACCGGCCCTGCCCAGTTCCGGTATCGCACCACGGTGACGACGTGGAAGCGGCGAGGCTGCTCGGGCGCTGTCTCCACCGTGACGGCGAGGAACGCATCCAGGTGTGAGTCCTCGGCGCCCGCCACCCAGGCGCGTTCCTCCTCCGCATGGCGCACGGTGAAGAAGGATGCCTTCTCGCCGGGTGTCATGGGGACGTCCTCCCCACGCAGCCGGGCTGGCCGAGGCAGACGCTCTTGGCGCAGCCCCAGGAGCCGGACGAAGACGCCGCGGATGGCGAACAGCGTGGTGACCCACGCGGGCTGATACGACATCAAGCGGGCGACGAACTCGCGCAGGGACACCTCCGCTTCCACCGTCTTCACGTCCACGTGGTTGGCGCCTTCGAGGAACACCTGGGGCACGGCCACTGGCGCTGGTGACGGACGTGCCCGATAGACGGCGAGGACCCCCAGGGGAATGAGTACCCAGGCTCCGGTCGCGGGCATGGGCACCACGCAGAAAATGCCGAGTGCCACGAGGGCCCAGCCGAAGCCTGACGGAAGGGGTCTGCCCAACTCGTGCTCCGCCCAGCGAGCCAGGCCCCCCAGCAGGACCAGTCCCCAGCCCGCTACCAGGAACCAGAAGGCGGAGGCTCGAGGGCTCATGTCGTCAACGCCGCCGACCACGCCCGCTCGGGCAATCTCCAGTAGGGGCTCGCGGTAGAGCACCAAGCCCACCCCTTGGTGCAGTCCCCCGATGAGCATCAGCAACGTCCCCGTCGTCGCGCGCACGTGCTGCCCCTTTCGAATCCGTACGAAACCGGATGTCCATACGATGGCGTATGGTGGAGACATAGCGCGCGGTACCCCTGGACGCAGGGGGACGGGGTCCTCCAGACTTCGAGGGACGATGAGCCGCGCTTCTTCCCGTCCCCGGACTCCCGCTCCCTTCCGCACCTTCGAGGAGATTCGTGCCCGCCGACGGGGGCCGGGGCTCACCGCCGAGGATTGGGCGGACGCCGCGTTGTGGAGCCTCGAGGAGGGGGTCGACGCGCTGTCGGTGGAGCGGCTGGCCCGCAAGCTGGGGGTGACGAAGGGGAGCCTCTACTGGCACTACCCCGGGCGTCCGGCCTTGCTTCGGGCCGCGCTCGCGCGGTGGGAGCAATTGGCCACGGAGGAGGTCATCGCTCAGCTGGAGGACCTTCCGACTCCCCAGGAGCGATTGCAGCGGTTGTTGGCCGTGACGTTCGAGCCGGCGCCCGCTGGGAGACTCGAAGTGGCCATCGCCGCGGCCGCATCGAATCCACTCATCCAGCCGGTGCTCGCACGCGTATCCCGGCGCCGCATCGACTACCTGGTGGCGCTGTACCGGGCCCTGGGCCTGCCGGCGAAGGAGGCCCGAGCGTGGGCGCTCCAGGCCTACTCCACGTACGTGGGGCTGTTGCATCTGGCCATCGCCAGTCCGGAGACGCTGCGCTCCCGCCGCGAGCGCTCCGACTATGTGAAGCACCTTGCCCGGGTGCTGATGCCCACGTGAGGGCCTTGGCCCGGGCAGGGTGCCGTCCGGCTACTCCCGATTCGCCGCCGTATCCGGCGCGTCAACGACCGTGGGGGAGAACGCGCTGGTGTACGTGGCCGTGAGGCTGGAGTTGGTGCCGGGCGTCAGGTAGCCGTGGGCCCTGGCGCCGCCGTCCGACCACGACGCCCAGTTCCACGTCGCGCCACCGCTGGTCTGCGGCGAAGGCGCGGTCACGTTGAGCGTGTAGCGCTCCCAGGACTTGACGTTGACGGGCGTGACGAAGGGGGTGCCGTTGACGTCGATGCTCAGCCCCGGTGGCTCCGTGCGCAGCGTCACATCGACGATGTTCGGCAGGAGGTAGCGCGACACCGTGGTGCTGCGCCCCTTCGAGTCCGTGGCGGTGAGCAGCACCTCCACGTAGTTGGTCATCACCGCGGGCAGGTCCTCGGGCTGGGGCGCGGTGAGCGGGATGTTGTTGCCCGTCGTGGGCGGCAGGAGCGGGTGGTTGTGCTCGTTGTGGTGCAGGAGCGCGCGCCACGAGAGGGAACTCGCCGGAAGTGTCCCGTCCTCCGCGTCCGTGGCGGTGCCGGTCAACACCAGGGGCTGCCCCGCGTAGAAGCGCAGGCTCTCCAGGGGGCCTGTGATGACGGGCACGGGCGCGGTGTTGCCCGAGTCGATGCGCAGCGTGGCTGGCTGCGCGGACGCAGCCCCTCGCGAGTCGCGCACCGTGAGCGAGGCCGTGAAGGTGCCCATCGCCGTGTACACATGGCTCGTCGTGGGCGTGGCCGTCTCCACCGTCGCGCTGCCATCGCCAAAGGTCCAGACGTACCGCAGCGTGTCTCCGTCCGGGTCGCTGCTGCCGCTCGCGTTGAACTGGACGTCGAGGGGCGTGGCGCCCTCGGTGGGCGTCGCGGTGAAGGCGGCGACGGGCGGGCGGTTCGTCGCACCCGTGAAGTTGATGCGCCGCACCTCTCCGCCGCCCGCATACGTCGTGTAGTAGAGCGCCGTGCCGTTGGGCGAGGGGCCGAAGCGCAGCGTCACCGCGGAGCTGTTGCCCAGCCCCGTCGCGAACGCACTCACGGACACCGCGCCGCCCGCGTCTCGCGTCAGCTTGAACACCTTCCCGCAAACGTAGTCGCTGAAGAAGTACGCGTTGTCATCCGAGGCCGCCCACGCGCCCGGCGGCGCGAAGGCTCCACCGGTGATGGAGTTGCAACCCTGGAAGGGCGAGGGGGCGGGGTTGGTGCCGTGCTTGTAGTCGAAGATGGGATTCGTCATCCCCGCGGGCGGCGCGCCACAGTTGGTGGTGGAGTTGTTGGCGCAGTGCCCCTCGCGCGTGTTCCAGCCGTAGTCCGCGCCCTTGATGCTCTCGTCAATCTCCTCCCAGACACCCTGACCCACGTCGTTGATGAAGAACGTGTTGGAGCCCGGCTGGAAGGCGAAGCGGAACGGATTGCGCAACCCCGTCGCGTAGTTCTCCTGACACGGGCCCGTGCCCGACGGCACGCCCGCTGGATTGCCACAGCGGCGGCTGCCGGATGACGCGAACCAGGGGTTGTCCGTGGGGATGGTGCCGTCCTTGCGGATGCGCAGCATCTTCCCCAACATCACATCCAGCCTGCGCGCGGTGGTGTTCTGTCCCGCGCAGCGCGTGGGGTCGCCAAGCTGGCACCCGCCGTCACCCACGCTGATGTAGAGCAACCCATCCGCGCCGAAGTGCAGGTCCCCGCCGTTGTGATTGCCCGCCGTGGAGGGGATGTTGTCCAGCAGCACCACCTCGCTCGCCGGGTTGATGATGCTGTTGCCCGACAGCAGGAAGCGCGACACGCGATTCACCGCCACGTTGGCGATGTTCGTCGAGCACGTGTTGAACTTGTTGAACGTGTAATAGAGATAGATGTGCGCGTTGCTGATGAAGTCCGGGTCCACCGCCACGCCCAACAAGCCCCGCTCCGAGTTGGTGCAGAGCTTGGACGACAGGTTCAACGCCGGCGTCGCCAGCAGCACTCCCCCCGAATACACACGCAGCTGTCCCCCTTGGGTGGTGATGAGCAGCCGCCCGTCCGGGGTGAAGGCCAGCGCCGTGGGCTGGGCAACCGCCGTCACCTGCGTGTCCGCGTAGGACGGCGGCAACGTGGCGGCGGCCTGGATGAAGTCCGTTCCCTCCGGGCTCGCGGCCCCTTCCGTCGAAGGTTCCGGTGCACACGCCAGGGCCAGCAGGCACAGCGGCAACAGGCGCGCGAAACGACAAGTCCAAGGTGTCATGGTGCTCTCCACGGGGAGGGTCATGAAGCACCTTGGTTTTTGCTTGTTATTCTTGTTTTGCGCGAGTCTGAACGGGGCGCCTGTCAACAGGTGAACGTCGGGCGCCCCGGGAGCGGCTCAGCGAAGTCGGCGAGTGTTCAGTGGTCGCGATGGCCGCGGCCCCCGCCTCGGCCGTGGCCCGGGTTCCCCACGGGCGTGGCTCCGTGGCCGCCGCCGGAGCGGTGACCGGGCGCGCGCCAGCGCTCGTGCCGCTCCGAGGAGCGGTTGCGCCAGCCGCCGTTGTCGCGCCAGCCTCCGTTGTCGCGGTCGTGCCGGCCACCGTTGTCTCGGTTCCACCCGCCGCCGTTGTCTCGGTTGCGCCAGCGGTGGTTGCGGTAGCCCGGGGAGGCGTCGTGGCGGCCGTAGTAGTCGTGGTACCTCGGCGAGCGCCAGACGCGGTCATGCCGGTAGTAGTGGCCGTGGGTCCGCCAGGGGCGGTGGTAGTAGTAGCGAACGGCCGGGGCCCGGTACCACGTGTGAGCGAAGTAGTTGGGGTGGCCCCAGCGCACCGAGACGTGGGCGTGGCGGAAGACGGGGATGGTGACATTCACCGAGCCGCGAGGCGCCCAGCCTCCACCGACGAAGTGCCAGCTCAGCCCCCGCTGCACCCAGCGGGGCGAGACGTAGGTCAGGTCCGCGCGCGGCGGCGCGGCCCACGTGCCATCCACCCAGTCCCACTCGGCGCCGGACCAGTACCAGTAGCCGGGCTCCCAGACGAGGTTGGACGCGGGCGCCGCCGGGCGCATCTCCTGACGGGGCGCGGGAGGCGCCTGCTGCGTGGAGAGCGCCTCGGCGGAGACCGCGATGGGAATCTCCACCTCCGTCGTGCCCTGGCGAGCCCAGCCGCCGGAGACCCAGTACCAGGAGCCTCGGTCCTCCTCCCAGTAGCCGTTGACGAACTGGTAGCCGTTCATGGGGGCCAGCCACGTGCCCGGGTTGAAGCGCCACTCGCCGCCATCCCAGTACCAGTGGCCCGATGCCCACACCGCGCCAGCGTACGGGCGCCTGCTCGGCCGCTCCGTGGGCAGCGCGGGAGGAGGTTGCGGGGCCGACGGGGTCATCTCCTCGTCGGAGTCCTCGTCGTCGTACCCGTCGTTCGAGTCCCGGTCATCGTCGTCGTCGGAGTACCCCGATTCGTCCGCGGGCACCGGGGCTGTCTGCGCCTGGACCACCGGGGCTGACAGCAAGGCCACCA
The DNA here is from genome assembly GCF_037414475.1 of Myxococcus stipitatus. Next base: position 3,002,465 of record NZ_CP147913.1, on the reverse strand, counting down.
TCCAGAGCCAGTTTCGAGGACTCATCACATCATCTCCGTGGAGTGCAGCGCCCCCGACGAGGGGGCAGTCGGTGAACCCTAGACGCGAAAGGGGCCCCCGTATTCAACCCGGGAGCCCCTTCGAGGATGCCGCGCCTGAAACCCGAGGGCGTGGCGCTTTCAGGCTACGGCTTCACCAGAAACATCTCTCGTGTCTGGATGAGGTCCACATCGCCGGTGAAGCCGGAGAACTGCTCGTACTGGCGCGGGGCGATGCGCGCGCGTGGCACGCGCAGGGACTCGGTGATGGTGAGGCTGCCGCCCTCCTGCTTCTCGGTCCGGGTGAACTGGCCGAAGCGGTTCTTCACCTCGAGCGGGGGCTGCGGGTCCGGCAGCCGCCAGCCCGAGGGCAAGGTCAGCGTCACCTGCGTGTCACTGGCCTCGGTGCTGCCGATGTACAGCGGCGTGCGGCGGGAGCTCAGCTGCACGTAGCGCCGGCCCAGCTGCGCGGGGAAGGTGAGGGGCCCCAGGGCCATGCGGCCGGTGCCCTCCAGCCTGCCGAAGCGCGGCACGGTGAACTCGTAGCGCAGCACGAAGGGCGCGCCCACCACCTCCTCGTGCTCCAGCTTCACGCTCGACAGCGCGGCCCCGCCGAAATACCGGGCCACCGCGCCCTGGAGGGCCTGGTTGCGGCTCTCCGCGGAGAGCTGGTTGAAGGCCTCGGCGAGCTGCGCGGCCTCGAAGCCCGAATACGTCTCCTCGCCCTTGCCGCTGAGCTTGCCTTCCGCGTCCAGCGCCAAGGTCAGCCGCACCTGCTTGCCGGCGGCCTCCTTGAGCGCGGGCGTCTTCACCTTCTCCAGCGCGAAGCCGGGCTCGGGCAGCAGGTACGCCTCGCGCTCGCCCATGGCGAACTCGGGCAGCTCCCCGAACGGGCCGTGGCGCACCGACGTGTCCAGCCACACCGGCTCGCTCCCCGGCACCTCCACGCGCAGCGCCGCGTAGGGCAGGAGGCTGTCGTTGGGGAACAGGTACTGCGTGGGGTCCACGTTGAAGGTGCGAATCGCCGCCACGCGGGCGGGGATGCCCAGCTCCTTGAGGCCCGCCTTCATCACCGCCAGGCGGCTGCCCCGGTCCTGCGCCACCGTGGACGCCGCGGACTGCCCCAGCCCGTTGTCGCGTCCGGAGAAGCGCTGCATCACCGCCGCGTGCAGCGCCTTCACCGCGTCCAGGCCCTGCTTGCCCTGCGTCGCCTTGCGCGTGAAGTCCACCACCTCCGAGGTGAGCAGCCAGCGGTCCTGGAAGACGTCGCCGTAGGTCCGCGCCAGGCCGTCGTTGCCCGTGGCGCCCGCGCCCACCATGACGAAGGGCAGGTACTCGTTGCCAGAGGGCGGCGCGTCCGGCTCCGGGATGAACGGCGGCACGCCGTGCGCCTCGTAGTGGAAGACCTCCTCGTCCCCCTTCACCGTGGCCTCGGGCGCCTTCATCCCGTGCGCGTCCACCTTCATGCCCGTGCCCTTGGGCGCCACCACCGTGTACGTGGTCCACGCGTTGGGCTGGTTGGCGATTTGAAAGTAGAACGCGGAGGCGGTGAAGCCCGGCTGCGCGGGGCCCCGAGGCGCCTCCGCCAGCAGGTACTCGACCTCCACGCTGTCACCCACCTGCACGCCGGGCAGGCTCACCGTGTCCTTGCCCTCGATGTTCTCGGGCTCGAGCACGCGGCCGTCCGCCTTGAGCGTGCGCAGCGCCAGCACCTGCGCGCCGCGCGGCACGTTCACCTCGGCGATGTCCTGCACCCCCGACTGCTCCAGCGCCTTCTGGATGGTGTGGATGCGGTTGACGACGCTGCCATCCGCGTACACACGCACCGCCGCCGCATCCAGCACGAACACGGCCGAGCCGCCGGTGAGGGGCTGCTCGTTGAACCGGCGCATGGCCTCGCGCCCGTCGATGGCGTGCTCCTGGAGCAGCTCCTTGCCCGTCTTCGCCCGCTCCACCGCGCGGCGCAGCGTCAGGTCCTCACCCTCCAGGGCCAGCGCCTTCTCCCGGAGCGCGAGCGCCTCCGCGGGCTGCCCCGCGTACTCGCGCACGTCCGCCATGTGCTTGAGCAGCGCCGTGTTGCGCGGCCACGTCACCGTCAGGCCCCGGAGCACCGTCAGCGCGTCGTCGTGGCGGCGCAGGCCCACGTAGAGGGTGGCCAGCGACGTGCCCACGCTCACGCTGGTGGGGTCCTTGGCCATCAGCTGCGCGTACTCGCGCGCGGCCGCCTCCATGTCTCCGCGCGTGCGCGCGTGGTCCGCCCGGCGCGCTTCGACTCCCGGGCAGTCGCCCTGGGCCTCCAGCAGCGCGTCCGCGCGCTCCACCGCGTCACGGCGCCGCGCCAGGTTGTACTGAAGCGCCAGCGCCTCGCACAGCCGGGGTTGGATTTGCAGCGCCGCCTCCAGCGACTCCTCCGCCAGCGCGTCCACGTCCAGCGTCAGCGCCGCGCGCGCCCGCGCGAGGAACAGCGGGAAGCCCGGGGGCTGCACGGCCTCGCTGGCCGTCTTCAGCGTCTCCAGCGCGGAGGCGGGCTGGCCGTCGTCCATGAAGAGGTCCGCGCGCAGCAGCAGCGCGGCCACGTTGCCCGGGTCCTTGGACAACAGCGCCTCCAGGTCCCGCGTGGCCCGGCCGCGCGTCACCTTGGTGGGCACCGTCCGGTCCGCCGCCGCCAGGTCCGCGCGCAGCGCCAGGAGCGCCGGCGTCGAGGCGTCCACGCCCGCGACCAGCCGCCGCGCGCCGTCGCCGTCTCTCGACAGTCCATCCCGCGCCGCCAGCACGACGGCGAGCAGCTCGCCCGCCTCACCCGCCAGCGCGTCCCTCATGCTCTGCGTGGTGGAGTACATGCCGCGCGCGTCGGTCAGCTTGGGCGAGCTGCCCCAGGACGCGGGCGCCGCGCCCGAGGCGGCGGTGATGCGGATGTTGGAGGGGCGGCCGTCCTCGCGCAGCAAGGAGAAGGACAGCACACCCGTCGTCGCGCCCTTGAGCTGGCGGATGACGAAGCGGTGCTTGCCCGGGGACAGCTCCAGCGCCTGGTGGGTGACGGCGGAGGCGGTGCGCTCCCAGCCCCGGCGCGCCAGCAGCGGCGCGCCGTCCACCACGACCTGGTGCGAGCCGGCGCTCACCGAGCGCGCCACATAGGTGGCCGCCTCCGGCACCTCCGCGTCGAAGACCATGAGGTAGACGTCGCCCTCGACGGGCTCACCGGCCAGGTCCAGCCGTCCGTCCGGCGCGTGCAGCTTGCGCGGGGTGAGGGCCCCGAAGGCGCCGCTGAACGGGCCCGCCAGCGAGCCGTCCTGCTTCATGGGCGACGGCTCGTCCCACGACAGGACGTGATGGGCCGAGAAAGGACCCACGAGCGTGGCCTCGGACACGCCGCCCATCTCGCGCAGGGCCGCGTCGCGCGCCTTCGTGTCGCCTCGCGCCACCGCGACGGAGAGCTGGGTGCCGCGCAGCAGGTACGCCGTCTCCGCCGTGGCGCCCGCGCGGAGCGCCTCGTTCGAGGCCTCCAGGATGGCCTCGTCGAGCGGCGGCGCGGTGCCCGCCGCGTCCAGCGCGTAGCGCGCGGCGATGAGCGCCAGCGGGTGCTGGGGCGCGCGCTTCAGCACCTGCAGCGCGGCCGTCAGTGCCCGGTCCGGCCGGCCCGCGCGCCGCGCGAGCAGGTGCTGGCCCATGAGCGCGTACGGCTCTCCCGAGTCCTTCGCGATGGCCGCGTCGAAGCGCTGCTGCGCGAGCGTCGCGTCCCCGCCGAGCAGGTACGCATGGAACCCCGCGAACGCCAACGTGCGCGCCTCGTCCGAACCGGACTGGACTTTCTCCGCGGCGGACTCCAGCACGCGGGGCGCGGCACTGGTGGAGGAGGTGTGAGAGCAGCCCGAGAGGCCGGCGACGAGTGCGAGCGCGGTCAGGCCGCGGCGGAAGGTGCGCATAGGAGTACCGAGGGATAGTGCAATCCCCCGTCACTGGCCATATTCCCCTGCGCTTCTTGAGGCGTCCGGGGCGGAACTAGCGACGCTTGCCGTTCTTGGGAGCGGGCTTGGGCGGCTGCTTCTTGGGGGGAGGAGGGGGCGGAGCCTTCTTGGGCACCACGGCCTTGGCGGGCACCGCGGCGGTCGCCACCGTCTTCACGACCGGAAGCGGCGGGGTGGGCACGGGCGCCGTCGTCCCGCCCGGCGGGGACTGCTTGAGCACGTAGGTGATGCCGGAGACGCGGCAGGTGGCCTCCAGGCAGCCATATGCGGGGAAGGGCGCGTCGCCGAACTGCTCCACCCAGCCGGTGCCCAGCACCAGGGGCTCGAAGAGGGCGCGGCGGTCCTTGCCCGCGCCCAGGAACGCCTCCAGCCGGCCCTCGGCGTCCACCGCCAGCTCCAGCGTCACGTCCCCCGTCTTGGGCGACTCCATGCCCAGCATGGCGCCCCGGCGCTCGCCCAGCGCCCACTCCAGCCGCAGGGGCTCGCCCACGCCGTTGTGGACCAGGGCCACGTAGCGGCCGGTGGTGCCCAGCAGCATCATCGCCACGGTGGGCGGCGCCGAGGGCTGGTACAGGTTGAACATGTCGCGCAGGCGGCGCTCCCACGTGAGCGGCGGCGCCTCCACGGAGAACTGGCTGGTGAGGCTGAGGATGTCTCCGTCCCGCCGCGTGACGTCCACGCGCACGCGCCCCACGCTCTGCGTGTCCTCGTGCCACGGGAAGACGAGCGTCTTCTCCTCCAGGCTCACCGGACGGCCCGCCACCACCAGGCTCTGCTCGGCCAGGCCCTCGCCCAACGTCACCCTGCGGCGCTCGGCGCTGGTCTCCTCGCGGCCCGGCACGGGCTGCGTCTTGGGCTCGCCCAGGTACGCCATGATGGCGGCGCCCGGCGCGGTGGGCGCGCGGCGCTCTCCGCTCAGGTAGTACGCCGTGCCCAGCACTCCGCTGGCCGCCAGCACCATCAGGCCCGCGACGACTCGCAGCGTGCCGCGCACCACCGTGCGCACGCCCGCCTTGAAGCGCTGCATGCGCGTCTGCTTCACGGGCAAGAGCGACGGGAGGCTGCCGGGGACGAGAATCTCCAGGTCCGCGATGAGCGCCGCCACCGACGGGTAGCGGTCCTCCGGGTCCGGCTTGAGGCACTTGGTGACGATGCCGTCCAGCCGCGCGTCCAGCCCGGGCTTGCGCTGGGACGGCGGGTCGAACGTGCCCAGCGGCACCTCGCCCGTGAGCCACTCGTAGAGGATGACGCCCAGCGAGAAGATGTCCGCGCGCGCGTCCGCGTTCTTCGCGTCCACGCGCTGCTCGGGCGCCATGTACGACAGCGTGCCCATGGACACGTGCGTGGACGTCAGCGCGTAGCGCGAGGACGGGCTGGCATCATCCAGGAACGACGCGAGCCCGAAGTCCGACACCTTCGCGATGCCGCCGGCCTGCTGGTCCAGCAGGATGTTCTCCGGCTTCAAGTCCCGGTGGATGACGCCGCGGCCGTGCGCGTACTCGATGGCCCGGCAGATTTCGAGCATCCGCCGCAGCGCGCCGACCATGTCCAGCTGCGGCGCGCGGATCAACTCCCGCAGCGACGGGCCATCCACGAACTCCATCACCAGGTAGTAGGTGCTGTCCGTCTTGCCCTTGTCGACGATGGAGACGACGTGGGGGTGGCTCAGCGCGGCGAGGGCCGCGGCCTCCTTCTGGAAGCGCGCGATGAAGGACGGGTCCTTGGCCAGCTCCGGGTTGAGCAGCTTCACCGCCACCGTGCGGCCCAGCGAGAGCTGGGTGGCCTTGTGGACCTCTCCCATGCCTCCGGTGCCCACGAGCTTTTCAAGGCGGTAGCCGCTGATGAGGTCCGGAGAACGGGGCCGGCTGATCGCCGTCGGGTCGATGGAGGACATGGCAGTAACTGGGGGCCGCCAGGGTAGCAGAAACGCTTGCTACAGGTGGCTCATGCGAGCCATGGGTCGCTTGAGCCCTCCCTGTGCGGCCAGACAACGCCCGCCCGTCAGTGTCCGGAGGCGGGCGTGCGGCTCACCGCGGCCCGGAGGCTGGTGCGCACCTGGTCCAGCGACGAGCGCATCTGCCCGTGCCGCACCGACGCCGACACCGCGCGCGCCAGCGACTTCAGCAGGGAGACCTCCTCCGGCTTCCACGCCCGGGGACGGTGGCAGTCCTCGAAGACCGTCACGCCCCACCACTGCTGCCGCGAGGGATTCACCGGGCACAGCAGGATGGACTGGGTCCCCTGGCGCTCCAGCAAATCGCGCATCATCGGCGGCGCGTCACGGGTGGGGCATGCCACCACCATCCCCGCCTCAAGCATGTCCACCCAGCCCGGCGCGAAGTCCCGGAACGAGAACGCGCGCAGCACCGGGTTGGCCAGCGCCGACGCCGTGGGCGGCTCGGCCCACGCGTAGCGCAGGTCCGTCACGAACCGGCCATACGTCTGCTGCGTGCGGTTCTCGAAGATGTACGCCCGGTCCACGCCCATCGCGTGACCCACCATGCTCAGGCACTCGACGGCGGTGCTGGCGCAGAGCCCCTTCTCCAACAAGAGCTTCGATGCTTCGGACACCTTCGAGAAGGCTTCCACCATGGGGGCGGCTCCAGAAATGGCGATTTCGCGATGAGTTCCGTGTGTATCTGGAACGAACTGTCATCCTCTGAAGTCGCATTAAGCGCGTTTACTGTGTTTCTGTCAAATCCCAGCTTTGCTGAAAGTCAAGAGTTGCGCAGGGAGACAATGACCCATGCGGGGCATGGATGACACAGGGAATGAGTCGTGACTTCACGGGGCGTTGGGGAAGTGTCCGGGGCTGAACAGACCCGTGAATGCAACGAGGGCGCCCCCTTTCGGAGAGCGCCCTCGCGTCCTTCAGAAACTAGAAAACCGAGATTACTTGGTCTCGGTGGCCGTCTCGGCCTTGGGGGCCGCCTTCTTGCCAGCCTTCTTGCCCTTCGCGGCCGGCTTGGCCTCGGGAGCAGCCTCCGCCTTCGCGTCGGCGGCCGGCTTGGCCTCCTCGGCCTTGGGCTCGGCGGCGGCGGCGGGCTTGACCTCGGCGGCGGCCGGCTTGGTCTCCGCGGCAGGAGCCGGGGTGTTGGCAAACGCGGTGGCGGCGGCGAGCAGGGCGGCGGCGAACACGGTCTTCATGGAAAGCTCCGTTGAGGGGGAAACGGCGCGAGATTGCGCCGTACCAGCGGGCGGAGTCATGAGCAGCGCGCGTGCCAGCGCCTGGTTCCGAGGGGCCGTCGAGTGCTGGAAGCTGGTCGGTGGGGAGAAACTCCTCAGTTGAAGCCCCAACATTGGGGGCTTGCTCCCCAGACAGGCGCTTGTCGCTTTGACGACACGGAGGCACTTGAGCAAGCTGCACGCGCATCCTCGGCAGGAGGGCGCGAGCCCGTGGTCCCCCGTCGCGAATCTCTCGCGGCCGTGGCGCGGGAGAGACGGTGTATGCGGTTCCTGGGGTTCGCGACGGCGTGTGCATGGCTGGCGACGGGGTGCGCCGTGCGAATCCCGCCGGAGGTCCTGGAGGCGCAGGTCCGCGAGACGTTGCATTGGCAACAGGAGTACGAGCGCGAGCGCGAGCGCCTGGAGGTCGTGGCGGTGCGGCTGGCGGCGTTGGAGTCGGCCATCGAGCGGCTGTCGCTGGAGCGCGCGGAGGCGGACCAGGGGCGGGTGGCGCTGATGGAGGAGCTGGTGCGCACGGAGGCGGACCGGCACGCGTTGGAGGAGCACAACGCGCAGCTCCTGGCCCGCGAGCGCGAGCTGAACGAGCTCCGGGAGATGCACGAGCAGCTCTCCGACGTGTTCTATGAATCGGCGCTGGAGCGTGCGCGGCGGCGGTTGCCGGCGGCTCGGCAGCCGGACGCTCCCGAGGCGGGCGGCAGGACGGCGACGCCTTGACGGACGGCCGGGTCCTCCCGGCGCCGCCCCCGTGGTAGAGGACGGGCCCTGGTGAGTTCCCGCACGTCCATTCGCGCGTACCGCGCCGGCTTCTTCTTCGTGGTGGCCCTGTTGTCGGCCGTCACGGCCTTCACGCTGTGGACGGAGGTGCGCACCGGCGCGCGCGTGGACGCGCTGGTGAACGAAGCCCTGGAGCGCGCTCGCTTGATTGGCCGCATCCGGGTGGACGCGTTGTCGCTGGAGTCGGCGATCGAAGCGCACATCCGCGCCACGGATGACGCCGAGCGCGAGGCGGCGGACGTGGTGATGGAGGAGATCCTCTCCGACATCCGCCTGGCGTCGGAGGCGTACACGCGCAACCTTCCTCCGGGTGACAAGGCGGTGTGGGAGCGCTTCAACGCCGCGTGCCAGGGCCTGGCGGACCAGGTGCGCGCGGCGGCGGTGTTCTCCCAGCGGCGCGAGGCGGACCGTGCCCGCCGGCACCTGGCCGAGCGCATCCGTCCCCTGGCCGCGCAGTTGGACGCGCTGGGCGAGTCGCTGTCGGAGGAGAACTCCAACGAGGCGCGCCGCGTGGGCGGGAGGCTCGCGGACATGCGGGTGCGCAACACGGCCCTGGGCGCGGGCACCACGTTGCTGGCCATGTTGTTGTCCGTGCTGGTGGGCTGGCAGGTGACGTCGCTGCTCAAGCGGCAGGACGCGACGATTCAAGGGCAGCTCGAGGAGCTGGGCCGGCACAACCAGGAGCTGGATTCCTTCACGCGCCGCGTGGCGCATGACCTCATCAGTCCGCTGGCGCCGCTCAAGGGATACCTGACGCTCATCCGCCGCACGGGCGCGGTGAAGGACGCGGGCGCGCTGGAGATGCTGGCGCAGTGCGAGTCCAGCGCGGTGCGCATGGGCGAGCTGATTGAGGCGTTGCTGCGCTTCTGCCGCGCGGGCACGCGGGGCGAGCACACCGTGGGCGAGCTGGACACGGCGGTGACGACGGTGCTGCTGGAGGTGTCCCAGACGGCGGCGGCGCAGGGGGTGGCGTTGGACCGGACGCTTCAGGCGGGGGTGGCGGTGGATTGCCCCGGACAGTTGTTGCAGGTGACGGCGCGCAACCTGCTGACGAACGCGGTGAAGTACACGGCGGGGCGGCCCGAGGCGCGGGTGGCGGTGAACGTCTTCACCGAGGGCCCGGACGCGGTGCTGGAGGTGGTGGACAACGGCATGGGCATGGGCCCCGGGGTGCTGGCGCTGTTGTTCCAGCCGTTCTTCCGGGCGCCGGAGGCGCGCTCGTTGCCGGGGCATGGCCTGGGGTTGGCCACCACGAAGCGCGTGGTGGAGGCGCACGGCGGGACGTTGACGGTGCGCTCGGAGGAGGGGAAGGGAACACGCGTGGTGGTGCGCTTCACGCGGGTGTCGCGGCAGGCGGAGGGAAGCACCGCCGAGCCCGCGCAGTCGTCCTCTGCTTCCTCGATTCGCAAGGTGGCCTCGTGAGTACATCGCGCATCCTCGTCGTGGACGATGACCCTCAGGCGAGAGACCTGCTCCAGCGGTTGTTGGGGCCCCTGGGCGCGGTGTCGCAGGCGGCGAATCCGAAGGCCGCGCAGGAGCGGCTGGCGGAGGGCGCGTTCGACCTGGTGCTGACGGACATGGCCATGCCCGAGCCGGGCGATGGGCTGAAGGTGTTGCAGGAGGTGAAGGCGCACCTTCCGGACACGCCGGTCATCGTGGTGACGGCCTTCGGCAACATCGAGGGCGCGCTCGACAGCATCCAGCAGGGCGCGTTCGACTACCTGGCGAAGCCCTTCGACGTGGACGCGATTCTGCGCGTGGCGCGGCGGGCGTTGGAGCAGAAGCGGCTGGTGGAGGAGAACCGCTCGCTGCGCCAGCAGGTGGACCGCAGCGCGCTGGTGGGACGCAGCCCCGCGTTGCTGGAGGTCTACAAGCAGGTGGCCCGCGCGGCGGCGAGCAACGTGCCGGTGTTGATTACGGGGGAGACAGGCACGGGCAAGGAGATGGTGGCGCGCGCGCTGCACAAGCGCTCGCCGCGCACGTCGGGGCCGTTCATCCCGGTGGACTGTGGCGCCATCACCGAGTCGCTGATGGAGAGCGAGTTGTTCGGCCACGCGAAGGGCAGCTTCACGGGCGCCTCGGGCGCGCGGCGCGGTGTCTTCGAGGAGGCGAACGGCGGGACGCTCTTCCTGGATGAGATTGGCGACGTGGGGATGAAGGTGCAGTCGCAGCTCTTGCGCGTGTTGCAGGAGGGCGAGATTCGCCGCGTGGGCGAGAGCGTGCCGGTGAAGGTGGACGCGCGCGTGGTGGCGGCGACGAACAAGGACTTGAAGGAGCGGGTGGCGGAGGGCGTGTTCCGCGAGGACCTGCTGTACCGGCTGGACGTGGTGCACCTGCACCTGCCGCCCTTGCGCGAGCGGCGCGAGGACATCCCCGCGCTGGTGCAGCACTTCGCGGGACGGCACGCGCGAGGCGGGGTGAGCCCGGTGGTGACTCAGGAGGCCATGTCGCGGCTGACGGCGTATGACTGGCCGGGCAACGTGCGGCAGTTGGAGAACGTGGTGGCGCGGGCGCTGGCGCTCAACGTGACGGGGGTGCTGGGGCCGCAGGACTTCCCGGAGCCCATCGGCGATGCGCCCAAGCGGTTGACGGGGCTCGCGGGAGACATGCCGAGCCTCGCGGAGCTGTCGCGCCGGTATGCCGCGCATGTGCTCCAGGCCGTGGGTGGCAACAAGAGCGAGGCGGCGCGGCTGCTCGACGTGGACCGCAAGACGCTCTACAAATTGCTCGAGGCGTCTGGCGTGGAGCCGGAGGCCTGACGGGTGGTTTCTCCTCGGCGGCGTTGTGTGGGCTGAGCGCGTGAGCGGCTCTCCGGGGACCCGGTGAGGGCTGGCCTCCGCGTCCGATGGATGGCGCTTCGGTGCCGCGGGGCTCGACGAGGCCGGGGCGTGGGGCGCCATTCCGCTGTGCCCGCCAATGAACGCCGTGGGCGCAGGTCCCCGGGTCCCGTGCGGCGGTGGTTGATGCGATGCAACTTGTGCGAGGTGCGGCGGGGCTCGCAGACTCCGGGCCGTGAACGCCCGCTCCCTGACGACGCTTGCCTTCATCCTGGCTTCCACGCAGACGGCCTGTGTCGCGCAGCAGCGAGGCCTCGAGGATTCTCCGTTGGATGAGCCAGGGCCTCCGGCGCGGCTGTGGCGTCGCAGCGCGAGTGAGAGGGACTTCGACCGCTTCGCCCGTGAGGGCGCGGCGCTGACGGCGGAGGGCGTCCTGGTGTTGGATGCCTCGGCTCGGACGGAGAGCACGCCGATTGCCGCGGGCCGCATGGAGGATGGCAGCACGCGCTACCACGAGGGTCCCTATCGCCTGGGGCGCGCGGTCTCCGAGGTCCAGCTGGTGCCGGGTGGTTTCACCAGCGTGGTGCCTTCGTTCGACGTGCTCACGCCTCCGGGCACCTGGGTGAAGGTGACGCTCGCGGCGCGCATCGACGGCGCGTGGACGAAGGACTACGAGCTGGGAGTCTGGGCCTTCGACAAGGAGCCCGTGGCGCGGCACAGCGTGGACGGACAGGGGGACGCGGATGGGCATGTGTCCACCGACACGCTCAACCTCAAGCGCCGCGCGGATGCGTTGCGGATGGCGGTGTGGCTGTACTCGTCCCAGCCGGAGGTGTCGCCTCGGGTCCGTGCGCTGTCGGCGGCGGTGAGCGACAAGCGGGGCGTGGCCTCCGACGCGGTGTCGGACCAGGCGGCGTGGGGGACGGTGCTGGAGGTGCCGGGGTACTCGCAGATGCTGTATCCGGAGGGCGGTCCGGTGTGGTGCTCGCCCACGTCGACCTCGATGTTGCTGGCGTACTGGGGGCGGAAGCTCGCGAAGCCCGCGCTGGAGACCACGGTGCCCTTGTCCGCGGACCGGACGTATGACTGGGTCTACAAGGGCACGGGCAACTGGGCTTTCAACACCGCGTATGCCTCCGCCATCGGCGAGGGCGTGCTGCATGGCGCGGTGATGCGGCTGGATGGCTTCGCGCAGGTGGAGCGGCTCATCGCCCTGGGCATTCCCGTCAGCATCAGCATCGCCTACGCGGAGGGGGAGCTCACGGGGTCTCCCGTGCGCAGCTCGGATGGGCACCTCATCGTGCTCAAGGGCTTCACGCCAGAAGGGGACGTCGTGTGCAACGACCCCGCGTTCAAGACGAACGAGACGGTGGCGGTGACGTACAAGCGCGATGAGCTGTGGCGTGCGTGGCAGCACTCGCGCGGCATGGCCTATGTGCTGTGGCCCGTGGGGACGGCGCTCCCCGCCGAGCTCGTCGGGCTCCTTCGTTAGCGGGGGGGCTGTCCGCCATGTGACATGTCTCAGGCTGAGACATGTCTCGTGAAGGAGGGCGGGACGGCGGGTGCGGGCTTCATTCCGTTGCATGTGACATCGACCGCCGGGGCGGCACGGCTTGCGCACCCGCGCGGAGTCGCGCGCAGGCGGCCCCACCTCGGACGACGTTGAGCAAGCAGGCGAGCCCTCGTACCGTGTCATCCACATGCGACGTTGGCTTCAGCTCGCCCTTCTTCTGCCCGGAATCGCCTGTTCGCCTTCATCGAAGTCGGAGGACTCCCGCCCGAACGGCGAGGTGAAGAATCCCTCCACGCTCGCGGGAGGACGCTCCGCCGCTGATGCGGCGGCGCAGCCGTGGGGCCCCGGAGTTACGCGTGAGAGTGGCGCTCCGTTGGGAGATGCGCGGGGGCCGGACGCTGTAGCTGGAACGGGCTCGACGGTGCTTCCGGCGGATGGGCGCAGCGGGCACGAGAACGGGCAGATGTCCGCGACCGCTTCGCCATCCGTGGAGCAGAACAGTGCTCCATCGCCGGATGGGAACGCGCTGGCCTTGAATGCGGCAGGTGGCGACGAGGGCATGCGCGGTACTCCTCCGAGGGACGCTGATTTCAGTGGAGACGACTCCGCCCCGGGAGACGAGAGCGCGGCGCGCGACACAACCCACTCCATGGATGGCGGAACACGCGTGGCTGTCGCTTCGCCTTCCGCGGGAACCTCGCCGGGAGAGCTCCATGCCGCGTGGACACGGACCGCGCCCGTGCTCGACCCGGATGGGGGGCTCGCGCGTCCTGCTGCGACATCTCGTTCCGCGACGTCCGAGACAATCACCGCCGCGCAGGAACCCTCGCTCGCCATCGACCCCGCGCTCAGCGCCCTCCCCAAGCCCGAGCAGGGAGAATCCCTCTCCACGGACTCGGACTCGGACACGGATTCAGAGAGCCCACCGCCGCTCCCCGCCGAGCAGCTCGTCGTCATCCCCGACAAGAAGAACCCGGCCGAGGAGCTCGTGTTGGGTCCGGATGGCGAACCCCTGGAGGACACCAGCTACGTGCTCGACGACCCGGCGCTGGGGCTCGATGACGACGGGGCCCCTCGGCCCACGGCGGCGAGTGGCGCGGATGCCGGCACGGAACCTGTCGCCATTCCCTACCAACCCGACGCGGGCTCTCTGCGTGTGCTCCGCTCCATCGCGGTCCGCTCCGAGCCTCGTCAGAACGCGCCGCCCCTGGGCACCGTGGCCCAGGACATGCGCATCCTGTGGAAGAGCGAGACCGCCATGCGCGGTCCGGAGTGCGACACCTGGGTCGAAATCCAGCCGCGAGGTTGGGTCTGCGAGCGCTACCTCGAACGCAACTTCCGCGAGCCGCGTGTCCGCGACCTGCCCCGTCTGCGCGAAGGTGAGCTCACCCCCGGCACCTACGCGCGTGTCGTCGGCAAGCGCGTGCGCGCCTATCCGAGCCTCGCGCTCGCCCGCGCACGCAAGAAGGGTGTCCTGCTCAAGGGCTCCGTGACGGTGAAGCTGCGCGGACAGGTGCGCGTGGGCCGGCGCACCTTCTGGCGCACCACGGATGGCCAGTACCTGGAGGCGCGAGTCCTCCGCGAGTACCGCCCCTCCTCTTTTGTCGGCGTGGACGCGGAGCAGCTGTCGGAGCTGTCCACGCCGTTCGCGTGGGCGCAGTCGCGAACGAAGCCCTCCGCGCCCGTGGAGGTGAAGATGGCGCCGGACGCGAAGGCCGCGCGGGAGACGGTGCTTCCACCCCGGACCCTCGTGGCGGTGCGAGAGCTCTCCGCCGATGGCCGCTGGGTCCTCATCGCGGAGGACCACTGGGTGGCGCGGGACGACCTTCACGTCGCCTGGTTCTCCCACGCTCCGCCGGGCGTCGAGGCTGGCTCGCGTTGGGTGGACGTGGACCTGGATGCGCAGGTGCTCGTGGCCTACGAGGGAGAGCGCCCCGTGTACGCCACGCTCATCTCCTCCGGGAAGCCGGGCACGGACACGCCCGAGGGACTCTTCCGCGTCTGGATAAAATTCGCCGAGGCGGACATGACGGGCAACGGGACCGCGGGCAATGACACCTACCGCGTGGCCACCGTGCCGTGGACCATGTTCTTCGAGCAGGACTACGCGCTGCACACCGCCTACTGGCACGACCGCTTCGGCGAGCCCACGAGCCACGGCTGCGTCAACCTGGCTCCGCGCGACGCCAAGGCGCTCTACGGCTGGACCTCGCCCGAGGTGCCCACCGGCTGGTCCATGGTGCACGCCTCGCCGGATGCACCGGGCTCGTGGGTGCGCATCCGCGGCCAGGCGCGCATCCCCGTCAAGGAGCGCAAGGTGCGCGTCGCCGCCAGCACGCGAGCCCTGCGCTGACGCTCAGCTCACCACCGATACGGTGACGCGCCGCCGATGGGCGGACGTGCGGTGCTCCCAGACGTAGATGCCCTGCCACGTCCCCAGGTCCGCGGCGCCGTTCTTCACGGGGATGTTCAGCGCGTTCTGCGTGAGCACCGTGCGCACGTGCGCGGGCATGTCGTCGGGCCCCTCCGCGTCGTGAACGAAGAGCGAGTCTCCATCCTTCACGAGCCGCGCGAAGAAGGCCTCCAGGTCCCGGCGCACATCCGGGTCCGCGTTCTCGCACAACAACAGGGACGCGCTCGTGTGGTGCAAGAACACGGTGCACAGTCCTTGCCGTGCACCACTCTCCGCCACGGAGCGCTGCACGTCCTCGGTGATGTCCGTGAAGCCGCGGCCCCGGGTGGGCACCGTGAGCTCCTTCGCGTGGTACATGCCGTCAGCCCCCCAACCGGGCCTTGAGGAACGCGGCCATCCGCTCCAGCGCCTCCTCGTCGATGGTGTGCGGCCCATCGAAGGGGAAGAAGTCCACGGTCAGCCCTTCCTGCACCAACATGTCGCGCAGGTGCTCGCCCGTCGCGATGGGCAGCAGGGGGTCGTACCGGCCATGGGCCTGGAACACGGGCAGGCCCTGCCGGGCCTTGGCCTTCTGCCGCCACTCCGGCTCCGCGAGGAGCGTGCCCGAGAGGATGCACAACCCCGCGGGACACTCCTCCAGGCGCAGCGCCACGTCCGTCGTCACCATGCCGCCCTGGCTGAAGCCGCCCAGGACGATTTTCGAATAGGGGAGCTTCGTCGCGGCGGACACCGCGGCCACCACGGAGGTGACGGCGCGGCGCGCGGCGGGCATGCCCGGGGGCACCTCCTTCGCGAACTGGGGCCAGTCGCGCATCTGCCCGAGCAGGATGGCATCGGGGATGGGGAACCAGGCGCGTGCGTTGGGCATGCCCCTCTCCGCCAGTGACATCGGCGCCCCCGGGAAGATGAAGCGGACGCGTTGAGCCAGCGACGCTTGCAGCGCCACCAGCTCACCCGCGAGGGGGACCAGGTCCCCCGCTGGAGCGCCGAAGCCGTGGCAGAGCACCACCGCCAGCTCGGGTGACTTGCCCTCGGGGAGTCCCTCAACGACCTGGCAATCCAGCTCGCCCAGTCGCGTGGACACACGCCGCAGCTTCGGCGCGTCCATTACTTGCTGCCCGCGGCGGGCGCGTCCGCCATGACAATCTTCTGGATGATGACGGGCTCTACCGGCCGGTCGCCCGGGCCCGTCGGGACGTTGGAGATCTTCTCCACCACGTCATAGCCCTTCACCACCTCGCCGAAGATGGTGTGCTTGCCGTTGAGGTACGTCGGCGTGGACGTGGTGATGAAGAACTGGCTGCCGTTGGTGTTGGGGCCCGCGTTGGCCATGGCCAGGAGGCCCGGCTTGTCGAAGGTCCGGCCACTCTGGAATTCGTCCCCGAAGCGGTAGCCCGGGTCACCGCGGCCCGTGCCCGTCGGGTCTCCGCCCTGAATCATGAAGCCCGGAATCACGCGGTGGAAGATGACGCCCTCGTACAGGGACTTGCCCGTCATGCGCTCACCCGTGCGCGGGTCGGACCACGGCTTCTCACCCGTGGCCAGGCCCACGAAGTTGGCCACCGTCATCGGCGCGTCCTTGGAGAACAGGCGCACGACGATGGCGCCCTGGTTGGTCTCCAGCGTCGCGAGGAGGTCTTGCTTGTCCTCGACCTTCTTGGTCCATGCGCCGGTGGGCTCGGCGGGCTTCGGAGCCGGCGTGGGCGTCGCCGCAGGAGGCGTGGCGTTGGAAGGGGTCTCCTTCTTCTCGGAGGACTCCTTGCAGGCGGAAACGGTGAGGCACAGGAGGAGGGCGCTCAGGATTCGGATATGCATGGCGGGCGGAGACTACCCCCACTCCGGCCGGATTCCAGGGGGTTGCATCGCCCGTGTCCGGGACTGCGTTTCGCGGCCATCAATTCGCCGCTCGAAAACCCCGCTTTCGTCGCAACCTTGGGGCGGGATGAGGGATGCTCTCGGCTGCGTTCGCCGCATTGCCGCTTGGAGTCTCTGTTGGCGCCCATCGAGCCTCGCCCCAGCCCTTCGTCCCCCTCTACCGCTGGAGCCAAGCAGACCCCGGCCGCCCCCGCTCCGCGCGCGGGTGCGGACAGCTTCTCGTCTGCGCCCGCTGGCAAGCAGGACCGCTGGTCCGGTGGGGATGTGAGCAAGGGCCCTCTCGCGGCGAATCCCTCGGCCGCTGTGCCCGGCGCCACGCAGGCTCCTCCTCGCTCCACGGGCCCCATCCTCTTCGTGCCTGTCGAGCCCGACTCCCTTGGCGCGGGCAATCGGAGCGCGCGTTGGGCCAACGCGTCGGCCGTGGCGGTTCGTGTCGCGCGCCTTCCGGGCACGGCCTATCTGACGTTCCGCGACGTGCGCGAGACCTTCCGCGACAAGGCGCAGGCCGCGGCCACTTCAGCCTCCACGGGGCTCAGCGGACTTTCAGGCGCCGCGAGCCCCTTCCGCGCGGCGGTGAACACCGCCCGAGCCCTGCTCCTCTCAGAAGCCGCGCGAGCCCTGCTCCTCTCCGAAGCCGCGCGCGTGATGCCTCCGCAGGTGGGAGGCACGGCCGCCGCGCAGGTGACGAAGGGGACCGCCTTGGAGCCTTCTCGAGTGGGGGCCACAGCCGCCGCGCAGGTGACGAAGGGGACCGCCTCGGCGCCTCCTCGAGTGGCGAGCACCTTGGCTGCAGAAGTCCTGAAGGCAGGCGCGCGTCCCGCGCCGCGCGACGGTGAGGTGTCCTCGACGCGCCTTGGTGTGGAGGCCCTTCGCGTCGCCATGAGCAGGGCCGGGGGCCGCTTCGCTCCGGGGTTCGATGTCTCGCTCGCGATGCAGTGCACCGCGACGGCCGCGAACACGCTCTGTGAGCCGGGCGCCGCGATGAGCAAGAAGGTCACCTCGGGCGTCTCCTCGGTGGGCGCCATCGTCGCCGCCACGCACATCCCCGTGGTGAGCCAGTCGGGCGCCGTCGTGTCGATGGCGTCTCACTTCGTCGGCACGTTCCTCTAACCCACCACGCGCTTCGTGGTCTCCGAACCTCCTGGCCCCCAGACGTCATGACGTCCCAGAACGATGCACCCAAGCCCGGCGTGGCGCGCTCGCTCGCGGAGCTGCACGCGCTCGGCATCATGAAGCGCATGCCCGCGGCGCTGTCGTTGAGCAGCACCGAGCCCATCGCGCTTCCCTCCATCCAGGCCCCCTCGCTCGAGGGCCTCGCCGTCGCACGAACGGCGCCCGCGCCCATCACCGAGCAGGACCTGGTGGAGCGCTTCGACGTCCTGCGCCGCAAGCACGCCGACCGCCGAGAGCGCGCCATGGGCGAGGACGTGGGCCCCGATGACGAGGTGCTGCTGGACGTGCTCGGCTTCGCCAACGGCCGGCTGATTCCTTTCTCCGCGCGAGAGGGCTGGCGCGCCGAAGTGGTGCCCGAGCCGCTGCTCCCCGGTTTCTTCGAGGCGCTGGTGGGCGCCAAGGTGGGCTCCTCGCTCGGCATCGAGCTGAAGCTGCCGGACACCTACGTGGTGGAGTCCCTGCGCGGCGCGACGGCGCGCTTCCTCCTGGAAGTGCGGGCCGCGTCCGAGCTGAAGCTCCTGCCGGATGACTCCCCGGAGCTGCTCAAGCGGCTGGGCGCGGGAACCCTCATCGATGTGATGCGCCAGTTGAACGACGCGTTGACTCACGAGCGCGCCGTGGAGGCGGAGCAGCTCACGCAAGAGCGCGTGCTGGACGAAGTGGTGGCGCGCACGCAGGTGACCTTGTCCGCCGCGTTGGTGGACGAGGAACTCCGCCATCGCTGGGTGGAGACCGAGCGGCCCGTCCTGGTGCGCAAGGCGCTCCAGCCCGACGAACTCCAAGACGCATTGGAGGGCTGGTTGAGAGACCCGCTCTTCCGCGCCGACGCGGAGCGCCGCCTGGTGCTGGCCCTGGCCCTGCGAGCCATCGCCGCGCGCGACGGAGTGAAGCTCGCGAAGCCAGCCGTGGACGCGCTGGTGCAGGACCTGGCCTCGCTGTCGGGGGGCTCTCGCGAGGAGGTCGTCCGAGCGCTGAAGGAGGACGCCGCGCTGGCCAAGCGCCTGGAGGACCTGGCGCTGCACCTGGCCACGCTCGACGGCATCATGCGGCGCGTGTCGCTGACGCCGCCCGCCTGACGTGCCTCAGCGCGCCTCGAGCGCCAGGGCCACCATCGCCTCGGTGACATCGCCAGGGTGGTAGCGGCCCAGGCCCGGGAGCGCGCGCAACGCGGCCTCCGAGTGGTCCATGTCCTCCAACCGGACCAGGCCCGCGCCAGGAATCTCCGCGTCCAGCGGCATCACCAGCCCGTCCGAGGCCTGGCCATATCGCTCCTGGAAATAGCGCTCGAGCGGATAGAGCGTGGACAGGCGCGACAGGCGCGAGGTCGCGAGCGCCACCGTCGGGATACCCGTGGGGTAGGGGTGCTCGCGGATGAACGCCATGCGCTGCGGATAGGCGAGCTCCTCCACCGAGCGCGACACGCCGTGGAACAACAGCGGGAAGGCGAAGTCGATGAGCCGCCGCATCTCCGGCGTGGTGGCCAGGTCATGGGCGAGCGCGGAGCCGGCATAGGGCGCCTGGAGCGCCACCACCGCGCGCACCACCGCGCGCAGCTCCGGGTACATCGCCAGCACCGCCGTGCACTCCACGCCTCCCTTGCTGTGTCCCACCAGCACCACCGAGCGGCCGAAGTGCCGCGCATCCAAGAGCACCTCGCGAAGCACCGCGACGTTGCTCAAGAGCAGCCCCTCGGTGTCCACCGCGGCCTCGCGCACCCGCAGGCCCCGGCCCTCCAGCCGCTGCACGTTGTCGAGCAGGTAGCCGGGCATCTCATCGCCGAGCATGCCTCGCACCACCACGTACTGGTGGTGCCGGGCCTCGGGCGGCAGGACGGGCTCACCTTCCCGCACGCGCCCCAGCAGCGCGCGGAACCGGGGGGTGAGATCCACGGTGGGTGGCGTCATCCCACCGGGCTCCCGCTGGAGCCAGCCCGCCAGCCCTCCGGAGCCGGGCCCCCACCAGCGAGGCGCGGCGGGCAGTCCCCGCAGGCCTCGCGTCACCCGGGCCAGGACATTGGGCTCGCGCGACGGAGCGGGCGTGGGAACAGAGGCGAGAGGATGCAAGTCGTCGAGGTCGGACCGCCGCGTCATTTCACGCGGAAGCGTAGCGGTAACGGGATACCCGGAGCCAACCGGCCTTTCGGGATGCGCGAAGGCCCCTTAGGGTGGTGCCCGTGCTATGACGGCCACAGGCAGGAGGACTTTGAAGCTGACCACCGGACAGGAATGGCTGGTTGACGCGAGCGGCTGCTCGCCCGGATTGCTCAAGGACGCGGCGGGTCTGGCGGCGCTCTTCGAGGAGCTCATCGTCCTGCTGGACCTGAAGGTCGTGGGCCAGCCTCAGTGGCACGTGTTCCCGGAGCCCGGTGGCATCACCGGCCTGACGCTCCTGGCCGAGAGCCACCTGGCCATCCACACGTTTCCCGAGCACGGCTTCGCCGCGCTCAACGTCTATTGCTGCCGCCCCCGCGAACGTCCCGACTTCGAGTCGTTGCTCGCGCGCCACCTGGGGGCTGCGTCGTGCGAGGCGCGTGAGGTGAAGCGGGGGGTGCTGACGTGACACAGGGGAGGTGTCCGTCGTGCGGCGCGGATGTGGAGTTCACCGCGGGCTCGGCGCAGGTGGTGGTGTGCGGCCACTGTCAGACGGTGGTGGCGCGCAAGGACGCGGACTTCGAGGCGCTCGGCAAGATTGGCCGGGTGGTCGTCACCGACTCTCCACTCCAGGTGGGCGCGGAGGGCCGCTATGACGGCTCCGCCTTCCAGGTCGTGGGCCACCTCCAGAAGGACCACGGCGCGGGCCCATGGGATGAGTGGTACGTCGAGTTCTCCGACGGCCGCACCGGCTGGGTGAGCGAGTCCGAGGGCACCGTCCACCTGCTCTTCTCCGGCGGCGTGGAGGAGGGCGTCTCACTGTCGGACCTGCACCCCGGTGAGAAGCTGCGCCTGCGCAACCGCCACTGGGTGGTGGAGGAGCGCGGCCACGGCACGGTGACCGCCGCCGAGGGCCAGCTGCCCAGCGACGTCGACCCCCAGCAGGACTCCTGGTACGTCGACGCCACGTCCTCCAAGGGCGCCATCCTCACGCTCGACTTCGGCACGCACGAGAACGACCCGGAGGTCTTCATCGGCGTGCGGCTCAAGCTGGAGCAGTTGGGGATTCCCCCCGACCAGCTCCGCCCCCGCGTCCGCCGCAAGGTGGAGCTCAAGCAGGCGCGCTGCCCGGAGTGCAACGGCCCCCTGGAGCTGCAGGCTCCGGACAAGTCGCTGCGCGTGGGCTGCCCCTTCTGCGGCGCGCTGCTCGATGTCTCCAAGGGGAAGCTGTCCTTCCTCCGGCTCTTGGAGAAGCCCCCGCACGCGCCCCTCATCCCGCTGGGCGCGAAGGGGAAGCTGCGCGACACGGAGTGGATGTGCCTGGGCTTCCTCGTGCGCTCGTGCACCGTGGAGGGCGTCCGCTACCCGTGGGAGGAGTATCTCCTCTTCAACCGCGCGAAGGGCTTCGTCTGGCTGATGAACTCCCAGGGCCACTGGGTGTTCCTGGAGCCCTTGGCCGCGGGCGACGTGCAGCTGGTGCCGCATGTCTCCGCCTTCTTCGACGGGCGTCGCTACAAGGCCTACCAGAACGTCCACGCCGTCACGGAGAACGTGCAGGGCGAGTTCTACTGGGAGGTGACGGCGGGAGAGTACGCCGAGGCGACCGAGTACGTGGCGCCGCCGTACTCCATCAACGTGGACAGCACCGAGAACGAGGTGTCGTACACGTTCGGCGAGTACCTGGCGCCGGAGGTGGTCAAGGACGCCTTCAAGCTGGACGCGGTGCCGGCGCCCGAGGGAATCCTCCCCAGCCAGCCCAATCCCCACAAGTCACGGATGCTGTCCACCGTGTTGTGGTCCATCGGCTGGCTGGCGGCGCTCCTCGTCGTGGCGGGCCTGTTCTCCGCGCGGTCGCTGAACAAGGTCGTGCTGGAGGAGCGGGTGACGGTGCCCGCGGAGTCGTCTCCCGGCACGCCCTCCGCGATGAAGTTCAGCGAGCCCTTCGACCTGGAGCGGCGCGGCAACATGAAGGTGGAGGTCGCCGCGGGGTTGATGAACGACTGGATGGGCATCCAGGGCGACCTGGTGAACCAGGAGACGGGCGAGGTGGTGGGCTTCTACGAAGAGGTCAGCCTCTACCAGGGCACCGACAGCGATGGCTCATGGTCCGAGGGCAGCGCGAGCGGCAGCCTGCATCTGTCCGCGCTCCCCGCGGGCAAGTACGTGCTGCGCACCACCGCGTCCTATGACCCGACGCCGGCCCGGGTGCGCAACTACACGGTGCGGTTGACGCACGACACGCCCAACGGAGGTTGGCTGTGCGCGGCCTTCGTGCTGCTGATGTTGGGGCCTGCGTTCGCGTTCTTCCGCTCGCACAACTTCGAGACCCGCCGCTGGGCGGACAGCAACCTGTCGGAATAGGCCCGTGGGCGACGACTCCGGAGGCGCGGCATGAAGTGGTTCGGAGGATTGGTGGTGCTGTTGTACAGCGCCGTGGTGTGGTCGGGGTGGTCGCCCTTCACGCGCGAAGAGAGGGACCGCGTGCCGGGCAACGTGCGGCGCAGCCCTGGCGGCGTCCTGCTGTGGACTGGTGGTTACATGGGAGGGAAGTGATGCTGTTACTTGGCGTCGTTGTGACCGTCGATGGCGTGTTGGCGAGCGTCGTCTATTCGCTCATCGGTCTGGCGGTGTTCGTGGGGGGCTTCCACGTCATCCGCAAGATCCTGCCGTTCGACGTGTACAAGGAGCTGGAGGTCGACCAGAACACGGCCCTGGGCATCGTCATCGGCTCGTTCATCATCGGCCTGGCCATCATCGTGGCCGCGGCCATCGGTGGTTGATGCGCGCGGCCCGGTCCCGCGCGGAAGTGAAGTGACGACGTGAACAAGACGCTGCTGTACATCACCGTCATCGTCATCGCGACGTGTGGGCTCGTCTACGAGCTCGTCGTCGGCGCGCTGGCCAGCTACCTGCTCGGTGACTCCATCACCCAGTTCTCCACCGTCATCGGTGGCTACCTCTTCGCGATGGGCATCGGCAGCTACCTGTCGCGCTACATCGACAAGGGCGTGGCGCAGCGCTTCGTGGAGGTGGAGCTGGCGGTGGCGCTGCTGGGCGGCATCTGCGCGCCGGTCTTGTTCCTCACCTTCACGCTGACGGACCTGTTCCAGGTGGCGCTGTACAGCAGCGTCATCATCATCGGCACGCTGGTGGGGCTGGAGATTCCCCTCCTGCTGCGCATCCTCAAGGACCAGCTCAAGTTCAAGGACCTGGTCAGCCAGGTCTTGTCGCTCGACTACCTGGGCGCGCTCGCTGCCAGCGTCGCGTTTCCGCTGTTGCTGGTGCCCAAGCTGGGGCTGGTGCGCACCTCGCTGTTGTTCGGCATCCTGAACGCGGCGGTGGGCCTGTGGAGCACGTGGCTCTTGGCGCCGCTGCTCGGCAACCCCTTGCGCCTGCGCATCAAGGCGGTGCTGCTGACGGTGTTCCTCATCGTGGGCTTCGCCCTGGGCGACCGGCTCACCACGTTCTACGAGGACCAGCTCTACGCGGACGACGTGGTGCACGCGTCCAGCTCACCCTACCAGCGCATCGTGCTCACGCGCGGCAAGCGGGGCTTCTCGCTGTTCCTCAACGGCAACCTCCAGTTCGCCAGCATCGACGAGTACCGCTATCACGAGTCGCTGGTGCACCCGGCCATGGTGCGCGCGGCCAAGGTGGAGCACGTGCTCATCCTCGGCGGTGGGGATGGGCTGGCCGCGCGCGAGGTGCTGCGCTACCCCGAGGTGCGCTCCGTCACGCTGGTGGACCTGGACCCGGCCATCACGAAGCTGGCCATGGGGTACGACGAGCTGACTCGGCTCAATGGGAACTCGATGAAGGATGCGCGCATGCGCGTGGTCAACGCGGACGCGATGCAGTTCCTCATGGAGGGAGACCAGCGCTACGACGTGGTGATTGTCGACTTCCCGGACCCCAACAACTTCGCGCTGGGGAAGCTGTACACCACGGGGTTCTACAAGCTCTTGAAGAAGCGCGTGGCGCAGGACGGCGTGGCCGTGGTGCAGAGCACCAGCCCGCTGTTCGCCCGGCAGTCCTTCTGGTGCGTGGAGACGACGCTGAAGGCCGCGGGCTACTGGACGCAGCCGTACCACGCGCTGGTGCCTTCGTTCGGCGAGTGGGGTTATGTGCTGGTGGCCCACGAGGCGCCGGGCCATCACCGGCCGTTGCCGGAGGGCCTGCGCTTCCTGGACATGGACACGCTGGAGACGCTCACCCACTTCCCTCCGGACATGGGCCCGCTGCCCGCGGAGGTGAACCGGCTCAACAACCAGGTGCTCGTCCACTACTACGAAGCGGAGTGGCGGCGGTGGAACTGACGCGGCGGGAGCTCATCGCCGCGTTCCTGGGCTCGGCGGTGGCCAGCGCGTGCAGGCGCGAGTCTCCCAGGGCTCCCATCCCTGGAGCGGTGGTGGACCGCGCGGTTGAGGTGGGGCACCGGCTTCGAGGCGGAGCGCTGCCTCGCGCGCAGACGGTGGAGCCCGTGGACGTGCTGGTGGTGGGGGCGGGCGTGGCGGGCCTGTCCGCCGCGTGGCGCCTCTTGGGCGCGGGCGTGAAGGACGTGCGGGTGGTGGAGCTGGAGGCGGAGGCCGGAGGCACGTCCCGCTCTGGACGCAACGCCGTGTCCGCCTTCCCGTGGGGCGCGCACTACCTCCCCGCGCCCCTGGAGGACCGGGGGCCGGTGGTCCGGCTGCTGCGTGAGATGGGCGCGGTGACGGGCGTGGACGCGGAGGGGCGGCCCTCCTTCGAGGAGACGCTGCTCATCCAGGAGCCCGAGGAGCGCCACTTCTACCGGGGCCATTGGTACGAAGGGCTCTACCTGCGCGTGGGCGCGACGCCGGAGGACCTGGCGGAGCTGGAGCGCTTCGATGCGCGGATGAATGCCTTCGCCGCCGCGAAGGACGCCAAGGGACGCAAGGCCTTCGCCGTGCCCACGGCGCGCTCCAGCGACGACGCCGAGTGGACGGCGTTGGACGCGCTGAGCATGGCGGACTGGCTCACGCGCGAGGGCTTCCGCTCGTCACGCTTGAAGTGGCTGGTGGACTACGCGTGCCGGGACGACTACGGCGCCACGTCCGAGCATGTCTCCGCGTGGGCGGGCATCTGGTACTTCGCCGCGCGCCAGGACGGGCAGGGGGAGCGCAGCGAGGGCTTCCTGAGCTGGCCCGAGGGCAATGGCCGGCTGGTGCATCAGCTCCGCTCCGCGCTGCCGCCCCGCGCGCTCGAGCGCGACGTGCTGGTGCACACCGTGGAGCCGGGGGCACGGGGCTGCCGGGTGGATGCGCTGGACGCGCGCACGGGGCAGCCTCGCTCCTTCCAGGCACGGCAGGTGGTGCTGGCGTGTCCGCGCTTCATCGCCGCGCACGTGGTGGCGCCGTGGAGGACCGAGCGGCCCGCATGGATGGAGGCCTTCAGCTATGCGCCGTGGGTGGTGGCCAACCTGACGCTGTCGTCGCCGCCGGAGTCCCGGGGCTTCCCGCTGGCATGGGACAACGTGTTCCAGGAGAGCCGGAGCCTGGGCTACGTGGTGGCCACGCACCAGCAGCTTCGCCAGTATGAGCAGGGCCCCACGGTGCTCACCTGGTACCTGCCCATGTCGGGCGGGGACGTGAAGGCCGAGCGGCAGAAGGCGCTCTCCGCCACATACGAGGACTGGGAGGCGCTGGTCATGGCGGACATGCGCCCCGCGCATCCTGGCATCGCGCGGCTGGCGCAGCGGTTGGAGGTCATGCGCTGGGGCCACGCGATGGTGCGGCCCACGCCGGGCTTCATGTGGGGCGCCGAGCGCAAGGCCGCGCAGGAGAGCCTGGGGACGAGCCTGCACTTCGCGCACACGGACCTGGGGGGACTTGCGCTCTTCGAGGAGGCCAACTGGTTCGGCGTGAAGGCCGCGGAGCGGGTGCTGGCGGAATTGGGGCAGCCGTCCTCGAGCTGGCTGTAGCCCTCCTGGCCGCTCGGGGACGTCCGCGCGCTGTCCAGCGTCGGGCGCGCCGGGCCTTGGCCGCTTGAGTCGTCCAGGAGGGCAGCGGTGGTTGTTCAATCGCGTGCGCATTCCTGACCTCCGGGGCCGGTGAGGTGTTTCCGCCGGTTCACGGAGGGCTCGACACATGTCGCTCAAGGAATACAAGCCGGGCAGTACGTTTCCGGGGACCATCGGCCGCACGTGGGAGCAGTCCTCGCCCGCGTGGCCCCAGCCGCTGCGCGCGAAGCCTGGCGCCCCCAACGTCCTCTTCATCGTCCTGGACGACACGGGCTTCGGGCACCTGGGCTGCTATGGCTCGCCCATCCATACGCCCCATCTGGACCGGCTGGCCAAGGGTGGCCTGCTCTACAACAACATGCACACCACCGCGCTGTGCTCACCCACGCGCTCGTGCATCCTCACCGGGCGCAACCACCACTCCAACGGCATGGCCACCATCACCGAGATATCCCTCGGGTATCCCGGTTACAACGGCACCATCCCGTTCGAGAACGGCTTCCTCTCGGAGATGCTGCAGGAGCAGGGCTACAACACCTATGCGGTGGGCAAGTGGCACCTGACGCCCGCGGAGCAGACGAGCGCGGCGGGCCCCTACAACCGCTGGCCGCTGGGGCGTGGCTTCGAGCGCTATTACGGATTTCTGGGCGGTGACACGCACCAGTACTACCCGGACCTCGTCCACGACAACCATCCGGTCCTCCCGCCGAAGACACCCGAGGAGGGCTACCACCTCACCGAGGACCTGGTGGAGCGGGCCGTGGACTTCATCGCGGACGCCAAGCAGGTCGCGCCCGACAAGCCCTTCTTCCTGTACTTCTGCACCGGCGCGATGCACGCCCCGCATCACGTCCCCAAGGAGTGGGCGGACAAGTACAAGGGCCAGTTCGATGAGGGCTGGGAGGCGTACCGCAAGAAGGTGCATCAGCGGCAGCTCAAGCTCGGAGTGATTCCTCCCGGCACCCGGCTGTCCCGTCATGACCCGGACGTGGCCGAGTGGGACAGCTTGCCTCCCGACGAGAAGCGCCTCTATGCGCGCATGATGGAGGTGTTCGCCGGCTTCCTGGAGCACACGGACCACCACATCGGGCGGCTGCTGAAGTTCCTGGAGGAGACGGGGGAGCTCGACAACACGCTCGTCATGGTCATTTCCGACAACGGCGCGAGCGCGGAGGGCGGTCCCCATGGCTCGGTGAACGAGCTGAAGTTCTTCAACAACACGCCGGAGTCGCTGGAGCAGAACCTGGAGGCCCTGGATGATTTGGGGGGCCCTCGGTACTTCAATCACTACTCCTGGGGCTGGGCGTGGGCGGGTGACACGCCGTTCCGGCGGTGGAAGCGCGAGGTGTACCGGGGTGGCACCACGGACCCGTTCATCGTCCACTGGCCCAAGGGCATCAAGGCGCGCGGCGAGATTCGCACGCAGTACTGCCACGCCATCGACATGGTGCCCACGGTGCTGGACTGTCTGGGGTTGGAGCCGCCCGCGTCGATTCGTGGCGTCACGCAGTCGCCCATCGAAGGCGTCAGCTTCCGCCACACCTTCGACGACGCGCGCGCCGAGAGCCATCATCACACGCAGTACTTCGAGATGTTCTCCAACCGCGCCATCTACCATGACGGCTGGAGGGCGGTGTGCCCCTTCCCGGGGCCCTCCTTCACCGAGGCGGGTGAGGGCTTCGGCGAGTCGAAGCTCACGGAGGAGCGGCTGCGCAAGCTCGACGCGGAGTCGTGGGAGCTGTACCACGTCGCGGAGGATTGCTCCGAGACGAAGAACCTGGCTCACGAGGAGCGCGGCAAGCTCATCGAGATGATTGCGCTCTGGTACGTGGAGGCGGGCCGCTACAAGGTCATGCCGCTGGCGTCGCCGGACCGCGCCGTCTTCGCCGTGGAGCGTCCGCAAATCACCCCGGACCGCAAGCGCTACGTCTACCGTCCGCACACCTCGCCCGCGCCGGAGAATGTGGCCGTGCACGTGCTCAACCGGCCGCACTCCATCACCGCGAAGGTGGACGTGGAGGGAGACGTGGAGGGCGTGCTGTTGAGCCATGGTGGGCTCACGGGGGGCTACACCTTCTTCATCCAGGACCGGAAGCTGCACTACGTCTACAACTTCGTGGGTGAGAAGGAGTTCCACATCGAGTCGGCGGTGGAGGTGCCCAAGGGCCGCACGGAGCTGCGCTTCGAGTTCGAGCCCACGGGCAAGCCAGACCTGGAGGCCGGCAAGGGGGCTCCGGGGCGCGGCAAGCTCTTCATCGACGGAGACCTGGTCGCGCAGAGCGACATCTCCGCGACCATGCCGCTGGTCATCAGTCTGGGCGAGGGGCTGACGTGCGGACGCGATGACAACTCGGCGGTGAGCTCGCTCTACCGGACCCCGTTCGCGTTCCGCGGCGGCACGCTGCGCGAGGTGGTGGTGGACGTGTCCGGCGAGCACCTCCACGACGAGAAGACGGAGAACAGGACCGCGATGGCTCGGCAGTAGCGGAGATGGCGGCACGTCGCCGCTCACGGGGCCCGGCCTCCTCCCTGCGCTTCTGGGAGGCCGGGCCCTTGCTTCGTCAGAGGTTGGGGAAAGGTGGGTCGAAGCCCAATAGGACGCCGCCCGTGACTTCGAGCGTGGGGCGCGCCACGAAGGCGTGCTGGGTCAGGGTGTGGATGTCCCGGAAGCAGCGCTGGAGCGGGTGGGTGTGGAACACGGCGGGCCCACCGGCGGCTTCGTACACGCGGTCCACCGCGCGCGTGGCGGCGCGGGTGCCGTGCGTCATGGCCAGGCGCAGGTCTGCGCGGCCTCGCATGGAGACGGGCCCCTTCGTGGCCTCATCGACGATGGCGTGAAGCACGTCGAGCATGAAGGCGCGTGCGGCGCGGACCTCGGCGTCCGCTTCGGCGATGGCCTCCTGCACGCTGGGACGCGCGGCCAGGAGCCTGCGCTCGGCGAGCACCGTCTTCTGCCGCGCCAGCGTGATGAGCTCCTCGATGGCCCGGCGCGCGATTCCCAGCGCCACCGCGGGAATGCCATGGCCGAGCAGCCCGAAGGGAAAGCCATAGATTGGCCGGGCGACTTTCGGCGGCGCGAGGAACGAGAAGGCATGGTCCTCCCGGACGAAGAGGTCCTTCACCTCCATGTCTCCGCTGCCCGTGCCGCACAGGCCCATGGAGAACCAGGTGTCGTGCAACGTGACGGCGGCGGCCGGGAAGTAGAGAAGGCGCGTCTCGGGGATGTCCTCGCGCACGACGCGCGGCTTGCCGTCCTCGAACACCACCGCGCCCCCCACCAGCCAGTGACAGTGATGGCCTCCGCTGGCCCAGGGCCAACGGCCCGTGACGCGATAGCCTCCCTCGACGCGCTCGGCGCGGCCCAGCGGCGCGGCCACGCCCCCGATGATTACCTCGGGTGACGCGCAGACCTCGCGCCCCACGGACTCCGGCAACCATGCGGTCGACAGGCCCGTGCCGGAGCCAATCATCGCGCCCCAGCCCGCGGCGCCATCCGCTCGCGAGAGTGCTTCGATGACCTGGAACGAAATCGAGGGGTGGAGCTCCAGGCCTCCGTACGCCTCGGGAATCAACATCCGGAAGAATCCCGCGCGGGCGAACTCCTCGACGACGTCCGGGGGAAGCCGCCGCGCGCTCTCGAACTCGGCGGAGCGCGCGGACAGGCGCGGACCGAGCTCCACGGCGGTGGCCAACAAGGGGTGTGGAGGAAGACGGGTCATGGCGGTCAGCCTAGGAAGACCCGACTCTCGCTCGCCAGTGGCCGAAGGGATGGAAGAGGGGAGAACGTCGGACCCACCGTGGTGCGAGAGAGGAGAGGCGCATGGTGGTGTCTCTCCTCTCTCGGGGATGCCCCGGGACTCAGGGGTCCGGAAGGGAGGAACTTGCGTTGGTGGGCAGGCCGCCGATGGTGGGCAGCGGCAGACCGACACCGAAGAAGAAGTACCAGTTGTCCCTGAAGACGTTGTAGCCCCCTCCTGCCTGTACGATGTTCCGGAACAGAGACAACGTCAGCGCTACGCCCACCTCCGGCGTGTTGTCCCGGTTGAAGTCCAGGGCGGAGAGGTTGATGCCCACTCCCGGAGTGACGATTGAGTTGACGTAGGTCTCGTCTCGGTCTCCCCACTTCAGCAGCACGCTGTAGGCAGGTGCAGCCTGGAACCGGGAGGGGCCCTCTTCGTCATCCGGCACGCGGGCGAAGATGAGGCCCACGGTGGTGTCGAAGTACGGAAGGATGCGGTGCATCGTCAGCTGGCGGGTTTCCACCACCGTGGGCTTCTGCTCACCCCGGCCCACGGCGAACCGGAACACGACGGCGTCCCCTGGCTCTCTGCGCCCGGTGTTGTTCAGGTCCAGCACCGTCTCGGAGGGAAGCGAATCCACCGAGTGCCGCCTGACCTGCTGCGAGAACTCCAGCAGCTCCGCGTTGACTCTGGCGAGGGAGAAGAGCGATGTGACTCCTTCCGCCAGTCGGTCGATGTCCGCGACGAGTGCCGCTGCCGTCAAACGCAGGGCGTCGTTGAGCTTTTGCACGGGTGGCGTCAGTGCTGCTGGACTCGCGGACAGATTCGACTGGAGCTGCTTGATCTTCTTGGCCAAGCTCTGGGCCCGGGGGACGGCCTCACGTACGTCGGCGTTCAAGAGGGCGAGAAGCTCGGCCTCGGAGTCTGCTGTGGGCGTGGCTGCCTGGTACTTGCGAATCAGCCGCTCCAGGTAGGTGAGATACTCCAGCATCTCCGTGGTCGTCTGAGTGAGCTCTTCCTTGAGCGTATTGCTGAGCCCCGCCACGGTGGTCGCGACCTCCTTGGCGCTCGTCGCCGTGCCCCCCAGGGACTGTGTCGTCCGCTTGAAGGAATCGAGGAGCAGGGGCAGGCCCTTGCTCCGCACCAGTGCTCCGGCCCCCTCGGTGTTGAACTGATGCGCGATACTCGCGGCCTTGGCGAACACCTCCTGTTGCTCCTGGGTCAGGACGATGCTCCTGCGGTCCAGCACAAAGCGGTCCGGGGGCTTGATGTCATCGAAGCCATCGAGGTGCAGTGCACGGGTGCCCCCTTTCCCCACGACCCATGCCCCGAGCATGAAATAGGCCCCTTCCTCTTGAAGCACCAGCCGCAGGTCTGTCTGGAGCGCCACCACCTCCACCGCGGCAGCCTCCGTGATGCGCCGGAAGAGTTCGGTGTCTGAGATGCCGCCGTTTGAGATTCCACCGGAAGACACATCATCGAGGGCGGCCTCGAGAGTCTTCCCGAAGCGGGAACCCCGTGTGGCTTGCTCCACGATGGCAGACACGTGAGTCGCCGCCTTCCCGGAGGCGTCTTGGATCCTCTTGATCGTCTCCGGGGGCGGGTTCGTGGTCCACAACCTCATGGCGAGCCCAAGGTCGTCCGTCGCTTGATTGGCTCGTTGGAGTGCATCCGCCAGGGACTGGGCGTTCTTCACCAGCGTGGCGGTTCGCTCAGAGGCGCCAGTGGCGACCGTTCCGAGCTTCGCCATCGCCCGTTCCCGAGACACGCCGACATGGATGGTGCTGCCAATATCCACGACGGCCGTGTCGGAGGTGATCTCCACGGTGATGCTGTCCTCGTCGACCTCTTCGAGCGTCAGCACCCGGCTATCGCCAGAGGCCGAGGCCGCGCTCCCAGTGGCGTCTGCTGACAGCAGCACGGAGAGCAGGAGTGCGAGCTTCATAAGATCTTCTGCCCGTTCAGGTAGGCCCTGACCACCCGGACGTTGTTGGCGGTCTCGTTCTGCTCGATGACGTCGCGGAGTTCGTCGGCGAAAGACAAGACAAATGCCTGGGTACCCGACGTGAGGACCTTGTTCTTGAACTGAATATCGCCCTTCAGCTTCTCGAGCTCGGGCCGCACATGCTCCAGCGAGCGAGCCCACACCACCCACTTGAGGTCGCTGTCCAGTCCCGCGAACTTGCCGGCTTTCGACACCAACTGCTCGCGGCTTGGCCCCTCACCCAGCACAACGAAGAGAACGTAAGGCTCGTCATCGATGAGTTTCCTGAGCAGCTTCCGCGCCTCTTGCGCGTCATCGAGTGGCAGGACGGTTGTCTTGCGGAACTCCATATGTATGGACCCCCCGGGGTTGGTGCTGATGGGGATCTCAACCACTGCTCCGCATGGTGTCCAGCACTCCACATCGCGGGAGCTGCGAGAGGCTTCGTTCCGTGCACAGGGGCCTCTGCACCCCATGGTGGGGTCTCAGCCAACCCGCTCCTGTTCTACTTGCAGTCGAGCGAATGCCTTGCGAGTGCAATCCCATGCTGCCTGGCAGAGGTGCTTTCGTGACCTCGAGCAGCAATGCCGAGTTCGAGTCCGACCTCAATCACATCAACTCCCTCCTACATGTGTGACGTAGTGCAGGCTCCCGTCGGGCAGTCGCTCCGCGCGGGATGAAGGCTCGGCGTCCACCGCGATGATGACGATGTCGCCGCGCGTCCTCAGCGCAGCCAGTTCGCTGGGGCGAAGCTCCACGGGGCGGCTTCCCCCTCCCGCGCCTTGCGGGAGGAACAAGGCGCGGTCCTTCTCCAGATACAACACGGGGACTCGCGGCCCCGAAGTCTCCACGGCCTCCGGCACGAAGACATGCACCGTGCGGGCGAGTGACTCCAGCCGAGGCTCACAGGCGGTCAGCAGGGCGACGAGCGGAAGCATCCAACAACGCATGACTGTCCTCATGGCCTCGGCCAGAAGCCGGGCGTTCGAGATTCGTGAGTGAGGCTCGCGTGCGGCGCGAGCGCTCAGGTCGGAGTCGTCACTTCGCAGCGCCCGGAGGCGCGCTGGGAGAGGTCCTCGGCGATGGAGCGCAGCAGGGGACCGGTCAAGGTCGAGAGGTTGGCGTCGCTCTCGCCCTCCTTGCGTGTCAGCCACGCGGCCATCCGTCCCAGGCTGGCCGCTGTCACGACGTTCAGCCGCACCTCCACCTGGATGATGAAGCGGTCCGTCGCGTCGGGACGGTCCTCCAGCATCCACGCCACGCGGTCCAGCTTCAGCGCGTGCGCTCCTTCGGGCAGCGGCCTTCCATCCAGTGCGTAGCCCTCACGAGTGAAGGCAATCACCTGCGTGAGCCTGGCGCTGTCCACCCGGGTGTTGAACCACAAGGCCCGGCGCTTCCACAGCGTCAGCTCCACTTCCAGCTTCCCCGCCATGCCCAGCCGGACCAGCCGGTCCAACTCCTCCGAGAGGAAGGCGAACACCTCCGAGCGCGCCAGCACGCGCCGCCCGGAGAGGGTGGCGGCGCAGGCGACCCGTGGAGGCTCGGCCATGGTGGTGGGCGCGAACAGTCCCGCCGCGGCGACGAGGGCCGCGCCGAGATGACGTCGAGTCCATGTCCCCATCCGTCCCATGGGCCTCAGAACGTCCGCACGAAGAACAGGCGGGCCTCGGGAGTGGACGTGGCCTTCTCGTCCGTGCGCCACGCGACGTCCACGCGGACCTCGTCGCTGAAGTGGAAGCTGCCACCCACGCCCAGCCGCGCATCCATCCACTCCTTCTCCGCGCGCACCGTGCCCAGGTCCGCGAAGACGCCGAACACATGCCACCGGTACTCGGCCGTCGCCAGCACCGACGCGTCGCCCCCGAACTCCTTGAAGCCGAAGCCGCGCAGCGCGCTCCAGCCACCCAGGGCCTCGCGCTTCTGCTCGGGCAGGTGGTCTCCGCCCGCCGCGCGCAGGCGCACGCGCAGGCCCGTGTTCCAGCCCGTGGGCACCACCAGCGACACGTCACTCACCAGCTTCCAGAAGCGCTCGTCGGGGCCGGTGACAGCGGGGCCTTCGCCCACTTCCAGCGTGGCGAAGCCGTGCAGGAACGGGCCGTCATTCCAGTCCACGTCCGGGTCGGCCAGCGGCGTCTCCGGCGTGCGGAACAGCGAGCCCACCTTCATGTTGCGAGGCGTGGTGCTGGTGTACTCCAACCGCGCGACGACGGACTGGAAGCGGCCCTCGTCCACCGGGGCGTTGGGGAAGGGCGGCGAGTCGCGGCGGAACAGCGTGAGCGGCGGGGTGAGGCTGTACATCGTCGAGTAGCGGTCCGAGCGGTACTCGACGCCCGCGAGCCAGTCCTCGGCGAAGCGGAAGGTGGCGAACGCCGCCACGCCCTTGCGGCGGAAATAGTCGCGGTCCGGCCGGTTGATGAGGACCGAGTAGAGGGACGAGTCGATGTCGCTCATCCGCCAGCGGTCCAGCGTGTCGGTGAAGTCGTGCGCCTGGGCACCCAGCTCCACGAGGCCCACCGCGGGAATCTCCACCTTGGCGCCGCCGAGCAGGTTGATGCGGCGCTGGCGCTTCGTCGCGTCCGGGTCATCCGCGACGTGTTGTCCCTTGAGGCGCAGCGGCACGAAGGCCGCGGCATCCAGCGTGGTGTGGACGCGGTCCTTCACGTCCCAGATGCGGAAGGAGCCCGCGAGCCCTGGCGCCAGGCCCGTCACCTGCGTGTGCACGGGGAGAATCTCCCCGCTGAACTCCGGGCTGCGCGGGCGCACGTGCACCACCAGCCGGCGTCCGTCCAAGGTGATGCCCTGGCTCTCCTTCTCGTTGTTCCACTCCGCGAACAGCTCGCGCCAGCTCAGCTCGAACTCGTACTTCTCGTGGCGGCGGCGCTCCTTGCGCTTGGGCTCCTGCGTCGTGAAGTGGCGGGTGCCGTCCGCCGCGCGCTCCTGGACGATGCGGGCGTCTCGCCCTCGGGCGATGTCATCCGGGTCCGCAGAGACGCTCGCCGCCTCGAGGAATGGCAGGCGCGACTCCAGGCGCTCCATGGCGCGCCGCGCGTCGCTGCGCAGGAACACGTCGCCAGCCTTGAGGTCCATGGCCTCGCGCACGCGGGTCGCGACGGAGCCGTCCACGCCCACCACCTCCACGCTCTCCAACTGGCCCTCGTCGACGGTCAGGACGAGCTGCCCCGAGGGAGACAGTGAACCGGAGAGCCTCGCGAGCAGATAGCCGCTGTTGCGCAGGCCGTTCAGCGCGCGCTGCATCGCGGGCTCCACGCCGCCCTGGATGAGGCCGGGCACGAACACGCCCTTGTCCATCCGCGCGAGCCACTCCTTCGGGGGACGCTGGGGAGGGCAGGGCGTGCTGACGGTCAGCACGCCGCGCGCGCCGTTCATCCTCACGGTGGCGACGAAGTCCTCCTCGCCGTCCTCGTCCTCGTCGGTGATGCGGTGGGGGAGGCGGAACAGCTCGTCGAGGATTTCATCGTCCTGGATGTCCCGCAGGCCCTTGAGCTCCACTGACGTCACCACGGGGTTCTCCTCGAGGTGCACCTCCAGCACGACGGGCCCCTGTTCGGGGACGCGCAGGCGAGGCTCCACGCGAGCGAAGAGGCCGGTGAGGGCGAGCCGGCGCAGCATGGTCTGGAGCTTCCGCGGCTTCTGGGGTGTCTGCGGGTCGTCCAGCGGCGTGCCGATGAACGTGTAGACCTGGGCCTGCGTCAGCCGCTGGAGGCCATGCAGCTCGACGCGCTCGGGAGTGATGGTGCGTCCACTCAGGTTGAGCTGGAGGGGCGTGAGGACCGCGCTCTCGTCCACCTCCTCGTTGCGCAGGTCTTCTTCGCAGGCGTCCAGGTTCTGGTGCTTCTTGGAGGACTTCTCGCCGCGGTTTGGCAGCATTGAGAGGGGCCAGGCCTCCTCCTCGTGGGACGCGGAGTCATCGTCCTCGTCGTGCTCGTCTCCCTCTTCGTCCTCGTCGCGGGCCTGGGGCGTGGAGTCCTCGGGGCGGGGTTGTTGCGCGCTGGGGGCCGGAGGCGTGGGTTCAGCAGGGGCGGCTGGTGCTGGGGTGGGGGCAGTCGTCTCAGGCGCTGGCTGTGCGCTGGCGACGAGGGAGACGATGCTGAAGAGGAGCGCGAGGCGGTTCATGCGCGGAGGACAGAGCACGCGGCGTTCCAGCGGATACGTCGCGGCAAGTGCTTGAAAGGACGAGGACGGGCCCGCCGTGCCGATGTCATGGACACATCCTGATGTGAAGCCTGGATGTGATACTGACATCGCGCGCCTTGATTGCCTCGCGGTGCGGGAGTCCGCGCGGAGGCCACCGTGGCGCGGCGGCGAAGGCTTCGCTGTGGGCCCGGCGCGGGGGGCCTCACTCGCCGATGTTCTCGGGAGCGGTGCCATCGGGCCGGGTGGGACATGGCCATGGGTGGCGGGGACGCTCGCAGAGGCGCTCGAGAGAGGCAACCTCGCCAGGGCTTTGTGGCAGGCTGCCCGGCCGTTTCTTCAGGAAAAGGAGCTTCAACGTGATTCGCAGCGTTCCCTCCCGGTTGGCCTTGGCGTGCTCGTTGCTGCTCCTGCCCCTGGCCTGTGCGCACGTGGACTCCGCGCGGGACGAGCAGGATATCCGGCAGCTCGTGGATGCGCAGACGGAGGCGTGGAACCGGCACGACGCGGTGGCGTGGTCCAAGGACTTCACGGCCGACGCGGACTTCATCAACATCGCCGGGACGGTGTTCGAGGGACACCCGCAGATTGAGACGCGCCACGTGCAGGTGTTCGAGGCGTTCTTCAAGAACAGCCACAGCAAGGTCACGGTCCGCAGGGTGTCGTTCCCCGTCGCGGACATCGCCGTGGTCGACACCACTCACGAGGTGACGGGGCACAACGGCCTGCCGCCCGGGGTGCAGGACACCGAGCCTGGACTGCTGCGCACGCAGATGCGCTACGTGATGAAGCGAGAGAATGGGGTGTGGCGCATCGTCGCGGGGCACAACACCGACGTGAAGCCGAAGCCTCCGCCCAGGCCGTAGGTGCCCGAGTGCATCGAGGCGCTCAGCTCACCGGGAGCCCGAGCGCCTTGATGCGCCGGTAGAGATTGCCTCGGTCCACCTGAAGCAGTCGCGCGGCGCCAGCGATGCTTTCGCCCTCCGCGAGCGCGGCGCGGATGAGCTCCCGCTCGAAGTCCTCGACGTGTTCGCGGTAGCTCTTGTCGCCCAGCTTGGGGCTTGGGGTCCGCGCGGGCGCCAGTGGACTGGAGACCGCCTCGGGGCCCAGCGTCATCGGGCCGCCCGCACGCAGCAGATTCAGCCGCTCGATGACATTGCGCAGCTCCCGCACGTTGCCGGGCCACGCGTAGGCGCGCAGGGCGATCTCCGCGCCGGGAGCGAGGACGAGCGGGACCTCGGGCCCCGCGAACTCCGCGGCGAAGGCGCGAGCCAGCGGCAGCAGGTCATCCGGGCGCTCACGCAGCGGCGGAATGTGCAGCGGCATCACGTTGAGGCGGAAGAAGAGGTCCTGCCGGAAGCGGCCTTCCTTCACCGCACGGGCCAGCTCTTGATGGGTCGCCGCGAGGATGCGCGCATCCACTGGCACGGGCACTGAACCTCCGAGCCGCTCGACCTCTCGTGTCTCGAGCACGCGCAAGAGCTTGGCCTGGAGCTCCAGCGGCATGTCGCCGATTTCATCCAGCAGCAACGTGCCGCCGTGCGCTTGTTCGATGCGCCCCGCGCGCCGGGTCACCGCGCCGGAGAACGCGCCCTTCTCATGGCCGAACAGTTCGCTCTCCAGAAGCGTGGAGGGAATGGCCGCGCAGTTGACCGCGACGAGGCGGCCCTTGCGTCCAGAGGCCAGGTGCAGTGCGCGAGAGACACGCTCCTTTCCGGTTCCTGTCTCACCGGTGATGAGCACCGCCGCGTCACTGGGGCCCACGCGCGCGATGAGCTGACGCAAGGTGTTCATCGCCGGGCTCTCACCCACGAGATGCCCGGGGCGGGCCAGCGCATCCAGCAGTCGCTCGCGTTCCTCCTGGAGCGCGCCCAGCGCCATCGCGTTGCGAAGCGCGGTGACGAGCCGCTCGGGGGAGGGAGGCTTCTCCACGAAGTCCGTCGCCCCGAGCTTCAGGGCTTGCGCGGCCTCTGAGGGAGAGGCTTCGCCCGAGAGCACCACCACGGGCACGGGCAGTGGACGAGGCAGCCGCGCGAGGAACTCCAGGCCCGTCTCTCCCGGCATGCGCAGGTCGAGGAGCATCATGGAGGGAAGTCCCTCGGGGGCGTCGAGGACGCGTGTTGCGTCGGCGGTGGAGCGGGCCTCGATGGGCGTGAAGCCCTCATCGCTCAGCAGCCCTCGCAGGGCCTTGAGGACGCCAGGGTCATCATCGACGACGAGGATTCGGGGGCCGGGCTTCATGTCGTGGGCACAGGAGTCGAAGGGGGATGAAGAGGCAGCTCGACGCGAGCGAGCGTCCCTCCGCCGGGCGCGGGTTCCAGCCGGAGCGAGCCGCCATGCTCATGGGTAATCTTCTGCGAGATGGGCAACCCGAGCCCGCTGCCCTCCGGCTTCGTGCTGAACAGGCCACGCGTCAGGGCCGCCCCCTCCAGCACCGAAGAGATTCCGTTGCCCCCATCCATCACGGAGACACGCACGCTCCCGCCCTCCAGGGGCTCCGCCGAAACGCGCACGGGAGTCGCCCCCGAGGCGGAGGCCTCGGCCGCGTTCTTCACGAGGTTGCCGAACAGCCGCCGCAGTCCATCCGGGTCCGCCTGCAGCGACACCTCGGGGCCCGGCAACAGCTCCACCGGCACGGGCGAGGTCTGCGCGTACAGAACACAAATCTCCGAGAGCAGCGGGCGCAGCGGGACATCCTGGAACCTCGGCGCCGGCAACCGGGCGAAGGTGGAGAAGCTCTGCGTCATTCGCATCAGCAGCTCGACCTCCTCCTGAAGCAGGGCCACCGACTCGCTGACGCGCAAGGCATCCGCGGCCGAGCCCGTATCCGCGCGCTGGAGCCGCGCAAGCGAGAGCTTCATCGCGGTGAGGGGATTCTTCAGCTCGTGGGCCAGGGCTCGAGCCACGTCCTGCCACGCGGCAATCTGTTCGGCGGACTTGAGCCGCTCGCGTTGGGCGACCAGCTCCTGGCCCATGCGGTTGAACTGGCCCAGCAGGAAATCGAACTCATCCCGAGGCGGCTCCGAGGCTGGGAGCCGCACGGTGAGGTCTCCTCGCGCATAGGCCCACATGCCTTCGGTGAGCACCGTCACGGGGCGCGTGAGCGTGCGGCCAAGCAGCACGGCCGCCACCGCCAACACCCCGCCCGAGACGAGCACCAGCACCGCGATGAACATGGGCACACGGCGCACCAGCGCCCTGCGAGTCAACTCCGCCTGCGCCAGATGGAGCCGCACCTCGTCCAGCGAATCCCGAGACAACCCCCTGCGCTCCAGGTCCGAGGACACCTCGTCGAGCACCGTCTCCACCGGGGCTACGGAGACGGACAGCACCCGCTCCAGCGCACCGTGTGCCAGCACGCCGAGCAACACCAGCGGCACCAGCCCCGCCAGCAACATGACCGCCAGCAGCCGGTAGCGGAAGCAAGGAGGGGGAGGCGAGGAGGACATGGCGGAAGTGGATGGAATGGGGAGACACGCGCCATACGCGAAAGCCGCGCCGCGCTTGCGTGGACGTTGTACCGCCCCTGCACCCCATCGCCCAACCCCGTCGAGAGGCTGATAACTTGGGGATGGATGCCTCGTCTTCTCGCGCCCTCTCAAAGCTGGCTGTTCGGTCCGCGCGTGGACCTCGCCATCTTCGCCGGCAGTGCGCTCGTGTCGGTCGCCCTGGTCCTCGCCGCGCCGTGGCTGGGCGCCGTGGGAGACACCCCGCCGTGGGCCTGGCTGCTGCTCGTCGTCTGCGTGGACGTGGCCCACGTCTGGTCCACGCTGTTCCGCACCTACCTGGACCCCGTCGAGCTGCGTGAGCGTCCCGGCCTCTATCTCGGCGCGCCCCTGGCCGCGTGGGGCGTCGGCGTGGTGGCCCATCAGATATCGGCCGGGACGTTCTGGACGCTGTTCGCGTACGTGGCCTTGTTCCACTTCGTCCGTCAGCAGTACGGCTGGGTGGCGCTCTACACGCGCAAGGCACGAGCCTCCGACGCCGAGCGCCGCCTGGACGCCGCGGCCATCTACGCGGCCACCGTGGGCCCCGTGGTCTGGTGGCACGCGAACCTGCCGCGCGAGTTCTGGTGGTTCGTGGAGGGCGACTTCCTCCCCGGGATTCCCTCCTGGATGGGCACCGTCGCGTTGGCGCTGCACGCGGTGGTGCTCGCGGCCTGGGGCCTCTTCCAGCTTGTCCGCGTCGTGCGCGGCGAAGGACTCCAGGCGGGCAAGGTGCTGCTCGTGGGGGCCACCTGGGTGACGTGGTTCGGCGGCATCGTCCTGGCGCGCGACGACTTCACGTTCACGGTGATGAACGTGGTGCTGCACGGCGTGCCGTACTTCGTGCTGCTCTTCCGCTACTCGCGGGGGCGAGGAACCGAAGGCGGTTACGGCGCCGCGGGCGTGCTCTTGCGCGCGGGGCTGCCGGGCTTCCTCCTGTTCCTCGTGGCGCTGGCCTTCACCGAGGAGCTCCTGTGGGACCGCATCATCTGGCATGACCGGCCCGGCATCTTCGGGAGCCTGGATGTTCAACTCGCGCCGGACCTGCTCGCGTTGGTGGTGCCGCTGCTCGCGTTGCCGCAGGCCACCCACTACGTGCTGGATGCGTTCATCTGGAAGCCCGGCCGTCAACCCGCGTTGCTTGCGCGACTCGGGTGGGCTCCACGCGCGGCGTCCGACGGTCCACCAATCGCCACCTCGAATGATTCGGCGATGGCGATTCAAGGGAGGAGTGACTAAGGGTCTGGGGTTCTATGTCTCGACTCCTGCTCGTCTCCAATCGTCTCCCAGTCACCGTCAAGGTGGAGAAGGACAGCGTCGCCGTGGTGCGCAGCGCAGGAGGGCTGGCC
Source organism: Myxococcus stipitatus (assembly GCF_037414475.1). The sequence goes on along the minus strand of NZ_CP147913.1, from coordinate 2,961,994 downwards.
ACGGGGTTGCGCAGGCCTCATGAACGCTCCGGTGGGCTGTGGATAGGCTGGCCCGGGGATGTCTCCCGACTGTCGGATGGTCAACGAAGCCGGGTGGAGGCACAGCTCGGCGAGCAGCGCTGCGTGCCGCTGCATCTCTCCAGCAGCGAGGTGAACCGCTACTACGAGGGCTACTCCAACCGCGTGTTGTGGCCGCTGTGCCATTACATGCTGGACCGCATCCCCCGGCAGGACCGCGACTGGGAGGTGTATCGCAAGGTCAACGAGCGCTTCGCGGACCTGGTGGCGAAGCAGTATCAACCGGGCGACATCATCTGGGTGCATGACTACCAGCTCATGCTGGTGCCGGGGCTGTTGCGACAGCGGCTGCCCGAGGCCCGCATCGGCTACTTCCACCACATCCCCTTCCCGTCATCGGAGGTCTTCCGCACGCTGCCCCGGCGCGATGAGCTGTTGAAGGGACTGCTCGGCGCGGACCTGGTGGGCTTCCACACGGTGAGCTACGTGCGGCACTTCTCGGGCGCGCTCTTGCGGCAGCTCGGGTTGGACACGGATGTGGACTGCATCACGTGGGAAGGGCGGCAGGTGCGCGTGGGCGCTTTCCCCATGGGCATCGACGCGGACTCCTTCGACTCGCTCTCGCGGGAGGTGGGCGTCCTGGAGGAGGTCGCCTCGGTGCGCCGGGGCGCGGAGGGACAGCGCATCCTCCTGGGCATCGACCGGCTGGACTACACCAAGGGCATTCCGCGCAGGCTCCTCGCGGTGCAGCGGCTCCTGGAGCGCGAGCCCGCGTGGCGTGGCCGGCTGCGCTTCGTCCAGGTGGCCGTGCCCAGCCGGACGCAGGTGGAGGCCTACGCCACCTACCGCGAACAGGTGAACGAGCTGGTGGGCCGCATCAACGGCCAGTACGGCACCGTGCAGAACGTGCCCGTGCACTACCTCTTCCGCTCCTTCAACGAGAAGCAGCTCGCGGGGCTGTACCGCGCGGCGGACGTGATGCTCGTCACCCCCGTGCGCGACGGGATGAACCTGGTGGCCAAGGAGTTCTGCGCCGCCCGTCCGGATGAAGACGGCGTGCTGGTGCTGAGCGAGTTCGCGGGCGCCGCGGACGAACTGCGCGGCGCGCTGGTCGTCAACACCTACGACATCGAGGCCACCGCGGACGCGATTGAACAAGCGCTGAAGATGCCGGAGTCCGAGCGGCGCGAGCGCATGCGCGGGCTGCGCGCGCAGGTGAAGGCGCACGACGTCCACTGGTGGGTGTCCTACTTCCTGGGCCGGCTCCAGGGCCTGCCGACGGTGTCCGTGGGCCGGGCGAAGGAGGGCACGGAGGCGCTGGCTCGGATGAAGTCGGCCGAGCACCTGGCGCTGATGCTCGACTACGACGGGACGCTGGTGGGCTTCGCGCCCCGGCCGGAGCTGGCCGCGCCGGACGATGCGCTCCGGGAGCTGTTGGCGAAGCTGGTGGCGCGGCCGAACACGACGGTGAGCGTGGTCAGCGGCAGGCCTCGGGAGACATTGCAGGCATGGTTCGGCACGCTGCCCATGGGGCTCCACGCGGAGCACGGCCTGTGGTCGCGTCCGGCGCCGGGGCTGCCGTGGAAGATGCTGGAGGGCGTGACGCCGGAGTGGAAGGCCGCGGCCCGGCCGGTGCTCGACGAGTTCGCCGCGCGCATCCCCGGCTCGTTCGTGGAGGAGAAGTCCGCGTCGCTCGCGTGGCACTACCGGCAGGTGGACCCCGAGTTCGGCGCGATTCAGTCCCGCGAGCTGCGGCTGAAGCTGGCGGAGACCTTCGCGCGGCAGCCGGTGGACATCCTCCCGGGTGACAAGGTGGTGGAGGTGCGGCCGCATGGGGTGCACAAGGGCCGGGTGGTGGACTCGGTGACGCGGGTGCTGGCGCCGGGCACGCTCGTGGTGGCCATGGGCGATGACCGCACCGACGAGGACCTGTTCGCGGCCATCCCCGAGGACGGGCTCACCGTCCACGCGGGCAACAAACCCACGCGCGCCGCCTACCGCGTCAGTGGCCCCCGGGAAGTGCGCGCCCTCCTGGCCGCGCTGGTGGAGCCCTCCGCGAAATAACGCGGGGGGTGGGTGACATTCTCGCACCCGACGGGTGTTCGGGTCTCAGGGCCGGATTCGCTGACGGAGATGAGACAACATGGATATCCCGCGTCGTGGGCTGCGGGTCGGGGCGGCGGTGCTGGTGGTGAGCTTCTCGGGGACGGGTTGCGGTCTCGGTGACGAGGCCGTCAATCAGGACCTGGAGTCCAGCGCGCTCGCATTGGCGCTGAGCGAATCACCCCTGGCGCCGCTCAACCGCGAGGCGCTGCGGCAGGCCATCGCGGGCCTGCCGGACGCGGCGACGACGGCGGCGCAGGTCCGCATCGAGGGTTCCGCGGGCCGCTGGCTGGGCAGCTCCGGCGTGGCGGATGTCCACTCAGGGGCGCCCGTGCCCAAGAACGCGCGCTTCCGCATCGGCAGCATCACCAAGACCTTCACCGCCACCGTGGTGTTGCAGCTCGCCGCGGAGCGACGCGTGGACCTGGACCGGCCCGTGCAACACTACCTGCCCGGACTGTTGCCACTGGATTACAGCCTCGTCACGGTGCGCCAGCTCCTCAATCACACGCACGGACTGCCGGGCGTGCCGCTCCCGGCGAAGGACCCCGAGTGGTTCTTCGAGAACCGCTTCCGCCGCTTCACGCCCCGGGAGCTGGTCTCCCTGGCGCTCGAGCAGGGCAAGCGCTTCGAGCCGGGCACGCAGCAGGAGTACGGCAACATCGGCTATCTCGTCGCGGGGCTGCTCATCGAGAAGGTCACCGGCAGGCCCTATGGCCAGGCGGTGCGCGAGCGCATCCTCGTACCGCTGGAGCTGCGCGACACGTCCGTGCCGGGCAATGACCCCACCATTCCGGGCCCGCATGTCCGCGGCTACGAGGCCGTCACGCAGGACGACGGCACGGTGCGCCTGGTCGATGTCACGGAGGCGAACCAGTCCATCCCCTGGGCCGCGGGGGAGATGATTTCGACCACGGCCGACCTGGACACCTTCCTGTGCGCGCTCTTCCGGGGACGGCTGCTGCCACCCGAGCAGCTCGAGGAGATGTTCACCGTGCCGGACGTGCCCTTCGTGGGCGGAGGCCGCGCCATGTACAGCGCGGGCCTGACGCGCATCCCCGTCAACGGGCTCACGGTGTGGGGCAAGAGCGGAGACCGGCACGGCTACAACAACGGCATGGGGGCCACGAGGGACTTGCGCCGGCGCCTGGTCTACTCGGTGAACACGCTGCGCATGGGGCAGGAGCGGCCCGCCATCGCCGGGCGCATCGTCGCCACCACCTTCGTCACCCGGGGGCCTCACCCGTGAGGTGATGAGGCCCCGGGTTCGTACCGCTACCGCGAGAGCGACGCGGTGCGGCCCGTGGGGCCTTGGACGGAGACCCGGCGCCCGAAGGCGCGGTCCACCCGGCCGAGGAAGTCCCTGAACGCGGGGTACTCATCCGCCTTCACGCGGGCGACGGTGAGCATCACCTCGCCCTCGGCGATGAGCTTGTTGTCCTCCACGCGGAAGTTCATGCGGAGCCGTCCGAAGGGCGTCGACTCATCCACCGCCTGCGGCATCTCCGTCACGGACCAGCCGGCCGGCAGGGTGTAGGTCAGGTTGAAGGTGTTCACCCACGGGCTCTGCATCACCAGGTCGAAGCGGCGCTCGGCCAGCGGGGCGAAGGCCTGCTGGTAGGTGCGGCCCGTGCCGAACGGCAGGAAGCGCACGCCGTTGGGCAGCACCTCCGAGTAGCGCGGGATGCTCATCTGGAAGTCCATGGCCACGTCGTCGTCCAGCCGCGTGGTGTCGCTCAGCGTCACCTCGTTCACCGTGAGCCCGGGGAAGCTTTGCGCCCACGCGCGCTCGAAGGTGGACTTGCGCGTGGCCTCCGGGCGGTAGGCGCGGCGGTACTCCGGCGCCGTCTGGCCGCTCACCGTGCTCTTGCCGTCGACCTGCGCGCTGCCGTCCGGGCGCAGCGTGACGCTCATCTTCAGGCTGGTGGCGTTGTCCTCCGCCTTGGCCTCGGGCGTGGTGAGGAAGGTGCTCTTGCCGTCCGGCTCCACCACCAGGATGTTGGCCACCCGGTCCGCGCTGGGCAGCTCCTTCGCGCCGTGGAACTCCGCGGTGCCATCCAGGTACAAATCAAACTTGGGGACATACGCAATCGCGTGGTTGAAGGCCGCGAGGCTCGCCGGCTCCGCGTCGAGCGCGCCCAGGTTTCGCATGCGCAGGAGCACCAGCCTGCTGTCCACGCCCGCCACCCGCAGCATGGAGTGGATGAGGCTCGCCTTGTCCTTGCAGTCGCCGAAGCGCCGCGCCAGCACCCGGTCGACGCGGTAGGGCTTGAAGCCGTGGATGCCGAACTCCAGCGCGACATAGCGCGTGTTGGTGACGACGAAGTTGTAGATGGCGCGCACCACCGCCAGCTCATTCTTGCGGTCCACGCCCTGGAGCACCTGGTCCACCGTCTGGCGCAGCTCCGCGTTGGGCTGGAGCTGGTCCCTCACCAGGCCCCACCAGTAGCGGCCCACCTGGTCCCACGTCTGGTAGGTGGAGACGTGGAGATTCTGGGCGACCTCGGCCCAGCCCGGCATGCCCGGCTCCGGCACCACCTTGGCCACGTGCTTCGCGTTCCAGCGGTAGAGCACGCGCCCGCCCTCCAGTGACTCCTGCGCGCTCTCCACGCCGCCCTGGCGGCTCTTGTTCCAGTACAGCGGGCGCTCCTTGGGCATCTCCACCAGGTACTGGAAGCGCAGCTTGGGATAGACGCCCTGCACGCTCTCCACGTCGCCCCAGTAGTCCGACAGCAGGTTCTCCTGCGCGGTGTCGTCCAGCCGGTAGGTGACCTCCAGCGTGTCGCCGGCGGCCAGGGACGGGAAGGAGAGCACCTTGGCGCGGGCGTCGTAGTACATGCCCGTCCAGGGCTCGTTGATGTTGCGGTCGTTCTCGCCGTAGCTCTCCACCACGGAGCCATCCGCCTTCGTCACCCGGGCGCGCAGCACGCGCACCTCCTGGCGGTCCGGCGAGTAGGTGATGGGCAGCGTGCGGAAGGCGTCCACGCCGCGCGCGTTCTGCACCTTCACCACCATCTGCGTCATGCGGCTGGACAGGCCGCTCTTCTGGACGTGCACGTAGCTGTTGTCGACCAGGTAGATGGCGTCCTCGTGGACGTAGGCCTCGGCCTCCTTGGCCAGGGGCTTGGCGTCCACCAGGTACTGCATGCCGGCGCCGGTGCCCTCGCCCTTGAGCGCGCGCAGGGCCTCCTTCAGGCCGGGGTTCTGCGGGCGCAGCACCAGCGATTGCTCGAAGGCGGCCAGCGCGGGCTCGCGGCGGCCCGCGGCGAGCAGGGCGCGGCCCTCGCGCTCATAGACCTCGGGCTCGTCCGGGGACAGGGCGCGGGCCTCGCGGAACAGGGCGATGGCGGGCTCCACCGCGCCGTTGCTGGCCTTGAGCTCCGCGAGCCTCACGCGGGCGCCGTTGTCGAACGGGTTGAGGGTGACCAGCTGCGCGTACTCGCGCTCGGCGGCCTCCACCTGTCCGGAGTCCGCCAGCAGCCCGGCCAGCGAGCGGCGCGTGCCGGTGTCATCGAAGCGCAGGGCCAGCACCACGCGCATGCGGTCCATGGCCTCGCGGTTGCGGCCCAGCTGGCGGGACACCTGCGCGGCGGCGCGCACCACGCGCGGCAGCCGGGGCTGGTAGCGGAAGGCCTCCTCGACGAGCGCCTGCGCGCGGGGACGCTCCCCCAGCGCCTCGTACGCGCGCGCGAGCATCAGCCGCGCGGGGGCGTCATCCGGCGTCTTCTCCAGCACGGGGCCCACCAGCTCCAGCACCCGCTCGGGGTGGCCGCGCTCCAGCTCGTGCTCGGCCAGGGCCACGCGGGCGTCGGACAGGGTGGGGTCGGCGGCGATGGCGGCCTCGATGAAGCGGCGGCGCTCGTTCAGGTCATCGCGCTGGAGGCTCGCGGCGAGCAATTGCAGGCGCGCGTCCTTGGGGGCCTCCTCCGCGGCGCGGGCGGCCTCCACGGTGGCGGTGTGCTCGCGGTCGTCGAAGCCCCGGTAGAAGCCGAGGACCCGCGCGTAGTCGGCGCGGAGCTGCGCGTCATCCGGGTTCTTCTCCACCATGGCGCGCAGCGCGGTGGTGAGCGTGGGCAGCACCTGGGGAGCCGGAGCCGCGCCGCGCTCCACCGAGGGGACCTTGGCGGGCAGGGTGGCGCGCACGGCGAAGGACTCCTGGCGCAGGTAGAAGCCCAGGGGGCCGTTCTCCTGGCACACCTTGAGGAGCACGCGGTTGAGGCCCTTGCGCAGCTTCACGGACACGCGGGACTGGTCCGGGCGCGGCTGGTTGTAGCGGTCCTCCTTCGCGGCGAGCTGGCCGTTCACCCACAGGCGGAAGGCGCCGGAGGTGCCCAGGCCCAGGGCCACGCGGGTCTCCTGCGAGGACTCCAGCCAGGTGACGGCGTAGGCCACGGCCTCGCGGTTGGGGCGCACGGCGCTGGCGAGGTCCACGTAGCCGTCCGCGGTGTTCGCGGTGAGCTTGTGCCAGGACACCTGGCGGCCCTTGGCGCCGGGGAAGCTGGCGGTGAGGTCCAGGGTGGGGCTCTCCGGGCCGAAGTCGGTGTCGCAGCCGGACTTGCCCTCGTTGTCGAAGCCGCCGACGACGTAGTAGTCGCCGACGAAGCCCATGCCCTGCTTCACCTCGTTGGCGCGCACCAGCCGGCCCCGGGCGCGCTCGGTGTCGAGCAGGAGCAGCTGCGCGGTGGCGCGGGTGTTCGCGTCGAACTGACGCCGCGAGGCCACATAGGCGTAGGTGCTCACCAGCGGGGTGAGGTCCTCGACTTCGTCGACCAGGGAGTGCAGCCGCAGGAGGCTTGCGGCGGCGCGGGGAGAGGAGGCCTGCTTCATCGCCTCGGCCGCGTAGACCCGGGCTGTTTCGTCCGCCGCGGGCCGGGCCTGCACCCAGAGGGGACAGGTGAGCACGAAGACTGCGGCCAGCCATGTGAAGCGGGACATCCGTTCTCCTCGGTGCAACCTGCGTGTGAAGCGTCGAGCCCCAGCATTCCAGGGCGCCGACGCCGATGAACAGGCAAACCCTCCCGGGCCTTCCCCTGCATGCGGCTCCGGACAGCGGACAGGCAACCGAAAACGTGAGCCGGGTGGGGTGGGCCCTTCAGGTAGGTCCGGGTAGGTTTGAAGTGGGATTTCTCGAAATCCAAGACTACAGTGCGGGCGAAGGGCCCTGGGGGACACCTGGGGCATGAAGGTCACCCGTTACCCAGGGAGCTCCCATGCGTCGTCTCGTTGTGGTGTTGGCTGCGTTGAACCTGGCTGCTTGTGCGCAGGGAGGTGGGGCGACTGAGTCGCCTGGGACGGCGCAGGTCGCGACGGAGAAGTCCCCGCCGCTGACGGTGGAGCCCACGCCCGAGGCGCGCAAGGCGGCGGCGGAGGCGGATGGGTTGTCACGCAAGGGGGAGTCCGCGCAGGCGCTGCCCTTGTTCCGGGTGGCCTGGGAGGGTGGGGTGAGGAACAAGGACCTGGCCTACGACGCGGCGTGTGCGGCGTCGCTCGCGAAGGCGCCGGACGAGGCGTTGGTGTGGCTGGGGCGGGCGGTGGATGGGGGCTTCGACAACGTAAAGCATTTGAAGAATGACCCGGACCTGGACAGTGTCCGGGGGCTGCCGGGGTATGCGCCGTTGGAGGCGCGGGTGGTGGCGGCGGAGGCGAAGTTGCTCGAGGCCGCGGACCCGGCGCTTCGGGATGAGCTGCTGCGGCGGATGGACGAGGACCAGGAGGCGCGCAAGGCGCTGATGGTCTCGAACTTCAAGGACGAAGCGGCGAAGGTGAAGCTGCGCGAAGTGGATGCGCGCAACACGGCGTGGCTGAAGGGGGTCGTCGCGAAGGTGGGGTGGCCGGGGCGCGCGGTGGCGGGGGTTCGCGGCGCGTTCGCGGCGTGGCTGCTGGTCCAGCACGCGGACCAGGACGTGGCGTTCCAGGCGGAGGTGTTGCCGATGCTGGAGAAGGCGGTGGCGCGGGGCGAGGGTTCGGCGAAGGACCTCGCGTACCTGATGGACCGGGTGGCGGTGAACACCGGCAAGCCGCAGCGCTACGGAACGCAGTTGGAAGAGGTGAATGGCCGCATGGCGCCCAAGAATCTGGAGGACCCGGCCGGGGTGAATGCCCGCCGCGCGTCCGTGGGCCTGGGGACCCTGGAGGAGTATCTCGCGGGGGTCGAGCGGATGCGGGCGGCGATCCAGAAGCCCTGAGCGGCGCGGTCCCTGCTCGCGGCGGGTGTGGCCGCCAATGCCTCTCACCTGGCCACGCCTGCACGTCTGGGCCGTGGGTGTCTTTCAACTCTCCCGGGTATTCTCTGATTCCGGCTATTCCTGATTTATGTCTTTCGGGTTCAAAGGATACGCATTGATACTGGCGGGGTGCGAGGTCGCGCCTGGAATTCCAAGGCAGACATCGCACCTTCGCCGTCGAGCATTTGAGGGATACCCATGTTCAGGAAGACAGCCGTTCTCGCTGTGACTTGCGGCACATTGCTGGTGGGGTGTGGCACTGACTCAGAGGCAGAGCACCGGGAGATTGTCTCCAACCTCATCAAGGCAGGCTTTCCCGCCGGCGACATCCGGGTCGCCGACGGTGCCGTGTACGTGGGCCGCGACGCCCATGTCACCCTGGAGGCGTCCCGTGAGATGCTCCTGGCCCCCGAGGGGAGCGCGGAGCAGTACCGCACGACCAACCTTGTCGGCACGGGCGTGACGAAGATTTGCCTCAACCCCTCCGCTGATTTCAGCAGTTACGCCAACCTGAGCCAGGGGTTGGACCAGGCCATCATCAACTACAACGAGCGGGGCCTGCGCCTCACCTTCGCCCGTGGCCCGGCCAGCGGCTGTACGGCGTCCATCACGGTACAGACGACGTCCGGCGCTGGCGGTCAGGCGGGCTTTCCATCGGGGGGCCTTCCCTACGGGAACATCCTTATCGGCACCGGTCTGAACAGCTACAGCGTGGACGTGAACGAGCACGTCATCACCCATGAAGTGGGCCACGCCATCGGCTTCCGCCACTCGGACTACTACAACCGCAGCATCAGCTGCGGCGTTGGGGGCGACGAAGGCGAGGCGGGTGTTGGCGCCATCCTCATTCCCAACACGCCGAGCACGGCGACCGTGGGCGGGTCCATCATGAACTCCTGCTTCCGTTCGACGGAGAGCGGCGAGTGGACCAGCACCGACATCACGGCGCTGAACTCCCTCTACGCGATGCTCCCGACCGGGCCTGGAACCGTGAGGATGGTGGCCGCTGGCGGATTCAGCCCGGGCTACGGAGCGGATGGGACCACGCGCTTCCTGCCGGGCGACTTCAATGGTGACGGCAAGGTGGACTTCATTGCCATCCATCCTCGCAGCGGCACCTATGCCAACACGTTGCTTTCGAACGGTAATGGGACCTTCCGGATGGTGGCGTCGGGTGGATTCAACTCCACCTACGCAGCGGATGGGGCCACGTCCTTCCTGCCGGGCGACTTCAATGGCGACGGCAAGGTGGACTTCGTCGCCATCCATCCGCGCAGTGGCACCTATGCCAACACCTTCCTCTCGAACGGTGACGGCACCTTCCGGATGGTGGCGTCGGGTGGCTTCACTCCGGGCTATGTAGCGGATGGGGCCACGCGCTTCCTGCCGGGCGACTTCAATGGCGACGGCAAGGTGGACTTCGTCGCCATCCATCCTCGCAGCGGCACCTATGCCAACACGTTGCTCTCGAACGGTGATGGGACCTTCCGGATGGTGGCGTCGGGTGGATTCAGTTCCAACTACTGGGCGGATGGGTCCACGTCCTTCCTGCCGGGCGACTTCAATGGCGATGGCAAGGTGGACTTCGTCGCCATCCAGCCGCGCAGCGGCACCTATGCCAACACCTTCCTCTCGAACGGTGACGGCACCTTCCGGATGGTGGCGTCGGGTGGATTCAACTCCACCTATGAAGCGGATGGCTCCACGCGCTTCCTGCCGGGCGACTTCAATGGCGACGGCAAGGTGGACTTCGTCGCCATCCATCCTCGCAGCGGCACCTATGCCAACACGTTGCTCTCGAACGGTGATGGGACCTTCCGGATGGTGGCGTCGGGTGGATTCAGTTCCAACTACTGGGCGGATGGGTCCACGTCCTTCCTGCCGGGCGACTTCAATGGCGATGGCAAGGTGGACTTCGTCGCCATCCAGCCGCGCAGCGGCACCTATGCCAACACCTTCCTCTCGAATGGTGATGGGACCTTCCGGATGGTGGCGTCGGGTGGATTCAGCGCCAACTACTGGGCCGATGGGTCCACGCGTTTCCTGCCGGGCGACTTCAACGCCGATGGCAAGGCGGACTTCATCACCATCCATCCGGTCTCTGGAGCCTTCGCTGACACATTCCTGATGAACTGATGTGATTGCCAACAGGAGCGCTGAAGAGACCGTGGGCGGTTCTGGCCTGGGCTTCGTCCTCCTGTCGCTGTCCGGCAGGACCGGGAGTGCCCAGGGGCGGTGAAGCAGCGCGCCCCTGGGCTCCGTCCAGGGGCGCCCCGCCGCTGGGCCACCGAGTCCTGAATCCACGTCGTGCCTGCGGGCGGGCTCGATTGGCGGGGAGTCCTTCCATCGATTTCACGAGCGCGGCTCGCTTGGGGAAAGCCGAGCCGCGCCCGTCATGTCATCAAGGCGCGGGTGCGCGTTCTCGGAAATGCGCCACGCCCACCGAGGGGATGACGCGCTGGTTGTGTTTGGCCTCGGCGATGAATCCTCCCAACCAGATGCCTTCGGGAGTCAGGGCGGCGGCGGCGACGCCGATGGCGTTGACTCCTCCCCCGATGGGATGGAGCCGCGCGCCATCATAGACATACGCATGGGTGGGGCCTCCATCGTTGGGCAGGAGGGTGCCCACGGCGACGAGCTCCTTCCCACTGGGCACGAGCTTGCGGAAGCTGTGGGTGCCGCCCTGGTCTTCACCCATGGGCGGTGGCAGTCCATTCTCTGGCGTCGCCAGTTCGACCCAGGTGGTGCCGTTCCAGCGTCCAAGCGTGAGGCGGCCCGGGATGGGTTGGCCGTCGGGGCCCATCTCCTGGTTGGTGCTCACGTAGATGCCGCTCGCCCCATAGGCGACGTCGATGACGGAGGTGCTCAGGCCATTTCCCAGGGGCTCGAAGTCGGTGCCATTCCAATGCACGATGTTGCGTGCCGAGAGGTCACCCACCTTCGTGAACGCTCCCGCCGCGACGAACGCGGGACGCTCGGGGTCCTGGTTCTCGGGGCGGAGGGCCAATGCAATCACAGGCGCGTCGAAGCCCTCCGAGACCAGGACGAAGCGCTCGCCATTCCATCGCACCACTCGCGCGGCGCCCTCCATCGTCACCGTGGACAGCCAGGGCCGCCCGAGCGAGTCCTGGGTCATGTCCAGGATGAACCCGTGCTCGCGGAGGTCCCCGAGTGATTGCCATTCCTCGCCAGACCACGTGAGCACGTGTGACTGGAGCTCTTCCCAGTCCGTACAGGCGACATGGATGTCACCCCGGGCATTGACCTCCAGGTGGGAGCAGCCCTTGACGGGCAAGGCCGCGAGCGGCTTCCAGCCCGTGTCTCCGAACTGAAGCACGGTGTGCGGAACCTCCGCTCCGCCCGCGTGAGAGATGGCGCCCAGGGCGTGGACCGTACACCCAGGGCCCCCCGTGGCCAGCGCATCGGCCCTGCCGCTCAGCCCGAGCCCCGCCGGCGCGCCTTCGGAGCGCCACTGTCCGTCTTCGTAGGAGACGAGGCTTTGGGACGCGGCGACACCGACACTGGGGTAGGTGCCCGCGACATAGATGCGCTGTCCGTCGAGCAGGAAGCGCTGGATGGGGACTTCCCACAGCGGGAATGCGCTCGCGGGCTCGTCGCCACAGAAGAATGGTGTGAACCAGGGGGTTGTGTACGGGAGCGTGGCCTGGGGCCACGTCTCCCAACCCGTGGCGGCTGACCACCGCGCCAGGGCGCTGGCCTGGATGGCCTTGGCGCCGGACCCAGGCGCGGCGTTGACGTGGGAGAAGCATCCGCCGACATGGAGCTTGCCGGCGGTGAACACCAGGTCCGTCACGACGCCAGGGAATTGCCCGGTGCTGACGCCCGCATCGAGCATCTCCCAGCCTTCGCCTTTCCACCGCGCGATGGAGCCCACGCCGTCCACGCGGTAGTCGTGCGCGAAGGTGCCTCCGGCATAGAGCGTCCCGTCATCTCCGAGCGTGAGCGCGAAGACGCCGTTGCCAGGAATGGGGAGGTCGTAGGCCGTCCACGCACGCCCATCCCATCGGGCGACCTTGTCGCTGGAGATGCCGCCGACCTGGGTGAAGGACCCTCCCACCCAGAGGGCGTCACCGTCGACGAGCAATTCATAGACACCACCATTGGCGAGACCGCCTGGGGGGAATCTCCAATCCGTGCCATCCCAGACGGCGAGCCCGATGGCGCCATTCTCCTGGAGCTGGAAGTACCCGGCGACCCAGAGTTCTCCCTGGAAGTAGGTCATGGTGCGAACCAGGCCGTTGAACCTGCCGATGGTGCGAACGCCCTCGGGTGTCACCAGCCACACTTCGCCGGAGCGCTCTCCGAAGGTGTCGTTCGTGGCCAGGGCCCAGGTGCCGTCGTCCTTTGCCGCGACGGAGGAGAAGCCCATTGCTGGAAGCGGCCGCCCCCAGTTCGTCTGGACCGTCTCCCATGTTCCACGGCGGCCCTGGATGAGGGGAGGTGTGGCGTGGGTGCCGAACCAGTGGAAGTACCCGGCGGCGAGCACGTCGCCCGATGCCGTCTTCGCGAGGTCATAGATGTGAGGCGTGAGGCCATCTGCTCCGGAGATTCCCGCGATGGAGAAGCGGGGGTCCCATTCTCCGTTCTGGAGAAGGTCCTTCATCTTCGGTGCACAGGAGATTCCCGCATCGGGCGTTCCGGGCCCTGCATCGGGCTGGCCCGCGTCCGGTGTGCCGGAGTCGGGTGTGCCCGCATCGGAGACGCCCGCATCGGGCTCGTGGCCACCGGCATCGGGTGTTCCCGCATCGGCTCCGGGGCCTGCATCAGGATTTGGCTCATGCGGGTCGTCACGACAAGCATTGAAGAGGAGTCCAACAGCAATGAAGACAGCGAAACGACGAATCCGGGTGTCTGACTGGGGTGTGGGCATGGCGCCCACGCGCCTGTGCAAGTGATGGACCTGTTATCGATTTGTGAGATTCCGAGTGCTTGAAATGGCTGCGCGTGAGGCGCGGGGGCGTGAAGGCTTTGGACGTCTGAGGTCTGCTCAGGAAACTGATACGCGTCATGGCGAATGAGCGTTCGGTCATGGGCGTGCGTCACGCGCTCGTGTTTCCGTGCCCATGCCCGTGGCGGCGTCGTGACTGTGTTTCAGTCCAGGCCGGTGTTCTTGGTTGCCTTGTGACGCGGCTTTGACAGTGTTTGGGGGGCGCGCCAAGGGACTCGCTTGTTCCGTAACACATCCGTGGCAGTCGTCCGGGGTGTCCTTTCCAGGGCGCCCCTGTGTGGCGTGTGACGCGCTTGGAATCACAGGGGTTTCATTTGTCGGAGACCCGCGCGGGCTCCGTGGCGAAGTTCGCCAATGCCAACTACGGCCCCATCTCCGCGATGGCCGGCACCCAGTTCAAGGTGACGATGACGGGCACGGGCGACCCGGACCTGCATGTCAGGTTTGGTGCGGCCCCCACCACAACGCAGTATGACTGTCGTCCCTACACGGCGATCGCCGCCGAGACGTGCAGCCTGACGGTGCCGGTGGGCGCGCCAGCGGCATACATCATGGTGAATGGCTACTCGGCCGCCACGTTCAGTCTGACCCTCGAATACACCAAGCCGTAGTCGCTTGGGGTTGACAGTATGAAACACGGGGACCTCCTTCTTTGACGCGGGAGGAGGCTGGAGATGCGGCGCGGTCGATGTTCACGACACACGCCGCATCGAGTTGTCAAAACGGGACAGGGTCTCGGCCTGTTCGCTCTTCACTCTGCTTACTTCTTGAGCAGGGCCGTGAGTCGCTCGCAGTGTTCCTCGAGGGTGGTGCGGGTGTAGTAGGGCATCAACGAGCCGGGCTTGCGGGCCGCCATTTCCGCGATGCGCCCGACGTAGATGTCGGTGGTGGCTTTGCAGTAGTCGTCTTTGGCGCCCGCCAGATTCCCTGATTGCTCTGCGATAGAGGCACGTTTATCCAGGCAGGCCCATGCGAATCCTGGTGGGGCGACTGTCAGGGCGTCGTTCAAGGCTTGTAGCCCATCCTTGGGACGACCTAAGACATTGAAGTACTCAAACGAGTTCAACGCCAGGTAACAGGCTGCTGATGGGGCCACCTTCGGCTGTTTCTCCACCACGAGGATCTTCCATGCGGCCTGCAGCTTGCCTGTCCAACTCGCCTTCGACGCGCCCTGTTCCGTTCTCAGTTCCGCGGTAATGGCATACTCTCCAGGAGTGAGTTGAGCCGTCGCTTCTGGGGACAGAACGTAATGGACGACTGCCTGTTGGTGGTCGGACGTCAGCCTCACGCCGCGAGGTGGATCTCCGGCGCGGGCGAGCGGCCACGTCGTGGGCGTCTTCGTCCGGTTCTTTCGATGGAAGACTTCAATCGAGAGGAACTGGTCCCACCCTCCATTGAGGGCCTCAATGGAGAATGTGTAACCGGAGAGGGGCTTTTCGACGGGCCTGTCAATGTTCGGGTGCAGCAATCCCACGGAGAGAACCAAAGGGACTCCCTTGGGGAGTCGCTCCATGCTGGATGAGACAAAGAGTCTGGGGGATGGCGGGGGACTTTCAATGGAGCCTCCTGGCTGGGCCGAGCCAGGAAGCCCCATCATGGCAACGACGACGAGGACACCCCGAAGAGCGGTGGTGCTCATTGAACCCCCGAAGATGAATGTGCGTAGAAGTCATTTCTGAAGGCCTCGGCGGGCAGTCCAAGATGCCCAAGGCGGAAGACGTCAAAGTCGAAGGCCCACTCGAGAGGGACTGCCCAGTCCAACCGCGGCACGCGCTGCTTCCTTGGCGCCGCGCCAGGATGGAGCGCAGCAGGAGGGCACTCGCCTTCAGTGAGGACGCTGCGCCTCGAGAAGTCGCTCACGGAAGGACGCGATGTGCTTCTTGGGACCGCCCAACTGCTCGGCTCGCTCCAGGAGCGAGAGGGCGCGTGTGGGGTTGGGCGACTCTCCCACCGCCTCGGCCATGCCGCCGTAGAAATACGGATGCCACGTCGTCGCCCCCAGCGCGATGGCTCTCTGTGCCGCGCGGCGGGTCGAGGGGATATCGTCCAGGTGGAAGGCGACGTAGGTGAGGTTCGACCAGATGTCCACGCGCTCTCCGCCAGAGCGCATCAGCTCGTCATAGAGGCGCTGCATTTCGGCACGGCGGGGGGCATCCAGCGTGCGCTCCTGGCGGACGAGGGCCTGCAGCAGCGCGAGTTGGTTGGTGGTGGTGACCTCCAGGGCGAGGGCCTTGCGGTAGTGTTCCTCCGCCTTGCGGAAGTCCCCCTTCTCGAAGAAGACCAATCCCATCCGCCGCTGGACGATGGGGACGGCCGGAGCGCAGCGGGAGAGGGACGTGTACTTCTCGAGCGCGGCATCCAGCTGACGCGCGGCGAGCGCCTGTGCAGCCTGCCTCGCGAGTTCGGCCTTGCCCACGCACGTGGAGGCAATCTGCTCGACGAGCCATTGCTCCTCGTCGGCGGTCCCAGCGAGGAGCAGAAGGCTGACGAGTGTCATCCACATGGGGGGGCCTCAAGGGGGCGTCGCTGTGTTCGGAGCCTTCATACTCGCAATGACCGTACCGGACCAGAACTCGCAGGGCACGGTGCCCGTACGGGCCTGCGCGGACATCTGCCCCACGCGCGCTTCTTGCTCCACGCAGCGCGACGGGGCCATGCCCGGGAGGCCATGGAGTGCCTCGGTCCCGCCCATTCCGCCACCCTGCACTTTCCCCTGCCTTTCCCCCGCCTCCACGGTGGCCAGCCGCCGGGTCCGCCGAGCCTGGGATGACAACAGGCGCACCGGTCGCTCCGCGAAGGTTCGGCGAGAGCACGCCGGGTTGCGACAGCAGAATCTCCGCACGCGAAGCTCGATTGGCACGGCAAGTCCCGCCGCGGGGAGGTCCGCCGGGCGTCGGACTTCGCTGCCATGTACCGAAGTGCTTGGCGTCTGGCGGGAAGGGACACCGGGGCGAGTCCCTGCTGGTCTTGAATCGCTCCGTGTCGAGTCCATGTCGCACGAGGACGGGCACTCGTTGGGGGCGGATTCAATCGGTCGTCACAACACTCCAAGAAAGAGATGTCGTGATGAGCGCAAGAGAACGTCGACGCGCGGAGCGGGCCGGGCGCGCACGGATGTCGTCCCCCGGCCGTCCACCGGTGGGCAGGCGTGAGCATCGACAGCGCTTTTGGGCAGCCATCGCCCGAGGCCTTTCGAGTGAGGAGGCGAGGGCATCGGCGCGGTCGATGCTCACGACACGCGCTGCATTGGCCTGTCCCATCGGAATCCCATCAAGGACCCGGTGCCTTCTTGAAGATTGCCGTGAGTCGCTCGCACTGTTCCTCGACCGCAGGGCTTGAGTAATACGGTGTCACCGTTTCCTGGTTGCGATGGATTGGAGCCTGTAACCGGTCACGGTATGAAGGACTCCTGAAGAGTCCAGGACTTCGGGGGAGGCCAGCTTGTCGGATTCAGATGAGGTGTCATGCCGCGTCGTATGGACGTGGGGCCCAGCGCGGGGCGAAGTCCGCCTGACTGTGGGTTCGCACGGGCCTTGCCTCATTCCATCGCGACGGAGTCCGTCGACAGCTCGTCTGGGAGGGGAGTGAGACATGGGGGGGGCAGGGTGGAAGAGTGGCCGTCGGTCATCCCGTGGATGTCGCCTCGGGGGCGCTGTTCAACCACTGGGTGGACCTGCACCTGCCAGGCTCCATGCCGCTGCTCATCGAGCGCTATTACAGCACCGCGCTGCTCAAGACTCCGGCGACGCCCGAGCTGCTTCGGGCCCGGGTAGCGTCTGGGCTTCGAGGCGTCGCTGCGCAGGAACCTGGAAGGGTTCACCTACACGAAGGATGGATTCCAGCGAGCAGTGTCGCGGTGAGCCAGCCCGGCGCACTCGCATGCGCGGACTTCGCCACGGTGAGCGCATCGTCCAGTCGCCCCAGGCGATGAAGAATCGTCCCCTGCAACCAGCGCAGTCCGAGATGGGCCGGAGGCCGGGCCGAGAGAGGCTCCGTGATGCGGAGCAGCCGCGCGAACGTGTCCCGGTCCTCGCGCGCGGTCTTCGAGAGCACGGAGCTCAACAGCGCCGCCGCCGCGTCAGGAGGAACGGACTCGGAAGCGCCTGGACGCTCCATCCAGGTGAGGCCCCACCGTGCGAAGTCCGTGTCGGGCTTGGACCGGACGACCTGCGAGAGCAGCTCCAGCCCGGCCCGCGTCTTCGCACCGCGAGCGAGCAGCCACGCATGGACCGCCGCCGTGGCGAAGGACACCCGGCCATCGAGGGAGACGTAGCGCAGGGGCTCGGGACCCGCGGCGCGGGCGAGCCTCTCCAACAACTCCAACCACTCCGCGCGCTCCGAGTCCGCGCCCAGGGCGCAGCCGATATGGAACGCGGCGTGGGAGAATTCGCCAGCCGCGAGTGCCTCGGCCGCGAAGGAGGCATCCTGCTCAGGCGTGGGGCGGAGCGAGGCGTGTGAGCAGTCCATGCGTGGACCGGGGAGACTACCCTGTCAGTGCGATGGATGCATGAAAGGCAAACACCTCAGAGGTGGATGCCGAAGTGCTCCGCGAGCGCCTGCCCTCGGGCGTTCTCCTCCACGGGCACCTCCTGCTTCTCGCGTCCCTGGGTGAGCACGAGCGCGCCTTCCTTGAGCGTGACGCGGCCGTTCGGCGTGGCACGCGTACACAGCCTGCGCTGCGTGAAGAAGGAGTCCGGCGAGGTCTGGTGGTAGTGACACATCCCGGTGAAGTCCCCCAGGGCGCGAGGCACCAGGGACAGCGAGTACTGCGCCTCCCAACCCGTGCCCACATCCCTCAAGAGGATGAGCCGCTCACCTTCGGGCACAAGCCGGAAGTCGTGCCCGCCGCGCGTCTGCACACCGCGCTCAT
Source organism: Myxococcus stipitatus (assembly GCF_037414475.1). The sequence continues at coordinate 2,943,810 of NZ_CP147913.1, read as the reverse complement.
CCAGACGCAAGGGCTCCAGGAATCCATCGCCGAAGCCCACGTCGACCAGCCAGCGCCCGCCGCCGTCTTCCACTTGGAGCGCCAGGTGGTCGAACTCAGGGCCGAACGTCCCGTCCTTGGGTTCGGAGGCCACTTTCGCCGACAGCGGCGTCACCGCGTAGCCGCGTGAGACGAGCAGCCGCGAGAACAGGCCGTTGAGCTCGTAGCAGAACCCGCCGCGCCGGCGCGTGACGACCTTGTCGAACAATGCATCCACGTCGAGCCGGATGGGCCGGCCCAGGTGGATGTCCAGGTTCTCGAAGGGGACTGACTCCAGGTGGGCGTGGTGCAGCGCGGCCAGCGATGCGCCCGGCACGGCACCGATGCGTTCGAGATAGCGGCCAGCGTCGAACATGGCACTGATGTAGCGCGCCCGCGCCCGGTGCGTACACGGCCTGCCGGGTGGGAAGTCCAAGGGACGACGATAAGGGAGGCTCCCCTCGTGTGGAGAGGGGAGCCTCGATGCCCGCGCCTCAGCGGGGCAGGCGGCTCAGGAAGGACTGCACGCTGGGCCGGTGGACGCGGTCCGCTTCCACGCACAGGCGGATGGTCTCCAGCGCCTGCTCATAGGCGTGAGGAGCCCCCTCCAGCTTCGCCACGCGGGGACCCAGGAACGCCTCCAGCTCCGCGCGCTGGGTGTCGTCGCAGAGCTGGCTGGTGAACCCCACGATGCCGCTCAGGTCATCCGAGCGGACCTTGGCCGCCATCGAATCGAACTGCTCGCGGAAGTACTTCCACGCCGCCTCGCGCGAATCGACCTTGAAGAACGACACCCCGAGGAGCTTGTACGTGTCGCGCACGTCGAACTCGCCGCCATTCACCAGGGCCAGGGACTCGCGCACCAGCGCCGGGTCCGTGAAGAACGCGAGCGGGAAGAGCAGCTCCTGTCGCTCGTTGTGGTCCTTCGCCTTGCGCGCCTGCGCGAGAATCGTGTCGAACAGCGAGCGGTCCGAGGTGCGCGCGGCGACCCGCAGCGCCAGGGGCGCGGCCTCCGCGCTGACGCTGTCGCGCTTGTCCAGCCACGCACGCGCGAGCTTCTGCGCATCGCGCGCCAGGGCCGCGTCATCCCCCATGCCCACCGCCAGATTGAGCAACAGCGAGCGCAGCTGCTTCACCTCGTCGGTGTCGCCCGGCCGAGGCTGCCACCCCAGGGCCCGGGCGCGAGGCCCGTAGAGCTGACCCACCCAGGCACGGAAGCGCGTGCGCTCGGCGGGAGTGAGCGAGTCCTGCCGCACCAGCCCGAGGAGATTGGCGCCCGCGGTGACGATGGCGCGGTTCGAGTCCGACACCGTGCCCGGCACCAGCTTCAGCGCATCACCCAGCGGCAGGTCTCCCCTGCTCGCCGCGGCCTCCGCGTCCGAGAGCAGCGTCAGCCGCTCCGCGACACTCAGCGTGCCCTTGGGCGAGGCCAGCACCTGCGTGAGCTGCTGGGACGTGTAGCTGGAGCGGTAGTAGCCCGCGCCGTTCGCGTTGAGCAGCACCCACTGGGGGCAGCTCTTGAGGGGCAGCTCCAACTCGCCCGTGCGCTCGGAGAGAATCTGGCAGACACGCGTGTCCCCAGCGCGGCCTCCGGCGCGCACGCACACGGGGATGGACCACGTCTGCGCGGTGGAGGTGGTGGAGCCCACGGGCACATAGCGCTCCTGGGACAGCTTGAGCCTGGGGGCCTTGCCCGTCTCGCACTGGAGCTCGGCGGAGACGCGGGGCACACCGGCCTGGTCGATGAAGGTCCGGAAGGCGCGGGCGAGGTCCGGCCCCGCGGCTTCGGCAATCGTGCCGGCGAAGTCATCCGCCGTCGCCGTGCTCCACGCGTGCTTGCGGACATGGCGGCGGAGCATGTCGCGCATCTTCTCCGCGCCCATCCAGGACTCGAGCATGTCGAGCAGCGCCGCGCCCTTGGAATAGGTGGTGGAATTGTCGAAGACCCCCTGAATCCCGTCATGCGTCGTCGCCGCCTTGCGCACCGGGAGCGTGGAGCCGAGCGCGTCCGTCTCCATCGCGGCCATCCGGTCGCCGCTGCTGGCGTCCCGCCCATAGCCCCACGCGGGCTCGAAGCCGTCCATCTGCTTGCGGTCCAGCCACGAGGTCAGCGACTCGTTGAGCCAGATGTCATCCCACCAGTGGCAGGTGACGATGTTGCCGAACCAGTAGTGCCCCAGCTCATGGCCGGCAATCTGGACGTAGCGCCGGCGGCGTTGAATCGTCTCCTCGCCGGGCTTGATGAGCGTCAGGGGCTGGCCCATGGCGACGAGGCCCGGGTGCTCCATGGTGCCCCAGTAGCGCGGCACCACCGCGACATCCAACTTCTCGTAGGGATAGGTCTGGTCGAAGAAGTCCTCCAGCACGGTGATGATGCGCGGCGTGACGCTGGCCGCGTACGCCGTCTCCGGGCCGCGGCCCTTCGGAACGACGAAGCGCAGCGGCACCTTGTTGCGTCCCGTGGTGCCCGCGTCCACCACGTCGAACGGCCCCACCATGAAGGCGACGAGGTAGCTGGGCATGGGCTTGCTGTCGATGAAGGTGACGCGCTGGAGCCCACCGGGCAGCGCCTCCTTCGACTCGATGGCGTGGTTGGCCAGCGCCACGTCCGTGTCCTTCACGGTGAAGCGCAGCTTCCAGGGCACCTTGAAGCCCGGCTCGTCGAAGCACGGGAAGGCGCGGCGCGCGTCCACCGGCTCGAAGAAGGTGTAGAAGTAGTCGTGGCCCCCCTCCGCCACGGAGTACAGGCCCCGGCTGCGCTCGCGGTCGACCTTGCCGCTGAAGGCGATGACGATGCGGGCCTTGCCCGCCGCCAGCGTCTCCGGCAGGAGCAGGCCCAACCGGCCTTCGCTCTCGGTGACGGGCTTCGCCTCGAGCGTGCGCGCCGCCGTCTCGATGCGCGCCGAGCTCACCTCCAGGTCCTGGCCGTGCAGCCAGACCTGACGCACCGGCTCGCGCACGTCGACTTCGACGGTGACGGTGCCCGAGAACGTCTGCTCCGTGGAGATGAGCCTCAGGTCCAGCGTGTAGTGGGTGGGCTGGATGGTGTCGGGAAGCCGGAGCGCGGGAGGCTGGGCTTCGGGCCACTGGGGCGTGGCCACCGTGGCCGCGGGCGTGGACGGCGCCGCGGCCTCGGGAGCGTGGGTGCAATGCAGTGAGACCAACGCGGGGACGAGGAGGATGGGGGACCAGCGCATGCCCCGAGGCTACCGCGCCCTGGGCGTTTGGCTACCGCCAGGGCGCGGTTCGAGCCGTGCTCGGGATGCCAGGAATTCCGCGCGGAGGTGACCGCGGTTGCGGCGTGTTCCAGAAACGGACGCTCGTTTCAGAAGCGGGCAAGGAACGCGTCGAAGCTGCCCGCGTTGGGGTTGCCGCCCAGGTCGCCGTAGGTGAAGCCCGTGACGTAGGCGTTGCCCGCGGCGTCCACCGCCACGCCGCGCGCGGAGTCGATGGAGGAGGTGCCCAGGGTGCGCGTGCCCAGCTTGAGGCCCGCGGCGTCGAACCGCGTGAGGAACGCATCCTGCGAGCCCGCATAGGCATTCCCGTCCAGCGCGTTCGTCGTGTAGCCCGCGACCTGCACGGTGCCATCGGCGGCGACCGCGACGCCGAACGCATAGTCGGGCTGCGAGCCGCCAATCATCCGCGTCCACAGCTGGTTGGCCACGGAGCTGTACTTGGCGACGAAGACGTCCACGGTGCCGTTGTTGGCGGGGCCGCCGCTGAAGGAACCGAACGTCTCGCCCACGACGTAGATGGAGCCATCCGCGCCCACGGCCACGCCCCGGGCGTCCTCGAGCTCGGAGGTGTTGTCCTTGCGCACCCACTGCTGGACGCCCAGGATGTTGAGCTTCATGAGGAAGAGGTCGGTGCCCGACTCCGGCGTGCTGGAATCGCCGAACGGGCCGGACGTGTTGCCCACGACGTACACCTGATGGTCGTTCGTCACCGCGATGCCGCGCGCGATGTCGCTCTTCGCCGTGCCGTACTGGTTGAGCCAGTAGAGGTTGCCGCCCGTGTCGTAGAGCGCCACGACGACGTCGTAGTTGTTGGGGTTGCCGCCGTTGGCGAAGCTGCCGCCGGTGTAGCCGGAGACGTAGAGCGTGTCGTCCGCGCCGATGGCGATGCCCGTGCCGAAGTCATCCATCTGCGTGCCCGTCTGCCGCAGCCACTGGCGGCTGCCCTGGGCATCGAAGCGCGTGACGAAGAGGTCGTACCCGCCCGCGTTCGTGAAGAAGTCGAAGGCGCCGGAGGTCTGGCCCGTGACGTACACGTTGCCGTCCGCGTCGGTGGCCACGGCGGTGGCGCGCTCATCCCCCGCGGTGCCCAGCTGCTGGACCCACTGCAACGCGCCCGCGGTGGTGTACTTGGCGACGAAGACATCCAGCCCGCCCGCCTTCGGCTGCGGCCCCAGTTGGCTGGTGGTGTGGCCCACCACGTAGACGCTGTTGCCCGAGACGGCGACGGCCTGGGCCTGTTCATCGAAGTTGGCGCCGAGCTGACGGACCCACGAGGGGGCGGGGACCTGGGCTTCGGCGGAGGAGGGCGCGCCCACCGCGCAGACGACACCAGCCAGGGCAAACGTGCTCAAGAGGGGGTGTTTCATCACGGACTCCATTTCTCAGTCGGGGGCTGAGCCGCGGCGTTCGCGAGACGACGCTCGTCCCGCAGCCATGTGAAGTCTGCCACCACGGCAAGTATTCAAGACCACGGGATGCCCTTGCGTGGAAAGTGGGTAATGAAAGACACGCGGGGTCTGTGATTGCCCTGGTGTGAGTTGTTGTTGACCCGGTTGCAGATGACGCGGCGTGGCGAGTCGGGCGCCAGCGAGGCCTTCAGGTGAGCGTGAAGGCCCGGGCGAACGTCAGCACTTCCACTCGGGCCGCGCCCGCATCGCGCAACGCCGTGGCGGCGGCGCGAGCGGTGGCTCCGGTGGTGAAGACATCATCGAGCAGCAGCACGTCACGGCGGGCGACGTCGGAGGTCGCGGTGAAGGCGCCGTCGACGTTGTGGGCGCGTTCGGCTTCGGTCAGGCCCACCTGCCGCTGGGTTTCACGGGTCCGGGTGAGGGGCCCCACGGGTGCTTCCCAGCCCAGGTGCTTTGCCAGCGCGCCCGCGAGGAGCTGGGCCTGGTCGTACTTGCGCGCATGGTAGCGGCGCGTGTGCAGCGGCAGCGCCAGCACGAGGGTGGGGGCGTGGGCCAGGAAGCGACGGGCCTCGGCGGCGAGCAGCTCCGCGAGGGGCGCGGCCAGCTCCGGCCTGTCCTCGTACTTGAAGCGGTGGATGGCGCGGGCGATGGGACCTTCGTGTGCGAAGGGCGCCCAGGCGCGGGAGAAGGGCGGCGGTGAGGCGCGGCAGCGCGGACAGGTGGCGCCGGGGAAGGTGCCGGGCTCGGCGCAGGTGCGACAGCAGGCGGGGGGCAGACGCTCCACCGCCGTGTCGCACGTCTCACAGAAGAAGGCCCCGGGGCCGGGCAGCACCCGCGCGCAGGCGATGCACGCGGGGGGATAGAGCACGTCCAGCAGGGCCTTCAGCACGGCGCCTCGCTCAAGGCAGGACGCCCATGCGGTTCATCTCCTTGGACTGCGGAAGGTTCATCACCTTGCACAGCGTGGGGGCGATGTCCGCGAGGATGCCGGGGCGCAGCTTCTGCCCGCGGAAGGCCGGGTGGATGAGGTGGAAGGGCACCGGGTTGAGCGTGTGCGCCGTGTGCGGCTCACCCGTGACGGGGTCCACCATCTGCTCGCAGTTGCCGTGGTCCGCGGAGATGGCCATCACCCAGCCGTTGCGCTCACACGCCTTGCCCAGCACGCCCAGGCACTCGTCCACCACGCGCACCGCCTGCATCGCCGCGTCCAGCCGGCCGCTGTGGCCCACCATGTCCGGGTTGGCGAAGTTCGCCAGCGCGAAGTCATACGTGCCTGAGTCCAGCCGCCGCACCAGCTCCGCCGTCACCTCGCGCGCGGACATCTCCGGCTTCAAGTCGTACGTCTTCACGTCGCGCGGGCTGGGCACCAGGAAGCGGTCCTCTCCTGGGTAGACGACCTCGCGCCCGCCGTTGAAGAAGAACGTCACGTGCGCGTACTTCTCCGTCTCCGCGGTGCGGAACTGGCGCAGCCCCTGGCGCGCGAGCAGCTCCGGGAAGATGTCCTGCGGCTGGTCCGGACCGAAGGCCACCGGCAGGTCGAACGTCTCGTCGTACTGGGTCATGCAGACGTAGCGGCCCAGCCGCAGCCCGCCGCGGTCGAACTGCTTGAAGTCCGGATACGCCAGCGCCTGGGTCAGCTCCCGCGCCCGGTCCGCGCGGAAGTTGAAGAACACCACCGTGTCGCCGTCCTGGATGCGGCCCACCGGCGTGCCGTCCCCGCTGGCGATGAGGGTGGGCTTGACGAACTCGTCGGTGACTTTCTCCGCGTACGACGCGCGGATGGCGCTCAGCGCGTCCGGCGCCTTGGGCCCCTGGCCGTGCACCAGCGCCTCGTAGGCGAGCTGCACCCGGTCCCACCGCTTGTCGCGGTCCATGGCGTAGTAGCGCCCGCTCACCGTGGCGATGCGGCCCGCGTGCGTCTCATGGAGGAAGCGCTCCAGTTGCTCCACGTAGCCCAGCGCGCTCTGCGGCGGCGTATCGCGGCCGTCCAGGAACGCGTGGATGTAGACGTGCGCAACCCCTCGCTCGCGCGCGGCGCGCAGCAGGGCGAACAGGTGCTCCATCGACGAGTGCACACCGCCGGGCGACACCAGCCCCAGCAGGTGCAGCGCCTTGCCGTCCGCCTTCACGCCGTCCATCGCCGCGCGAAGCACCGGGTTCTGCGCCAGCTCTCCGGACTCCACCGCGCGGTTGATGCGCACCAGGTCCTGGTAGACGATGCGGCCCGCGCCGATGTTGGTGTGGCCCACCTCCGAGTTGCCCATCTGCCCCTCGGGCAGGCCCACGGCCAGTCCGGAGGTCTGCAGCTCGGTGAACGGATAGGGGCTCGTCAGCTTGTCGAGGTGCGGCGTTCCGGCCAGGAGGATGGCATTCGCCTCGCGCTCGTGGCGGATGCCCCAGCCGTCCAGGATGCAGAGCAGGACCTTGTGTGCGGGAGTCATGTCCGAACCCTAACCACGCGGGCGCCGGACACAGAGGGCAAAAAGCAGGGGACCGCCCCGTTTCCAGGCCCCGGGCGGGGAGGGCCGCGCTACTCCTCCTGGGAGCGCGTCTTGTACGTCAGCACCGGCGCCAGGGTGGCCACCACTCGCACCAGCCCCGCTTCCACCAGGTCCGTCACCACGCGGTCTATGGGTTTGTACGCAGGTGGCGCTTCCTCGAAGAGCAGGTCCTTGTTCTCGCAGATGACATGGCTCTTGAAGCTGGTGCGCGTGAGGGACTCCGCGGTGAAGCGCTCCTTGATGCGCTCCCGGGCGGCCGTTCGCGTCCACTTGCGTCCCGCGCCGTGCGCGAGGCTGAACGCGTTGCCCGTCCCATCTCCCACGGGCGCCACCAGGTAACTCAGCGCCCCGCGACTGCCCGGAATCACCACGGGCCCTTCGTCCGACGGGGCCGCGCCCTTGCGGTGCAACCACCGCGTGCCCTGCGCGTCCCGCCTCGCGGTGACGCTGTTGTGGCAGACATCCAACACCTTGCGGCCCGGCGCGCCGATGCCATCCAACATGCGCCGCGCCACCAAGGCCCGGTTGGCCCGGGCCCACGCCACCGCGTGGTCATGCCGTGTCAGGTAGGAGGAAGCCTCGTTCGAGTCCGCCGCCAGCCCACCCGCCGCGTGCCGGTCCACGTGGGCTCGAAGAATCGACTCGCCCAGTCCGCGCGAGCCCGAGTGCACCAGGAGCAGCAACCGGTCCGCCGCCAGCCCTAGCGACGCGAAGGTCTCCGCGTCGTGTACCGCCTCCACCCGCTGGACCTCCGCGAAGTGATTGCCACCGCCCACCGTGCCCAGTGAGCCCTCGAAGCCGCCGGGCTTCACGCCTTCATCCGCCAGGAAGCCTTCCACGTCTCCGTTCCAGGCTCCCTCCACATCCAACTTCGCCGCCCACCGCTCCGCCTTGGCCTTGCGAGCGAGCATTCCGACGTCCCACAACCCCATGCCGCAGCCGATGTCACTGCCCACCAGATAGGGATAGAGGATTCCCTCCGAGGTGAAGGCGGCTCCGACGGGAGCGCCCTTGCCGGGATGCAGGTCGGGAAGTCCCACCGCCATCCGCATGCCGGGAAGCCGCGCCACGGCCTCGAGTTGCCGCACCGCCTCTCCTTCGACCCATGACTGGGGTGAGGCGATGATGCGCACGGGCGCGGAGGGGGTGGGGGAGGGGGTCGTGCCGGGGGTGCTCATGAGGCCCGCTGACGCCCCCTCTCTCGTGGGCCTGACGCCCCTGGAAAGGGGCTGGGGGCGTCCATCGCTGAACGCCTGCCCGCCCGCCTACTTGTGGTACGGCTCACCCTTGAGGATGGTGAACGCGCGGTAGAGCTGCTCCACGAGCACCACCCGCGCCAGCCGGTGGGGCAGCGTCATCTTCGACAGCGACAGGGTGAGGTTCGCCGCGTCGCGCACGCTTGCGTCCAGGCCCTCGTCACCGCCGATGACGAACAGCAGGTCCTTGGCGCCCGTCTGGGCCTTGCCCACGTATCGGCTCAACTCCACCGAGTCGAGCAGCGAGCCCCGCTCGTCCAGCGCCACCACCCAGTCCTGCGGCTTGCGCCGCGAGAGGATGGCCTCCGCCTCGGAGGCCTTGGCGTCGCCGGGCTTGAGCTTCTTGCCGCTCGCCTCGGTCAGCTCCACCAGCTCGAACCGGGTGTAGTGCCCCAGACGGCGGACATACTCCTGGACCGCCGGCTCGTAGAGGCCGGAGCGGTCCTTGCCGATGGAGAGGAGGCGGACCTTCAGGACACCTTCTCCCGGGCCGCGTCCGCCCAGAGACCTTCCAGGTCATAGTGCGCGCGCAGGTCCGCGAGGAACAGGTGCGCCACCACCTCGCCGTAGTCGAGCAGCACCCACTGGCCCGTCTCCACGCCCTCGGTGCCCAGGGGACGCTCCGCCTCCGCGCCCTGCTTGAGCTGCACCTGGACGTGCTCGGCCATGGCGCTCACCTGGCGGTCGCTCTCGCCGGAGGCGATGACGATGTAGTCCGCGTAGGAGGTCATGCCCCGCACGTCGAGGATGACGACGTCCAGCGCCTTCTTGTCCAGGAGGAGCTGACCCATGCGCCGCGCCAGCGCCTGCGCCTTGGGGTTCTCCGCGGGGCCGGTCTGCTGTTGTGGCGCGGCTGGCAGCCGGGCCTTCTTCTTCAGGGGGGCGCGGCCCGCCGTCTTCTTGCGAGCGGGGGCCTTGCCCGGGCCCGCCTTCTTGCCCGTGGCCGCCTTGCCCGCCGTCTTCTTCCGGGCCGCGGGGGCCCGGGTGCCGCTCTTCTTTCGTGGGGTCGTCGTCTTCTTCTTCGTTGCCATGTGCGGCGCACCCTACCGCACCCTTGGCAACACGGCATGGGTCCTCTAATGGGTCATGTCCATGAGCGACGCCCGGCTGGAACAGTTCAAGAAGATGGTGGCCGACTTCCCGGACTCCCCCATGAGCCACTTCTCCCTCGGGAAGTTGTACCTGGACCGCAAGCAGTACGCCGAGGCGGCCGCCAGCCTGGAGTCGGCCGTCCGCCTGGACCCGTCCTACGCCGCGGCCATGGTGGCCCTGGGCGACGCGCTGTCCGGCGCCGGGCAGTCGGAGCGGGCCCGGGAGGTGCTCACCCGCGCCCGGGAGCACGCCCTGGCCCAGAACCACCCGGGGCTCGCCGAGGAGATCGACGAGCGCATCTCCGACCTGGGCTGACGGACGCCCCGCGCCTCAGTCGCGCCAGGTGAAGCCCACGCCGAACATCTGGCGCGAGTACGTGAGGTCGTTGCGAGGCAGCTGGGTGCTCCACAGGCCCCAGGACAGCTCCAGGTCCACGTGCTCCGACATGGGGCGCGCAAGCTTGAGGGACAGCGAGTTCTGCCCCTCGTCCTCCTCGACGAGGATGATTTCCGGCGAGAGGTAGATGCCGTCCGGATAGCGGGTGATGCCCAGCGAACCCTGGGCCATCAGCGTCAGCTTCCAGGGCAGGCGCACCCCCGCGGTGCCCGTCACCCGGTGCCTCAGCACCGTCTCCCCGAAGCTGTTGGAGGAGACCTCCTGGTACGCGTACGCCAGCCCCAGCGACACCGGCCCCTTGTAGTTGTAGCCGACGCCCGCGGTGAGCGCGCCGTCCTCGCGCCGCCCCAGCACGCTGCCCGCGGCTCCGGGACGGGGCCTCGCCTGGGGGCCGTAGCGCCGGGCGCTCCATTCACCGAACAGCGACAGGCTGTGGCGCCGGTTGAAGCGGTAGCGCCCCGTCGCGCCCAGCTCCGCTCCACCGAAGTTGGCCGTGGGGTCCGGCCGGTACACGAAGCGCCGCGCGCCCCCTCTCACCCGCAGCGCCATCCGCACATCCGGCGCGTACTCGAGGAAGAGGCTGGCACCCAGGTCGGAGTACGCCCGTGTGCCTCCTCGCCGGTCCTTCGCGCGCCCCTCCACGCCCAGGCCGAACTCGGTCCCCAGCGCGAGCGAGGCTTCCAGCGCGCCGGACTGAATCAACGTGTCCTCGTACGAGAAGCCCAGGTACTTGCGGGCGCCCAGCTCGTAGCGGCCCACCAACTGCGTGCGCTCGAAGGTCACCCGTCCCTCGGCCGAGCCCAGGATGCTCAGCGCCGGGTCCGCGCCAGGGGAGGGCGTGCTCCCGTCGGAGAAGTCGCGCGGGGCGTTGGTGTCCACCAGCAGCCGCGCGGTGCCCTTGAGGGCGCCCTCCCACTCGGCCGCGGACGCTGAGCGCGCGGCGAGCAGCACCAGGAGGATGAGAGGGGTGGGGAGGGCGCGGGACACGGCGCGGGGCACCATAGCTGGCCTCCTGCTTCCATGCCCCACTCACGGGAGGACAGGCCCGACTGCCCGGTTGGCGCCAGTGACGGCATGCCTGCCGCCCGGTACATTGTTGAAATGCGCCCTGTCTCACTCCTCGCCGCGGCGGTCGGCCTGGGGCTTGCCGCCTGCGCCCAGTCGTCATTCATCACCGAGCTCAGGGGCGAGACCACCGTTCCCGCGAGCCTGCCGGGCGGCGGCACCGAGCTCAACGCCTTCCCCCCCATCAGCAGCCTGGCGGGAATGGACTTCGACCAGAACCAGGACTTCAAGAACCAGAGTCTGACGAAGAACGAAGTGACGTCCGTTCATGTCGACTCCCTGTCACTCCAGATTGTCAGCCCCAACGACGTGGACTTCACGTTCCTGGACACCGTGGAGTTCTACGTCCGGGCGGGGGACCGCGAGGCGCGCATCGCCTCGAAGAGCAACCTCAACAACTCCAACCTGCGTCCCCCCAACCCCACCTTGCGGTTGGACCTGGTGGACCTGGAGCTTCAGCCGTACGTGGCCGCGCCGACCATGAGCATCATCATCCGCGGCAAGGGGCGCACTCCGGAGCGCGAGGTGCGGCTGCGCGCGGTGGTGCGGTTGGAGGTCGAGTCCGGGTTGCTCTAGCGCTCAGGGCGCCGCGAGCTCCCGGGCGCGGTGCTCCATGTCGCTGGCCCGACGGTCCAGCTCCCGGGCGAGGGACTCCAGCCGGCGCGCCTCGTCCTCCATCTGCGACAGGTTCACCGGTCCTCCGGCCGCCAGCATCTGCGCGCGCACGGCCTCGACTTGGGGCCGCCGGTCCGTGGCGCGCAAGGACGTCGAGTCTGGCGACGTGGGGGTGGAGGGGCCGTCCGGGCCCGGGTTCCCAGGATAGTTGGGGTTGCCTCCCACCTGCGGCGGCGGGCCCCCCGCCGTCCCTTCCGCGAGGAACGGGCTGCCATCGCGGGAGGTGGGCTCCACCTGGATGCTCCGGTCCGAGCGCATGCGCACCCGCAGCCGGCGGTCCTGCTCGTCGAACATGGACTCCTCGCCGAGGAAGTCGCTCATCCGGCGGTCCAGGTCCTTCTCCTCGCGCACCTCGGTGATGTGCGCGCGCAGGAGCTTGAGCCGCTCGCGAACCTTGTCCTCGGCGTCGCGCAGCGCGTCCGCCTGCGCCAGCAAATCCTCGGGGTCATCTCCGCCCGACGTCGCCTTGTCCAGCATGGGCACCTGCGAGGCCGGCAGCGCCGCGCGCACCGCGTCCCGCTCCGCGCGGGTGGTGCGCATGGCCTCCAGCAGCCGCGCGCGCGCATCCCGGTCCGCCGTGCCGTCCCACGCGCCCCGCAGCCGCGCCAGCTCCTCCGACAGCGCCTGGTGCAGCGCGACGTGCGCGCGCTCCGACTCGCCCTCCGCCGTGGACACCGCCTGCGCCAGCCGCGTCAGCGAGCCGCTCAGTTCCTGCGAGCGCCGCAGCGCCGACTCCAGCTCCGTGCCCGCGGTGAGGCTCCCCTGGCGCTCGGCCTTCAGCGTCTGGATGCGCGTGGAGACCGACTGGAGCTCGTCGCGCAGGCCCTGCTGCTGCGTCCTCAGCGTCCGCGCCTCCGCCCTCGCCACCTGGGCCCGGGCACGCGCCGACTCCACGCCGGACGCGCCCCACGCGGGCACGCCCAGTTGCAGGCACAACGCCAGCACGAGGGGGCGGAGATTCATCAACAACCTCCCGAGAGCAAGCCAGATGCCAGCCCGCTCTTCCAGTCCCCTCCCCCCGCACCCGGAAAAGCGCTGGGATTCCAGGAGCCTGGGCGCCCGGGGTGGGGACGGGTGGGGAAGGGGTGGCGGTGGAAAGTCACGGGGAGGGGGCCCTGGGTCACGGATTTTCGAGACTCATCCTTCCTCGGGCGGTGTGCCCTTGGGCAGGAAACCGTACTTCTCCAGCTTGTAGTACAGCGCCGACGTCTTGATGCCCAGCAGGCGGGCCGTCTCCGTCTTCACCCCCGCGGCCTTCTCATAGGCGCGGGCGATGAGCTGACGCTCGAGGTCCTCGAGGATTTCAGGCAGGGGCCGGTCGCCATGCGGCACGGGCAGGCCCGCGTCCATGCGCGGCGCGCCGCCGGTGAGGTGCGCGGGGAGGTCGGCGGGCGTGAGCATCTCGCCCTCGGCGAAGACGAGCGCCTGCTCCACGACGTTCTCCAGTTCGCGCACGTTGCCCGGCCACGCATGGCGGGCCAGCGCGCGCAGGGCGTCCTCCTCCAGTCCTTGGATGCGCCGGTTGACGCGGGGGGCGTGCTTGGAGACGAAGTGGCGGGCCAGCGCGGGGATGTCCTCGGGGCGCTCGCGCAGGGGCGGCAGCGTGAGCGGGACGATGTGCAGCCGGTAGTAGAGGTCCTCGCGGAAGCGGCCCGCCTTGACCTCCGCCTGCAAGTCCCGGTGCGTGGCGCTCACCACGCGCACGTCCACCTTGAGCGTCTCCTCGCCGCCCACGCGTTGAATCTCCTTCTCCTGGAGCACGCGGAGCAGCTTGGTCTGCACCGAGTGGGGAATCTCCCCGATTTCGTCGAGGAAGAGGGTGCCTTGGTCGGCCAGTTCGAAGCGGCCCAGCTTGCGCTTCACCGCGCCGGTGAAGGAGCCCCGCTCGTGGCCGAACAGCTCGCTCTCCAGCAGCGTCTCCGCCAGCGCCGCGCAGTGCACGACGACGAAGGGCCCGTCCCGGCGCGGCGACTGCTGGTGCAGCATGCGCGCGATGAGCTCCTTGCCGGTGCCGCTCTCGCCGCGCACCAGCACGGTGGCGTCGCTCTGCGCGGCCTTGCGCGCCTGGGTGAGCAGCCGCTGCATGGGCTCGCTGTCGCCCACCAGGCTGCCGTGGGAGAGCGCCGCGTCCGCGTCGTGCGCGGCGGTGCGCGCCTCCAGCTTCTCCACGCGCCGCTTCGTGCTGGCCAGCTCCAGCCCCTTGTCCACCTTGGCGCGCAGCACGTCGGGCGTGAAGGGCTTGGTGATGAAGTCGTAGGCGCCCTCCTGCATCGCCTTCACCGCGGTCTCGATGGTGCCGAACGCCGTCACCACCATGACGACGGCGGCGGCATCCAGCGCCTTGAGCGCCTGCGTCACCGCGATGCCGTCCATCCCGTCCATCTTCAAATCCGTGACGACCAGGTCGAAGGGCGCCTTGCGGTAGGCGGCGAGTCCGTCCGCGCCGCCGCGGACCGCGGACACGGCGTGGCCGGAGCGCGTGAGGGTGACGGTCATCCCCTCGCGAAGGGTGTCGTGGTCGTCGATGACGAGAATGCGCGCCATGCAGTTGCTCGGTTCCTCGGGACTTCCGGGGGCTCCGGCCGCCCCGGTGGTGCGCTCGCATGAGAGCACACCTGGGGCGGCACCCTACACCGGTCCGGGATGAACGGCCGCTTCCAGAAGGCGCTGGCGCACGAGGGCCCCCCAGCGATACGTGAGCCCGCATGGATTCCCCGAACACCGCCCCGCTCTTGCGAGAGCTGCTTGCCCGCCATGTCCCCGAGGATGCCAAGGAGCGCCAGGACCTGGAGCTGATGCGCCACCACGCGGCGACGCTGCCGTCCCCTTTCTCCCGCGCGCAACCCGAAGCCCACTTCACCGGCAGCGCCGTGGTGGTGGACCCGGAGGGCTCGCGCGTGTTGCTGGTGCTGCACGGCAAGCTCAATCGCTGGCTTCAGCCTGGAGGGCACTCGGACGCGGTGGACGGTGGAGACATGCAGGCCACCGCGCTGCGCGAGGCCCGCGAGGAGACCGGCTGCCGCATCCAGCTCCACCCCACCGCGCCCCGCCCGCTGGACGTGGATGTCCACACCATTCCCGCACGGCGCGACGAGCCCGAGCACCTGCACCTGGATGTGCGCTACCTCGTGTACGCGGAGGACCCGGAGTCGCTCGCGCATGACCCTTCCGAGTCTTCAGGCGCGCAATGGCTCACATGGGAGGAGGCGCTCTCACGCGCCGATGAGGCACCTCTGCGACGCATGCTCGACAAGGCGCGGCGTCTGGTGATGTCTCGCACACCGTGAGCGGACGTGGCTCGCGGTGGCCCGTAGGTCCACCGGCGATGTGGCGCGGGGAACAGGGGTTGAGTGGTGCTGGCCGAATTGTGAAACAAGGCCGTCGCGAAAGCGTTGCACGCGAACAGAGTCGTGGCGGGATGAAGGCGCTGTCACCAGTTTGGGGCCGCTTCGGCGCGTGAGGGGAACCATGTCGGTCCTCGTCCCGCTGGAGACAAGGAGCATCGTGGTTCCATGACCTCTCCCGGCCCGGAAGTGAATGTCCCCACGCTCACCGTCCCCTCCCGTCGCTACGCGCCCCCGCCCCTCACGCCCACGCCGCACCCTCGCTGGATGGAGTCGCTGCTGGACGCGACACGCAGGGACTGGGACGCGGCCTGCTGGCCTCCCTTGTTTCGTGATACCGCGGCCGGCTTGCGCCCGCCGCTCTTCTACTGGCGGCGCGTGTTGTCGCAGTTCTTCCTCATCGTCGAGTCCTTCCCCCGGTACATGGGATTGTCCCTGGCGAAGACGACGTATGGGCAATCCCCGGGCGATGCGAGCGTGCGCCGCTGGCTGTTGCAGAACCTGGGCGTCGAGGCGAAACACGCCGAGTGGTTCATCGACTGGGTGCGTGCGATAGGCGTGGAGCCGGAGCTGCTCTTCCGCGTGCGACCGCTGCCCGAGGTGCGGGCACTCCATGAGCACCTGCTCGACACGTGCGTGCACGGCACGCTGGCGGAGGGGGTGGCCGCCACCAACTGGGCCATCGAGAGCATCACCGGCGTGTGGACCCGCGAGGTCCTGGAGCCCTTCCGGGCCTACGCCGCGGATGGGGCCCGCATCGACGCCGCCTCCATGATGTGGCTCAAGGCCCACGCGCGCTACGACGACATGCACCCGGTGGAGGCGCTCGAAATCCTCAAGCTCTCCACGGACCCGCACGAGGATGAACCCGCGCGGGTGACAGCCGCCGCGCGCAAGTCGCTGCGCCTGTACACCGCCGCCATCCGCGCCTGCTGCGCCGACTAGGAAACGCCGCGCATTCTTGGCGTGAAAAGCGGATTTTTCCTGATGTGTATGCCTTTTGTGTAGCGCTCAGATTTCGTGAGCGCACTGTCTGGAACCATGCGGCCGAGATTGGTTCCGCGCGCCGTGGGATGCGCGCGGAAAAGGCCGGCTCCATCCAGATGGGTGGAATCACCGCGCCCATGGGGGAGTGGCGCGGGAAGGCGGCCCGTATGTGTTTCAGTGAGCAAGTGATTCGCGAGTATCGGTGGCGCGCGCTGAAGGTGTTCCTGGTCTGGGTGGTGCCCGCAGCACCTGTCGCCGCCTACCTCAACGGGATGACGCTGGGGGTCACCGGTTGGGAGGGCGTGAAGACCGTCGCCTGGGTATTACCGCCCATCCTCATGGGGTTGGGTGTGCTGTATCCCGTCCTGTTGATGCGGTGGCTGGTGGGCAGCGCGCTGCGTGCGCGTCCGGGAGAACCTCCTGGGTCCAGGCTGGAGAGTATCCTGCGGCTGCCATGGCGCATCGCGGTAGGGACCTCCTGGGTCGCATGGACATTGGGCGGCATCTGGTTCTCCATCCACGTGTGTGTGACGTGGAACAAGCCGCTGTCGATGGTGCTGGTGGGCACGCTCATCGGTGCGTGCTGTGGCGTGCTGTTGGGCTTTCCCATCAGCGTGTCGATGGAGCGGCTGTTCCTGCCGCTGGCGCTGGAGGAGCAGCGCCGGGACGCGACGCGGATGCCTCCGGGGGGCGGCATGTCGTGGCCGAGGCAGTCGTGGTTCCTGCCCTTCACGTTCGGCGGCTCCATCTTCGCGGCGCTGATGTTGAGCGGCTTCGTGGTGATGGTGAAGCTGGAGTCCGTCCGGGACATGCTGCACGCGGAGCTGCTGGCGGAAGGGGCGCTGCGGTCCGCGCGGATGTTGATGGAGTTGGGCGGTGTGCTCGCGGGGGAGCTGGCCTTCAGCCTGGTGTGGGTGGGGGGCCTCTTGCTGCTGCCGGGCATCACCATGTGGCTGCTGGCGCGGCGTCAGGCCCGCGCGGCGGAGGCGGTGCGCACGGCCATCGAGTCCGTGGCCGCGGGCCGTATCGTCGCTCCCGCGTGGGTGTCCACGGATGAGATTGGAGACCTGGCGTCGGGGATGAACGCGGTGCTGGCGCGGCTGCGGCAGCTCCCCCTGATGCTCCAGTCGTCCGCGGCGCGGCTGGGCGAGGCGGGAAGCCACCTGCACGCGGCGAATGACGAGCAGCAGGAGGGCTTCACCCGGCAGGCCGCCGCGCTGCATGAGGCGCAGGTGACGTCCGAGGAGATTCGCCGCACGTCGCGCATGGCGGCGGACCGGGCGGAGGTGGTGCTCCAGGTGGCCCGGCGCGCGGAGGAGATGGGCCTCCAAGGGGAGGCCGCGGTGGAGCGGAGCATGGCGGGCCTGGAGGACATTCGCGCCGCGGTGGATGGAATCCAGCAGCGGTTGGCGAAGCTCGCGGACAGCGCCACGCAAATCGCGGACATCACCGAGACGGTGAAGGACCTGGCCGCGCAGTCCCACGTGCTGGCCGTCAACGCGGCCATCGAAGCGGCGCGCTCGGGCGAGCACGGCAAGGGCTTCGCGGTGGTGGCGCGGGAGGTCCGCGCGCTGGCCGACCAGTCCATCCAGTCCACGCAGCGCATCCGCGGCATCCTCCACGACATCGGCGCGGGCATCCGGGACGCGGCGCGCATGGGCACCGAGAGCGTCAACACCATCGGCACGGGCCTGGACCAGATGCGGGCCTCGGGGAGCTCCCTGCGAGAGCTGTCCCTCATGTCGCAGGAGAACTCCGCCGCGGCCCGGCAGATCGCCGCCGCCGTGACGCAGCAGAACGCGGGCATCACCCAGATTTCCACCGCCATCGCCGACCTGTCTCACATCATGGACGTCACGATGAAGCGGCTGGAGTCCACCCGCGAGGCCACCCGCACGCTGGCCCACGTCTCCGGCGAGGTGGGGCAGATGGCGCGCGAGTTCAACGTGGCGGGCTGAGGGACGCGGTCCACAGGGGCAGCGTGAGGGTGAAGGTGGTGTCGCCCGGGCTCGAGGTCAGCTGCAGCTCGCCGCCGTGAGCCCGGGCGATTTTTCGCGCCAGGGGCAGGCCCAGGCCGGTGCCCTTCTCCCGGGTGGTGAAGAAGGGCTCGAAGATGCGCTCGTGCTCGGACGGGGGCACACCTCCGCCGGCGTCGTGCACGCGGATGGCGTAGCGGCCGTCCTGTTCGGAGCCGCGGATTCGCACGCGTCCTCCGTCGGGCGAGGCCTGCACCGCGTTCTTCACCAGGTTGAGCACGGCCGCGGTGAGCAGGCTTCCGTCGGCCTCCAGCACCGCGGGCGCGGCCTCCACCTCCAGGGTGATGTCGCGGGCGCTCGCGTCGGCGGACAGCAGCTCCCGCACGACGGACAGCAGGGCGGGGGCCTCCACCGGAGCGCGCGTGACGGGCTGTTCGCGCGCGAAGGCGAGGAAGTCCTCGACGATGCGCTGGAGGAAGGCGGCCTCGCGCTGGATGCGCGCGACGTGCTCCTGGGCCTCCGCGTGTGCGCCCGCCTTCAGGTCCTCCTGCAAGAGGCCGGAGAAGAGCGAGATGCCTCCCAGGGGATTGCGCACCTCGTGGGCCACGCCCGCGAGCATCATCTTCAGCTGCCTGTCCCGGCTCTCCAGGGCGCCTCGCATCACCTCCAGCTCGCGCGCCAACACGCCAATCTCCAGCGTGGGCTCCGGCGGCACGGGCGTGGTGAGGTCTCCCCGGCCGATGCGCAGCGCGGAGTCCATCAGTCGCCGCAGCGGGCGGGCGAGTCCCCTCGCGGTGAGCAGGGCGATGATGGCGAGCGCCGCCAGCGCCACCGCGCCCATGACGGTGAAGGTGCGGGACATGCGCTGCAGGGGCCCGAAGAAGGCGGCGCTGCCCTCCACGCCCACGGCTCCCACCACCTTGCCCCCGTGGGAGATGGGGGCATAGCCCGTCTTGTACAGACGCCCGTCGGAGCCGGTGAAGAGGACCTGGCTGGCGGCGTGCTGGCCGGAGAAGACGCGCTCCAGCTCCAGCTTGTCCCGCGCGAGCTCCGGCACCTCCACGCCCACTGGAAGCCCTCCGCCCACGTCCACGCGCACGCGGCCCTGGACGTCCACCGCGAAGACGCGGCGCACGCCGCTGGCCTCGCGCATGCTCTCCAAGAGGCGCACCAGGTTGCGCCACGTGCGCGTGCCGCCCACGTCGTCACCGGGCTCGATGGTGAGCATGCGCTCGCCGTGGACCTGGCTGGCGGTGGTCGCGGCGATGTTGGACAGGCTGGTGCCCAGCTCCTCTTCCAGGATGGAGCGCGCCAGCTGGTAGACGGCGATGCCCGTCACCGCGAGGAAGAGCAGGGCGGGCACCAGGAACGCCAGGAGGAGCCGGGTCGACAGCCGGCTGGGGAAGTCCCTCCAGTAAAAGGCCCTGCGGGGTGCCGCGCTCATGCGTGGCGCCGACTCTAGCGGAAGGCCCTCCTGGCGCGGTCCTTCTTCGGCGCCTGGAGGGCGGGTGGGGCGGCGCTCGCCCCCTCACCGGGCCCGGAGCCGGACGGGCCCCGGGCCTCGTCTCACCGCGCTACTGGCAGGAGAAGGTGGAGGACGTCGGCGTGCTCCAGGTGCCGTCCGCGTTGATCTGCCGGACGGTGTAGCCGCTGAAGGGGTAGGACGTGCTCCAGCAGTCGCGCGCGCGCACGTCGTTGCGCACCGGCTGCGACAGGTCCCAGTTGCCCTTGCGGCGCTGCTTCTCGTACGCGGCCACGCGGTCGATGGCCTGCAACCACGTGGAGTCGGCGGCCAGCACGTCGCGGCGCTTCTCCAGGAACTTCTGGAGCCACGCCGACTCGGTGATGCCGTTGTAGCCGACCGCGGGGGCCACCTGGCCGCTGTTGCCGAGCGCGTTGTTGGTGGCGCGGATGAGGCTCTTGAGGCCCGACTCACCGTGGTTGATGTTCGCGTCGTACAGGGCCATCTTCGACAGGGCCTGCTTGGCGCCCCACTTGTTGGCCTCGTTCATGGCGGGCGTGTAGTAGAGCTTGTCGCTCACCTCGTCCTGGCACGCCTTGAAGTCCGCGCGCGTCGTGGTGTTGTTGTAGCTGGTGCCCCAGTCCGCCACCCAGTTGCCCACCGAGTCGAGCTCCGACGTGGAGCCCTGGTTCTGCCCCGTCGACTGGTAGCGGTTGTTGATGGTGGTGAGCCCCGGCATGTACTTGGCCATGACGTTGCCGTTCGCCGCCGAGCGCCGCGCGTTGTAGCACTGGATGACCTGGATGGCGTCGCCCGTGCCCGTGCAGAAGCCCGCGCGCCCGTTGGTGTACCCGCGCCCGTCGTTGATGTTCTCCGCGTACGCATACGCGAGGGTGGGCGTGTTGTTCTCCCAGATGCTGGTGAGCGCCTCCGCCACCTTCTTCTGGTTGGCCGTCATCCCCGTGCCCGGGTCGGGGTTGGGGCCCGGCCCCGTCCCGCCGCAGCCCGGGTCGCTGATGGTGACGTTCGTCGCGGTGAAGTTCTGGTTGGAGTTGGTGGAGTAATAGAACGTGTACGACGCGTTCGGGGCCACGCTCAGGTCCGACGTCCGCGAGTAGGTACACGTGCTGCCGCTCTGCGTGTGGCTCCAGCCCGGCTCGTCGTGGTCACACGTCACGCCACTGGGGACGCCGAATGCAACCGTCGGACGCGTCATGGCGCTGGCGCCCGTGTTCTTGAAGACCAGGGTGCCCCACCAATCCGCACCCACGTAGGTATTCGTTGTAATCACATACGAACAAGCCGCCAGCTCGCTCCGCGTCCGCTCCAGCGACGCGTCGTCACCTCCCTCGGACCCGCAGCCTGCGACCGCTGCTCCCAACCACACCAGGCCGAGGCACTTCATCCACATCGCATCATTCCGACGGCGTTCCATGCTGTGCTCCCTTGGCTTCAGCCAACTCCCACACGTTGGAGTGGCTGTGCGTGGTTAGAGCAGGAAGGCTGGAAAGTCATTCAAAACCAGTGTGGGGGTTTCTTGTCTGTCTTCCGAACGACCGGGCTTCCGGCTGACCGGGGAGCACCGTGCATATCGTCTTCCCAGACACTCAATCAGCGAGAGAGGAGGGCAGTGATGACATTGGAGACAATTCTCGTGTGGGCGGTCATCGGGCTCATCGCCGGATGGTTGGCATCGGCGGTGGTGGGGGGCGGTTACGGCCTGGTGGGCGATATCGTGGTGGGCATCGTGGGTGCGTTCCTGGGGGGCTTCATCTTTCGAGCCCTGGGGGCGGGACAGCCGTTTGGTGGGCTCGCGGGGACCATCTTCGTGGCCTTCATCGGAGCGGTGGTGCTGCTGCTCGTCTTGAGAGCCATCCGGTCGAGCACGGTCCGAAGGACATGAGGGCGGACTCAGGTGCTGCGCCAGCCTTCGATGACGGTGACGATGGCTGCGAGCACCATGAGGCCGCCCACGGCTTGAGCGACTCGAGTGCTGGCGGAGGGACGTGACTCCAGCCAGCCTCGAGCGCGGTCCGCGGCGAGGACCACGGCGCCATACACCGCCGCCTGGGTGACGGCGATGATGGCGCCCAGCGCCAGGGCCTGCGCCCAGACGGGGCCGTATTCCGGGCGCAGGAACTGCGGGAAGACGGCCAGCATGAAGACATAGGCCTTGGGGTTGAGCAGGTTGGTGAGGGCCCCCTGGTGGAACGTGGCCAGCGCGGTGCGGGGGCTCGCGTGGGGGCTCGCGCGGAACGCGGACGGCGCGCGCACGAGGGACAGCCCCATCCACGCGACATAGAGCGCGCCCGCCCAGAGCAGGGCGTTGAACGCGGAGGGCATCACGGTGAGGAGCACCGCGGCGCCGGTCGCTCCGACGGCCACGTGGCACACGGCGCCCGCGATGATGCCTCCCACCGCGGACATCCCGGAGCGGCGGCCTCCCACGAGGGAGCTGGCCAGGACGAAGGCCATGTCCATCCCCGGGAGGATGACGATTCCAAACACCAGCACGAAGAACAGCCACAGATGCGCGGTTTGAGTCATGGGGCACGCAAGCCTTTTCGTCCGCCGCGCCCGGGCTCGGGCGAGGACGTGAGGCCGGCACCGTACGAGCGATATAGGGCGGAACCGGTCCTCATTGGGACATGCGCGAGGCGGAGGAGGGCGCTAGGGTCGCCGCCCATGTCCCGCCCCACCACGCGTGTGCTCACGGTGCTCGAGCTGTTGCAGACACATGGGCGGATGAGCGGCTCGGAGCTGGCGCGGCGGCTGGCCGTGGACCGGCGCACGGTGCGCCGCTACATCGTGAAGCTGGAGGAGCTGGGGATTCCCATCACCGCCGAGCGCGGCCGGGATGGCGCGTACATGTTGGTGGCGGGCTTCAAGCTGCCGCCGATGATGTTCACCGATGACGAGGTGCTCGCGTTGTCCGTGGGCCTGTTGGCCGCGCGTGGGCTGGGGCTGGCCGAGGCCGCGCCCGCGGTGGCGAGTGCCCAGGCGAAGCTGGAGCGGGTGATGCCCGCGACGCTCAAGAAGCGGGTGCGGGCGGTGGATGCCTCGGTGACGCTTGATATCTCCGGCGCCCGGGCGACCTTGGACAATGCCTGGCTGGTCGCGCTGAGCGCGGCCACGCAGCATCGCGAGCGTGTCCGGTTGGGCTACCGCGCGGCGCGGGAGGAGGACTCGCAGCGGGACTTCGACCCGTACGGCCTCGTCTGGCGAGGCGGGCGCTGGTACGTGGTGGGGATGTGCCACCTGCGTCAGGGTTTGCGCACGTTCCGGTTGGACCGCGTGCGCTCCGTCCAGCCGCTCCAGGTCCACTTCGCGCGCCCCGAGGACTTCGATGCGCTGGCGCATGTGACGCTCTCGGTCGCCACGCTGCCGCGCGCGCATGCCGTGGAGGTGTTGCTCGACACGGACCTGGAGACGGCGCGGCGGCAGGTGTTCGCCACGTTGGGCGTGCTGGAGGCGGTGCCTGGCGGGGGCGTTCGTCTGCTGGGGCAGACGGACGATTTGGACTGGTTCGCGCGTGAGCTGGCGCGGCTGCCCTTCGCGTTCCACATCCAGGGGCCGGAGGAGATGCGTGCGGTGTTCAGGGCGCGAGCCCGACAACTGCTTGCACTCGCGGACGGCGGCGCGAAGTCCTGACGCGGCGGCGTCCACGCGCCGTGTTCCCGCGTGCGCGTGTGTGGCCCGCACGTTTCTGCGCGCGGGCGGCGGCACGAACTCTTGATGCGGAGAAGGTCTTACGCGTCCTTCCTCGCATCGTGCCGCCGCGTGCGGGCCGTGAGGCTAGCGGGCTTCGCCGCGCTGACGGCGCCGGAACTCGGCCACCTTGGCCTTGTTCCCGCATCCCGCCATGGAACACCACCGGCGCAAACCGGAGCGCGAGGTGTCCACGAAGAGCAGCCCACAGTCCTCTTGGGCACAGTGCCGGATGTTCTCCGACACCGGTCCGCCCAGAAGCTCCGCGGCATCGCGCGCCAGCACCACCAGGTGTCCGCGCACGCCCGCTCCCGCCCAGAGCAGCCCACGCGGGCCAAGCTGCGGCGCGGGAGGCGCCTCCGCGGCCCAGCGGTTCAGGATGGCGCGGTCCCTCGCGGAGAAACTCTCACCTCGCGCCCGGGACATCGCCAACCGGTAGATGGCCTCTCGCAGCTCCCTCGCCTGCGTCAGATCATCTTCCGAGGGCTCCTGCACCTGCGCCGCCACCCGCGCGAGCACCAGCCAGCGCCCCAGGTCCGCGGGCGTGCGCAGCAAATCCTTGGGCGCCCCCGTGCGGCGCCCCGACAGCGTCGATGCCAGGTCCAGGGACAAGCGCCCCGAGCGGAACTTGAACCCGTCCCGTATCTCCCCGGACGGAAGGGGGGCTTGGAACGGAGGGGGGCGTTGCCTTGCGACCATGGAGCGACCTCTGTTGTGCGTGCGATGGAGTACGAGCCAGGTCACCACGGTACCTAGAACCCGCGTGGACGCACGCGGGAAGTTGATAACTCGATTGTGGGATGTCGATGTTTCACCGACAGTCTGTGGTCACCGGACAGTCCATAGGAAGTCGACCAGCACGGCGTAGTGCGTCGCGGCCGCGGCGATGACCATGACGTGAAACACTTCGTGATAGCCAAAGACGGCCGGGATGGGGTCCGGCCACTTCCGTGCATAAACGACAGCCCCCAGTGCATAGACACAGCCGCCCACCAGCAGCCAGGTGGCCCGGCCCGCACCCATCACCCCCGGCAGCCTCAGCATCACCGGTGCCGCCAGCGCGCCCAGGAGCACGTAGAGCCCGGAGCGCACTCCGCGTGTCCCGCTGATGCCCGCCAGCGACAACCCCGCGCCCGCGAGCGCGCAGCCCCACATCACCCAGAGCAACCCCTGCGTCCACGCCCCCGGCGCGTCCAGCGTGGCCAGAGGGGTGAAGGTCCCCGCGATGAGCAGATAGATGGCCGCATGGTCCATCCGCCGCAGCCGCTGGTGCGCCTCGGGGCCCCAGGTGAGCACGTGGTACGTCCCGCTGATTCCAAACATCAGCACCAGGGAGAGCCCGAAGATGCCGTCCGCCAGCCGCTGGACCCCCTGGACCGGCGCGGCCACCAGCACGAAGAAGCCAACCAGCGCCGCCACGAAGGCGAACGCGTGCGACAGGCCCCGCAGCCGGGGCTTCACGTCCGCCTCGAGCGGGCGGGCAGCAAGTGGGTCGATGGACGCCATGTCCCAGTCGTAGTCACGGCACGTCATCGCCGCGTCAGCGCCCACGCCATTGCGTCCGTCCCCGGACGCGCCGGGCGCACCGGGTGTCGGGTGCTCCGCACTCCCAGCGATACCTCGGTTTGATATGGGATGAATCTTCGCGCGTGGATGTCTTGATTGATGAGGGATTACTCACCGGAGCGCCAGATTTCGACGGATGTCGACGGGAAAATCCATGTTTCATCCGGGTCTTCGGTCACCCAGGATTGTGTGTGAGGATTTGAGCATCATATCTTCCCGCCACCCCATGACTCAGTCGCAACCTCAGCCCCAGGTCATCGAAGTCAACCTCGAGCGTCTGGAACGCATCCGGGACGTGCTGGCGATGATTTCGCTCGGAGAGTTCAACCCGGAGGAGCACCTCATTCCGGTGGTGAACTCCGACGCGTTCTCCTCGTTCGAGGAAACCATCAACCTCTTCGCCCGCCAGCTCCACGCCTCCGTGCAGGAGAACGAGCAGTCGATGCGGAAGCTCGACGCCGCGCGTCGCGAGCTGGAGGAGAAGCTCTCCACCATCGAAAAGCAGCGGCTGGCCATCCGGGATTTGTCCACGCCCATCATCGAGCTGTGGGAGGACGTGCTCACGCTGCCCATCGTCGGAGTGGTGGACACGCAGCGCTCGCTGGAGATGACCGAGCGGTTGCTGCACCGCATCTCCCAGGGGAAGGCCCGCTGCGTCATCATCGACATCACGGGCGTGGAGGTGGTGGACACGTCCACGGCCAATCACTTCGTGAAGATGGTGAACGCCGCCCGCCTGCTGGGGACCTACTGCGTCGTGACGGGCATCAGCCCCTTCATCGCGCAGACGCTGACCCAGATTGGCGTGGACCTGCGCGACGTGAAGACGCTCGGCAGCCTGCGGGATGGGCTCAAGGAGTGCTTCCTGTACCTGCGCAACCACACCGCCCACCGCGCCTTCGAGTCGAGCGGCCGCCCGGGCTGAAACCCTCTCAGGACCTCTGAATCTCCATGTCACAGTTCTCGTATGAGCCCGGCATCACCGTGACGGGCGTGAGCGTCGCCTCCATCGTGGAGGCCATCCAGTCGTTCTCCGTGCTGGTCAACACCCTGCTGGACGTCATGAAGGTGCCGGCGCGAGGCGCCGCTGGTGAGCGCGCCATCGACCCGAACGTCTGGTACCCGATGGAGGACTACCTCCTGGCCTACAAGAAGATCGACACCCTGTTGGGTGGGCGCGGGCTGGAGAAGGTCGGGACGATGATTCCGAAGAACGCCGTGTTCCCGGCGAACATCACGGACATCCACAAGGCGCTCGCGTCGCTCGACGTGGCCTTCCACATGAACCACCGCAAGAACGGCAAGGACATGTTCAACCCCGTGACGGGGGAGATGCTGGAGGGCATCGGCCACTACACGTACACCGCGGCCCCAGGGAAGAACGAGGGCACGGTCGTGTGCAACAACCCGTACCCGTGCCGCTTCGACCAGGGGCTGGTCAAGGGCATGGCCCAGCGCTTCATGCCCGAAGCGGTGGTGACGCACGACGCGTCCCACGGTTGCCGGCAGAAGGGCGCGGACAGCTGCACCTTCGTCGTCACCTGGTAGTCCCCCAGGTGACGTGACACGCGTGCCCCCGTCCCGTTGGGTGACGGGGGCGCGTGGCGGGCTTCAGGCCGAGCGGCGCAGGGGCAGCAGCGCCCGCAGGCGCGCGTCCCGCAGGAACAAGCCTCCCCAGGCGAAGACGCCGAGGAGGACGGGGGCGAAGAACGGGTCCCCGATGCGCACGTGGGTCGCCGTGGCGCCGCCCAGGTAACCGGTGACGAGGATGGCGCCGAGCACCGCCGTCTGGGGCACCAGGTAGAGCACCGCGCACAGCACTTCGACGAGTCCGATGGTGAACACCGCGGAGGGCGCGTAGCCGAAGCGCTCGAAGCCCTGGAGGACTTCGGGCGACTGCGTCAGCTTCATCACGCCGCTGAAGGCAAGCAGCGCGGCGACGAGGGCGGTGAAGACGCGGCCCAGCCAGAGGCTCCAGGGCTTGGGCGTGGAGGCGGCGGCAACGGGAGCGGCGGTGCTCATGGGGGACACCTTCCGAAGGAATGTGGGGTGGAAACGGGGTGGCGGTTACAAGTCGTAACCGGCCCGCCACGTGTAACGGGCCCCCTATTTCTCCACAAGGAGGCACATCCATGTCACCAGGCCCCATGAAGTCGCTCCGCCCGGCGCCTCCGCCCGCGAGGTCCGAGGCCTGCCTGGCGGTCCGCGACATCCTCACGCGGGTGGGGGACAAGTGGAGCGTCCTGGTGGTGGGCACCCTGGGGCCCGGGCCCATGCGCTTCGGTGATTTGAAGCGGGCCATCGATGGCATCTCCCAGCGGATGCTGACGCTCACCCTGCGAGGGTTGGAGCGGGACGGGCTCATCTCCCGCACCGTCCACCCGACCGTGCCTCCCCGGGTGGAGTACGCGCTGACGCAGCTGGGCGCGACGCTGCTGGGGCCCGTCTCGGAGCTGTCCCGGTGGGCGGTGCACCACCGTGAGCAGATCCAAACGGCGAGGGGGCTCTACGACGCGAAGCCGGAGTCCGCCTCGCCCGTGGCGGTGCGCAGGTAGCGCTCGAGGCGCTCGCGGAAGGTCAGTCGAACATGGCCCGCAGCGCGTCGCCCAGGGTCTCCACGCCCACCACGCGCAGCTTGGTGGACTCCATGCGCCGGGCGCTGCCCGCGGGCATCACCACTCGCTGGAAGCCCATCTTCGCGGCCTCGGCGAGCCGGGGCTCCACCTGGCCCACCGCGCGCACCTCTCCGGCGAGCCCCACTTCGCCCAGCACCAGGGTGTGCGGGTCCAACGGGCGGTTCTGGAGGCTGCTCACCAGCGCCGCGCAGACGGCCAAATCACAGGCGGGCTCGTTGAGTTGCATGCCGCCCGCGACGTTGACGAACAAGTCGCAGCCCACCAGCGGAATCTCTTCCTTCTTCTCCAGCACCGCGGCGAGCAGCGCCACGCGGTTGCCATCCACGCCGATGGCCGTGCGCCGCGCGGTGCCGTAGCCGGTGGGGGCCACCAGCGCCTGGACCTCCACGAGCAGCGGGCGGGTTCCGTTGAGCGTGCTGGTGACGACGCTGCCGGACTTGCCCACGGGGCGCTCGGACAGGAACAGCGCGGAGGGGTCCGCGACTTCCACCAGGCCCGCGCCCTTCATCTCGAAGACGCCAATCTCGTTGGTGGAGCCGAAGCGGTTCTTGTGCGCGCGGAGGATTCGGAAGGGGTGGCCGCGCTCGCCCTCGAAGTAGAGGACGGTGTCCACCATGTGCTCGAGCACGCGCGGGCCGGCGATGGAGCCTTCCTTCGTTACGTGGCCCACGATGAAGGTGGGGACACCCGTGCGCTTGGCGTAGGCCATCAGCCGGCCCGCCACCTCGCGCACCTGGGTGATGCTGCCCGGCGCGTTGCCCAGCTCCGGCAGGTACATGGTCTGAATCGAGTCCACCACGAGCGCTTGAGGCTTGAGCGACTCGGCGGCGACCAGCACCCGCTCCGCGTCCGTCTCCGCGAAGAGGTGGATGTTCTCGCCGTCCACGCGCAGGCGCTCCGCGCGCATCTTCGTCTGGCGCAGGCTCTCTTCACCGGAGACGTAGAGCACGGCGCCGTGCCGGGCGAGCCTGTCGAGCGCCGCGAGCAGCAGCGTGGACTTTCCGATGCCCGGGTCTCCGCCCAGGAGCACCACCGAGCCGCTCACCACGCCTCCGCCGAGCACCCGGTCGAACTCGGCGATGCCGGTGCGGCGGCGCACCTCCGACTCTCCGCTGACCTCCTTGAGGAGCATGGGCCGCGCGGCGCCTCCCGAGGCCCCCCACGCGGGGCGCTTCTCGTCGTCCTTGGCTCCCGCCTCCTCGAGCAACGAACTCCACGCGCCGCAATCCGGGCACTTCCCCAGCCACTTCGCCGTCTGGTACCCGCACGCCTGGCAGGTGTAGTGCGTCTTCGCCTTCGCCATGGGTTGGGTGTGTATCCCGGAACCCTGACGCTCCGGTGGGTTGTTGGTGGGACTCGGGCGGGCGGGGTGGCAGGCCCCGCACCGCCAGGCCGGGTGGGGAAAGTCCAGGGGATTCCGGCGGTTGCGAGGACGTGGGAAGTCGTCAACCTGTTCGCGCTGAGGCGTTGACAAGTTCCCCCCGCCCGCGCACGTTCGCGCTCCTCACGAATTACGAGGAGCCCATGTCCGACACCGCCGCCGCCAGCGAGTCCTTTCACGGCCACGCCCACCACGCCGCGCCGCCCCCCGAGGGTGTCGCCGTGAGGCATGACTGGGAGCTGGCCGAGGTCCGCGCCATCTACTCGATGCCCCTCCTGGAGTTGGTGCACCGGGCGCAGACGGTGCATCGCGCCGTGTTCCAGGAGAACAAGGTGCAGCTGTGCTCGCTGTTGTCCATCAAGACGGGCGGCTGTCCGGAGGACTGCGGCTATTGCCCGCAGGCGGCGCGCTACAAGACGGGCGTGAAGGCGGAGAAGTTGATGGCGGTGCCGGAGGTGCTGTCGGCCGCCCAGAAGGCGCGCTCGGCGGGGGCCACGCGCTTCTGCATGGGCGCGGCGTGGCGCGAGGTGAAGGACGGCCCGCAGTTCGACAGCGTGCTGGAGATGGTGCGCGGCGTGCGAGCGCTGGGCATGGAGGCGTGCGCCACGCTGGGGATGCTCACCGACAGCCAGGCGAAGCGGCTGAAGGAGGCGGGGCTGTCCGCGTACAACCACAACCTGGACACCTCGCCCGAGCACTACGGCGACATCATCTCCACGCGAGTGTACGACGACCGCCTGCGCACGCTGGGCCGGGTGCGCGACGCGGGCATCTCCGTGTGCTGCGGCGGCATCATCGGCATGGGTGAGTCGGTGGATGACCGCTGCAACCTGCTGCGCACGCTGGCGAACCAGGAGCACCACCCGGAGTCGGTGCCCGTCAACGCGCTGGTGGCCGTGGAGGGCACGCCCCTGGCGGAGCAGCCGCGCGTGGAGACGGTGGACATGGTGCGCACGATTGCGACCGCGCGCATCCTGATGCCGCAGTCGATGGTGCGCCTGTCCGCGGGCCGCCAGCAGATGAACGAGGAGGCGCAGCTGTTGTGCATGATGGCGGGCGCCAACTCGCTGTTCTTCGGCGAGAAGCTGCTCACCACGGGCAACCCCGAGTACAGCCAGGACATGGCGCTGTTGGAGAAGGCGGGCATCCGTCCGCTGGAGCCGAGGCAAGAGGGGTAGGGCGGACCGCGTGAGTGACGTGAAGCAGGCGGAGGTGGCCTCGTCGTCGTCGGAGGACGTGGCCTCCTCCTGGGCCCGGGAGGACCTGGCGTCGCTCCAGGCGCGCGGACTGCGCCGCTATCTGGAGCCGCTGGATTCGCCGCAGGGGCCGGTGGTGCGGGTGGGGGGTGAGACGCTCGTCAACTTCTCGTCCAACGACTACCTGGGGCTCGCGGCCTCCGCGTCCGTGCGAGCCGCGGCCGTCGCGGCGGTGGAGCGGTACGGGCTGGGCACGGGCGCCAGCCGGCTGGTGGTGGGCGACACGTCCGCGCATCACCGGCTGGAGGCGCGGCTGATGGCCTTCGAGCGGGCCGAGGCCGTGCTGCTCTTCAACAGCGGGTACGCGGCCAACACGGGCATCCTCCCCGCGCTGGTGGGCGCTGGGGACGCGGTGTTCTCCGATGCGCTCAACCATGCGTCGCTGGTGGATGGGTGCCGGCTGTCGCGTGCGCGGGTGGTCGTCTATCCGCACGCGGATGTGGACGCGTTGGCGAAGGTGCTGGCGGAGACGCCGGGGCGGCGGAAGCTGGTCGTCACGGACACGGTGTTCTCCATGGATGGAGATGTGGCGCCGCTGCGGGACATCGTGGACGTGTGCCGCGCACAGGGGGCCGCGCTGATGGTGGATGAGGCGCATGCCACCGGGGTGCTGGGGGCGCGGGGCGCGGGGCTCTGCGAGGAGTTGGGGTTGGAGGGGCGGGTGGACCTGCGCATGGGCACGCTCAGCAAGGCGCTGGGAGGGCACGGGGCGTACGTGGCCACGTCGCGTGTGGTGGCGGACCTGCTCATCAGCCGTGCGCGGCCGTTCATCTTCTCCACGGCGTTGCCCTCGGCCATGTGCGCGGCGGCCGAAGCGGCGGTGGACGCGGTGGAGAGGGACTCGGAGTTGCGTGAGCGGTTGTGGCGCAACATCCGCAGATTTTCGGAGGGGCTGAGGGCGATGGGGCTGCGCGCGGAGCCTCGCAGCGCGGTGTTCCCGGTGGTGCTGGGAGAGCCGGAGCGCGCGTTGGACGCGGCGCGGAGGCTGCGTGAGGCGGGGGTGCTGGTGAAGGCCATCCGGCCTCCCACGGTGCCCGAGGGCACGAGCCGGCTGCGCTTCTGTCTCTCCGCCGCGCATACCGTGGGCCATGTGGACCTCGCGCTGGAGTCGCTGCGCCGGGTGGGCGTCCACGCGCGAGGGGCGTAGGCGCCCGTGGGGTGCGCGCGAGGTTCTCCCAGGCGTGCGGACGCTCGCGTGTGCGTCAGGCACCACCTCGTGCGCTCCGCCGGTATGCCTCGCCATCGCCGCTGGCGCTTCATCACCGGTTTCGACCTCGGAGCAGGTCGTTTTCAATCCTCGCGCATCGCTGTCCAGGCTGTGCGCCGAGCCCTGACTCACGCGAAGGAAACACGTCATGGCCCAGAAGCCGTTCCAGATTTTTGTCACCGGCACTGACACCGGAGTAGGCAAGACGCAGGCCTCCCGCGCGCTGCTATCGCTGCTCGCCGACGCGGGCCTCTCGCCCCAGGGCTTCAAGCCCTACGAGAGTGGCTGTGCCTCGCTGCGCGCCCCTGCTGACGCGCTCTCCCTGCGCGAGGCCGCGGGGAGCACGCTGCCTCTGGACGTGGTCTGCCCGCACCGCTTCCGCGCCCCTGTCGCGCCGGGCGTGGCCGCCGCGCGCCTGGGCCGCGAGCCGGATTGGAACGTCACCCTGGCCTCGTGGGAGCGCCTCAAGCACGGCCCCGCCGTGGTGGAGGGGGCGGGCGGCCTCTTCGTCCCCCTGGACTCTCGCCACGACGTCATCGACCTCATCCACACCCTCCGCCTGCCTGTGCTGCTGGTGGCGCGCGCGGGCCTGGGCACGCTCAACCACACCGCGCTGTCGCTCCAGGCGCTCGCGGCGCGCCGCATCCCCGTGCGCGCGGTGCTGCTGTCGCGGAGCACCTCCGGACGGGACATCTCCGAGCGCGACAACCGCGCGCTCCTGGAGTCGCGCCACCAGCTTCCCGTGCTCGGCCCCGTGCCCTTCGAGTCCGATGCCCGGCGCCGGCACGCCGCGTTCCGCCGCGCCCTGCGCCCTCTGCTGCCGTGAGCGCGCGGGGCCGAAAACTCGGCCTCCCGCGCGTTCGGCCCGCGGGCGAAGTGCTACAGGTCGCGCAAGTTTTCGGGTGACGTGGCCGTGAAATGGACGGGCCGTTTTTTCCGCGCGAGAAAGCCGTCACGAATGGCGGACATCATCGACCTCACGTTCCTCGCGGACGTCCGACGCTTCTTCAACAAGCTCATCGACCAGCGGGGGCTCTCCTACTTCCTCCAGAAGGACGGAGCGCGCCTGTTCCACATCGAGCCCTCCAAGGTAGAGCTCGTCCTCCGCACCGCCCTGAGAACCAGGGACCCGGAGCTTCCCCGGCCTCATGAGAAGGCCATTGAATACTGCCGCAAGGAGGTCCGCCGCGAGCTCATCCGGCGCGTTGCCAACGCCATGCTCCAGACGGGGCTGTGAGCCGCTTCGCTCCTCGCACCGACTTCGCCCGCACCCCCAACCCGCTCGCGGAGGCGCTCGCCCGGCACCGGGCCCATGGCCTCCCTCTGCTGGACCTCACCGTCTCCAACCCCACCCAGGTGGGGCTCCCCACCCCCGGAGCCGGTCTGCTTCATCCTCCTGGCGCCTACTCCTACGCGCCGGAGGCCCTCGGCCTCGCCTCGGCCCGCGAGGCGGTGGCCGCGCAGGTGTCCTCCCCGGGCACCTCCATCTCCCCGGCCCACCTGGTGCTCTCGGCCAGCACCAGCGAGTCCTACGGCTGGCTCTTCAAGCTGCTGTGCGAGCCCGGTGACGACGTCCTCGTCCCCGCCCCCTGCTACCCCCTCTTCGAGCACCTCGCGGCCCTGGAGGGCGTCCAGACGCGCTCTTATCGGCTCCCCCTGGCCCACGGCTTCGGCCTGGACGCGGGCGAGGTGGAGGCCGCGGTCGGCCCTCGCACGCGCGCCGTGCTCGTCGTCAACCCTGGCAACCCCACCGGCCACTTCCTCCACGAAGGGGAACTGGCCGCGCTCGCGGAAGTCTGCGCGCGCCACGGGCTGGCCCTGCTCTGCGACGAGGTGTTCTCCCCCTACGGCTGGGACACCGAGCCGGGCCGCGTGACGTCCGTGGCCGGACGCGAGCTGCCCATGCTCACGTTCTGTCTCTCGGGACTCTCCAAGGCCGCGGGACTGCCCGGCCTCAAGCTGGGATGGATTCACGTGGGCGGCCCCGCCTCCGCGCGCGATGAAGCCCTGGCGAGGCTCGAGTGGGTGGCGGACACGTACCTCTCCGTCGCCACCCCCGTGCAGCTCGCGCTCCCCGCGCTGCTGGCCCACGCGCCCCGTTTCCAGGCCGCCCTGCTGGAGCGAGTGCGAGGCAACCGCCAGCTCCTGCTCGCCGCGCGCCCCGCCGGCGCGGCGTGGGACGTGGTGCCCGCGCACGGCGGCTGGAGCGTGGTGCTGAGGATTCCGAGGGAGCCGGGAGAGGAGGCCACCTGCCTCGCGCTGCTGGACGCGGGCGTGCTCACTCAACCGGGCTACTTCTACGACTTCGGGCGAGGCGCCTTCCTGGTGCTCTCGCTGCTGCCTCCGCCCGAAGACTTCTCCGCCGCCATGCCCGCGCTCACGCGAGTGCTGGCGGCGGAGTAGCGGCCTTCCAGCCGCGACGACTCAGGTCGACGGCGGGCTGATGAGCTCGATGGTCTTGAAGGCCCCGCCCTCGATGCGGAACAGCTCGTACTCGGAGGACGCCTCACCCGTGGCATCGAAGTCCAGCGCGCCGCTGGCGCCCTGCACGTTGATGACCTTGCCCGTGCGAATCTCGTTGCGGGCATCCGTGAACTGGCTGAAGCCCAGCGCGAACCGGTTGGCCTGCACGTTGGCGCCCGGCGTCACCTTGGAGAGCCCCTGCGCGATGCGGTCGCCGGTGATGGGCTGCGGGCTGTTGACGTCCGGGCCCGCCGCGAAGGCCGCGCCCAGCGCCACCAGGTACATGGAGTCGTAGGCGTGCGCCGTGAAGGAGAACTGCCCCGGGTCATTGTCGTAGGTGGCCCGGAAGCGCTCGCGGAAGGTGAGGTACACCGTGTCGCCCGGACGGACCTGCGCGGGAGCGGTGCCGTAGGCGCCTTCCACCAGGCTGCGCTGCGCGCCCAGCGCCGTGAAGAGTCCGGCCTCCTTGCTCGCGTCCGTGAAGAAGTACGTCTGCGTCGTGCGGCCCCGCGTGCCCACCTGCGCGATGAGCTTCGCGTTGTCCTCGGAGAAGCCCGCCATCACCGCCACGTCGGGCTTGGTGTCGACGATGCGGTTCACCGCCGCGGTGACGTCGCCGTTGCGCGGGTATGAGGCGGAGGACGTCTGCCGCTCCGTGCCCAGCCGGGTGAGAATCGTGTTGAACAGGCCCTGGCCGTAGGCGTCGTCCACGTAGACGAGGCTCACCGTGGACGTGGTCGCGAAGGGGCGGTCCCCGTTCTGCAGCGGCCGCGCGTTGCGCACCAGGTCCGCGACGATGCGGCCCTGGAGCAGGTCGGACGGCGCCGTGCGCCACACCAGGCCCACGTCGCCGGAGGCCGCCGTCTTGTCGCTCAGGTTGGCGATGTCGGGGCTGGTGGCCGTGTGGCTCATCAACAGCACGTTGTTGGGGATGGTGATGCTGCTGATGGCGATGGTCTGCCCGCTGCCGGACGTGAAGATGGCCGGCACGCCCCGCTCCTTCACCAACCAATCGGCCTGGACCTTCGCGCGGTTCGGGTCGGAGCGCGTGTCGCAGATGAGCAGGTTGAAGGGCCGGCCCCCCACGCCCTCGCGCTGGTTGATTTCATCCAACGCCAGCTTGATGGCGTTGAGCGACTGGTACTCCGACTCGTCGCGGCCATCCGAGTTCGTCAGCGACAGCGCCGCGCCCAGCACGATGGGGTTGCCCGTGGTGGGGCCCACCCGCTCACCACAGCCCTCCGGCTGCGGCAGGCAGAAGCCTCCGCTGGAGCAGACCTGGTTGCTGTCGCAATCCGCGCTCGACTCACACTCGGTGAGGCCGCTCGCGGTGGTGAAGCTGCAGCCGGCCAGGAGCACCGCGCAGCACGTCATGAATCCCAGGGTCTTCATCAGAAGCTGACCTCCAGCCCGGCGCCCGCGCCACGCGGCGCCAGCGTCACCCGCATCTCACCTTCCGCGGGAGGGCCATCCTTGGGGTACAGGATGATGGCGGTGATCGCCCCCACCAGACCCACGCCAAAACCAATGTCCGCCAGGAGCGCCTTGCTCTTGGTGTTGTCCGAGAAGGTCTGCTTGGTGTCCTCGGTGCGCGCCTCGTCGAACTTCTTGCGCTCGTCGCGCGCCTGCAGGCCGAACAGCACACCGGCGCCCACGCCCACCACCGCCGCGCCGCCCACCGCGAAGGCGGCGATCTTCTGCCGCTGGTAGGACTTCAGCGCGCGGGCCATCTCCGCCTGCCGCTGCCGCTCGTTCTCTTCCTCCGCGCGCTTGGTGGCCAGCTGCTCCTCGTCCGCGCGGCGCTTGGCCGCCTCGGCCTCTTCCTGGAGCCGGGTGCGCTCGGCGTCCGCGGAGGCCTGGGCCTGCGTCTCCTTGTCGATGAGCAGCCGCAGCTTGTCGATGCTGCGCGCGCTGCGCTTGAGCAGCGCCGGGTCCGTGCCCTCGGTGTTGCCCACGTATTGCTGGTACCAGGAGAGCGCCTCGCGCAGCTCACCGGCGTTCTCCAGCGACACGGCGATGTTGAAGATGAGGCGCGGGTTGGGCTGGGCCTCGTGCGCCTTCTTCAGCACGTCCGCCGCCTCGCGGTACTTGCCGGCTTGATACAGCCGCTCGCCCTCCTTGATGAGGGCCGATGGATTCTTGGCGCGCTGGGCGAACGCCACCGGGGGCGACAGCACGAGGGCCGCCGACAAAACGAGAACCAGTTTCATGGTGCCCGACAGCCTAGCGCGGAGCAGGCCCCCGGTCGAAGAGGGCGCCTTCCACTCCTCGTGAACGCGGCCGGGGCCGCCTCCCACCCAGTGACTGGGCGGGGAAGCGGCCCCGACAGGTCCTTCAGGTCGCTACAGGCGGACGGTTACCCGCCCAGCCGGGAAATCAGCAGCTTGCGCTGGAGCATGAGCGCCTCGGGCGCCTTGGTGCCCAGCTGCTCGAAGAAGACCTCCTGGCTCTTGAGCTCGCTCTTCCACTCGTCCTCCTTGATGGAGGTCGCCTCGGCCACCGTCTCGGCGGGGATGTCCAGGCCCTTGAGGTTGAGGCCCTCGTCCTGACGCGGCACCCAGCCCAGCAGCGTCTCCTTCGTGGGGACGCGGCCGTGCACGCGGTTCACCACCCACTCCAGGACGCGCATGTTCTCGCCGTAGCCCGGCCACAGGAACTTGCCGTTCTTGTCCTGCCGGAACCAGTTGACCTGGAAGATCTTGGGCAGCTGGCCGATGGACTTCTGCATGTCCAGCCAGTGCTGGAGGTAGTCGCCCATGTGGTAGCCGCAGAAGGGCAGCATGGCCATGGGGTCGCGGCGCACGACGCCGACCTTGCCGGTGGCGGCGGCCGTCGTCTCGCTGCCCATGGTGGCGCCCAGGAACACGCCGTGGGTCCAGTTGAAGGCCTGGATGACCAGCGGGACGGTGTTGGAGCGGCGGCCGCCGAAGATGATGGCGGAGATGGGCACGCCCATCGGGTCGTTCGCCTTGGAGCTGAGCACGGGGTTGTTGCTCATGGGCGCGGTGAAGCGGCTGTTGGGGTGCGCCGCCTTCTCCGCGCTGCCCTTCTTCCAGGGGCGGCCCTGCCAGTCGGTGAGCTCCTCGGGGACCTCGCCGTCCTTGCCTTCCCACCACACGTCACCGTCGGGCGTCAGCGCCACGTTGGTGAACAGCGTGTCCTTGGCGATGGTCTCCATCGCGTTGGGGTTGGTCTTGTAGTTGGTGCCCGGGACGACGCCGAAGTAGCCGGCCTCCGGGTTGATGGCGTACAGGCGGCCATCCGGGCCCGGGCGCATCCACGCGATGTCGTCGCCCACCGTCTCAATCTTCCAGCCCTTGTACTCGGCGGGCGGAATCATCATGGCGAAGTTCGTCTTGCCACACGCGGACGGGAAGGCCGCGGCGACGTAGGTCGTCTCGCCCTTGGGGCTCGTCACGCCGAGGATGAGCATGTGCTCGGCCAGCCACCCCTCCTCGCGGCCCAGGTAGCTGCCGATGCGCAGCGCGAGGCATTTCTTGCCGAGCAGGACGTTGCCGCCATATCCCGAGCCGAAGCTCCAGATGGTGTTGTCCTGGGGGAAGTGACAGATGTAGCGGCGGTCCGGGTTGACGTCGCCCGTGCTGTGCAGGCCGCGGTTGAAGTCGTCGCTGTCACCCAGCATGTCCAGGGCCTGCTTGCCCATGCGCGCCATGATGCGCATGTTCAGCACCACGTAGACGCTGTCGGTCAGCTCCACGCCAATCTTGGTGAACGGGCTGCCGATGGGGCCCATGGCGTAGGGCACCACGTACATGGTGCGGCCCTTCATGCTGCCGGTGAAGAGCTGGCCCAGCTTCGTGTACGCCTCTTCCGGCTCCATCCAGTTGTTGGTGGGGCCCGCGTCCGTCTTGTTGGGCGTGCAGATGAACGTGAGGTGCTCCACGCGCGCCACGTCGTTCGGGTTGGAGCGGTGCAGGTAGCAGCCGGGACGCTTCTCCTGATTCAGCGGGATGAGGATGCCCTCCTTCACCGCCTGGTCCGTCAGACGCTTCTTCTCGTCCTCGGAGCCGTCACACCAGACAATGCTGTCTGGCTGGGTCATCTCGGCCATCCTGGCCACCCAGGCCAGCAGCGTGGGGTTCTTCGTGGGGGCCTGCGTGCCCGCCGCCGCAGCTTGTGTCGAAGCCATGGAAGTATCCTTGTGTTGTTTCAAGATAGGGGCTCCCCGACCGGTGAAAGGGGTGAGGACCCTACCCGCGGGAGAGACGCCAAAACTTCAGGAAGGGGCGTCAGAAAGCAACTGGCGTCCGGCAGTCAACCGCGCCAGCGGGCGGATTCTCCTAATTCTACTTATCAGCGGTCAGTCATCTAGTAGTTGACGGCGCGGTGCGGCAGGGACTCACCTGGGGGCCTGGGAGGGCGCAGTTTGGGTGCTCTCCGGGGTTCCATGACCATCGCCATCGTCCTGGGCATCGTCGTCGTCGCGTTGGTGCTGTTCTCCATTGACACCATCCCCATCGAGGTCAGCGCACTGGGAGTGGTGTGCCTGCTGGCGCTGACAGGCGTGCTGACTCCCGCGCAGGCGTTCGAGGGGTTCAGCAACGACACCGTCATCTTCATCTTCACGCTGCTGGCGATGACCCAAGGGCTCGCCTCCACGGGCGTGGTGCAGCTCGTCGGGCAGCGGCTCGCCTTCTTCGCGCGCTTCGGTCACCAGACCTTCGTGCTGGCGATGATGGTGACGGTGGCGACGTTCTCCTCGGTCATCTCCAACACGGTGACGACGGCGGCATTCCTGCCGGTGGCCATCGGCGCGGCCCACCGGGCGAAGGTGCCCAAGAGCAAGGTGCTCCTGCCGCTGGCGTACGCGTCGATGCTGGGCGGCATGGTGTTCCTCTACGGCACGTCCACCAACCTGGTGATGTCGGCCGCGTTGGAGCGCTCGGGGCTCAAGGGCATTGGCGTGGCGGAGCTGGCGCCGGTGGGGCTGCCGGTGGCCGTCATCGGCATCCTCGTCGTGGTGTTGCTGGGGCCCCTGCTGTTGCCCTCGCGCGAGGGCAAGGGTGGGGCGGAGGAGTGGACGCTGCGCGACTACCTCACGGAGGCGGTGCTGCCGGAGGGCTCGCGCTACATCGGCAAGCCGCTGGCGGAAATCACCGAGGGCCTGGGCCTGCGGGTGATTGGCCTGGTGCGAGGCGGGCGCGCGGTGTCGGCGGTGCCCTCGCAGCTCTTGCACGGCGAC
Source organism: Myxococcus stipitatus (assembly GCF_037414475.1). The sequence goes on along the minus strand of NZ_CP147913.1, from coordinate 2,904,973 downwards.
GAGCGGCTCTTCGTGGAGGGCACCCGCGAGGACATCCTGCGGTTGAAGGACCTGCGGGGCATCGAAATCCGTCCGGACCTGCGGCTGGCGGACGAGGCTCAAGAGGACAAGGACACCGCGCTGGTGGAGGCCACGCTTCCGCCGGGCAGTCCGCTGGTGGGCCGCAGCTTGAGGGAGGCGCTCTTCGTGGAGCGCTACGGCCTGGTGGTGCTGGCGCTGCACCGCCACCCCAGCCTCCAGCGTGTCACCAAGCTCCAGCTGTTGGGCCGCATCTTCGGCGAGCGGCGCATGTCCAACCTGCCGTTGGCGGTGGGGGACGTGCTGCTGTTGCGTGGGCCTCGCGAGAAGGTGGCGGAGCTGTCCGACGGCTTGAGCTTGATGGTGTTGGGTGGCCACGAGTACCAGCCGCCGCGCTACGGCAAGGCGCTGCTCGCGGTGGTGCTCTTCCTGAGCGCGCTGGGCGCGGGCTCGCTGTCGGTGGTGCCGCTGTCGGTGGCGGGGCTCACGGGCATGCTGGCGATGATTGCCACCGGCTGCGTGGATGCGCGCAGCGCCTTCCGGGTGGACTGGCGCGTGGTGCTGCTCATTGGTTCGATGATGGCGCTGGGCCTGGCCATGGAGGTGAGCGGCGCGGGCCGGTTCCTGGGCCAGTGGGTGGCGGGCCTGGGCGACATGGGCGGCCCGCGCGTGGTGCTGGTGGTGCTGATGCTGCTGACGATGCTCCTGTCGGCGCCCATGTCCAACCAGGCCGCGGCGCTGGTGGTGCTGCCGGTGGCGCTCAACGCGGCGGCGCAGCTGGGCGTGGACACACGCCCGTTCGCCATGGGGGTGACGCTGGCCGCCAGCTGCTCGTTCATCACCCCGCTGGAGCCCAGCTGCGTGCTCGTCTACGGCCCGGGGCACTACCGCTTCACGGACTTCTTCCGCCTGGGCACGCCGCTCACCGCGCTGCTCGTGGTGGTGCTGACGTGGATGGTGCCCTGGGTGTGGCCCTTCGACGCGAAGGCCTCGGCTTCAGTGGATGGCGGCGCGAAGGCCGACTTGCTCCAGCACGCGCGCCTCGTGCTCCAGCATCCACTCCAGCCGCTCGCGCACGCCGGCGTCATCGCCCCCCGACGCCGTGACGGCGAGGCGGAAGAAGAGGGACTGGTGTCCGTCCTCGGACTGGGCCAGCTCTCCGTAGAAGCGGGCGAGGGCCGGGTCCGTGAGGCCCTCTGCGAGCAGTGACAGCCGCTCACAGGAGCGCGCCTCGATGATGGCCGCGACGAGCAGCCGGTCCATGCGCCGCTCCTGCGCGGGCGTGCGCACCAGCTTCTGGAGGCCCTGGGCGTACGGGTCCCCCGCGTCCTTCGTCAGCGTCAGGCCGCGCGCGTCCATCAGCTCCAGCACGCGGGCCAGGTGCGCGCTCTCCTCGCGGGCCAGGCGGGCCATCTGCGCGGGCAGCCCGGGCAGGTCCGGGTAGGCCTGGAGCAGCGACAACGCGTTGGCGGCGGCCTTCTTCTCGCAGTGAGCGTGGTCCACCAGCACCGCGTCGAAGTGCTCGAGCGCCAGCGGGAGCCAGCGCGGGTCCGTGGCGGAGTGGAGGATGACGGGGCCCTCTCCGGAGAGGGGACGGCGGGACGGCGTGGGACGGCTGCTCATGGAGGGCGCGGACTGTACGGCATCGCCCCCAGGCCCGCGAGCTACTCCACCAGCACCATCCGCCAGGTGCGGCCCGCCAGGTACCCGACCTTGCGGGCGATGCGGGCGGTGCTCTCGTCGCGCTCGTCGATGCGCATCGTCAGCCGGGGCAGCGAGGACAACAGGTGCCGGGAAATCTGCCCCAGGCACAGCGTCGCGTGGCCCTTCCCGCGCTCGGAGGGCAGCGTGTAGAGCCCCTCCAGCTCCGCGCCGTACTGGGAGCGGCTGCCGATGTCGAGCTTGAGCACCAGCGCGTTGTTCTCCTCCAGCACGTACGTGCGGCGCTGGCGCACGCGCTGGATGACCCGCGACTCGTAGCCGCGCGGGTCCTCCGACAGCGGGTCTCGCTCAAGCGCCTCGCGCACGTAGCCCTGCGCCAGGGGCAACAGCCTGGGCAGGTCCTCCTCGCGCGCGAGCCGCAAGAGCGGGTTGGTGAACGGGCCCAGGTCATCCGCGGACACGGCGAACAGCCGCTGCGTGCGCGACAGCCGGGGCTTGCCGGGGGACAGGCTGCGCAAGAGCGCGTCCACGGAGGACTTGTCCCCCACCGTGGCCCGCAGGCGCAGCGTGGACGCCAGCGCGTCCGCGATGACGCTGGTGGCGCTGGCGTCACTGGCGCTGGGCACGACGAGGCCGCCGTCTCCGCCCACGAACACCGCGGCGGTGAGCTGCTGGTTGTCGAAGCGGCCGTAGAAGGCGAAGGGCACCCGGCCCCGCGCGGCGATGCCGAACTCCTCCAGCAACCCCAGCAGGTAGAGGTTGTGGACCGGGTCCTTGGAAAGCAGTGCCCGCAGGGCATCCGCGTCCTGAGGGCCAAGCTGTTCAACGGAGACGGGCATTGAGTGACGTGGGGGCCCTCGGGACCTTACGCAAAACCAGGGCTCACCGGCCAGTCTCCCCCGGCTCGCGGAACTCGAAGGGGTAGACCACCGTGGCCTTCCCCCCTCGTGACGGGGTGGTGAAGCCGATGTCCAGGAGGGAATCCACTACGCAGGCCTGGACCATGGGGTCCGGGATGGTGCTGGCCAGCACCTCGCCCCGGTCCATGTGCCCCTTGCCCTCGCCCCGTGACTCCACGTTGAAGCGCAGCTTCACGGATTGTGTTCCTCGGTTGCGCTGTGCCGCATCCTCGAAACATTGCTGCACGAGCGGAGTCACGGCCTTCAGGGCGGCGCGGACATCCTCCGGGCGGAGGTCTCCCTCGGAGGATTCGATGACGGGCTCGGCGGACACGATGCGGCGCGGGTCGGGCTTTCCGGGGCCGGGCAGGACGGGGACGGCGGTCTGGGGCGAGGGGAAGGCGGGGGGCGGCACCACGGGGACGCTCGGGAGGTCGGGCGGCGATGGCTCGGGGACGGGCGGGGTGGGCGCGGTCTCCACGGCGTCCGTGGGAGGGGGCGGTGTCCCCTCTGGACGTGGCGACGTGAGGGGCTGGGTGAGCCAGGCGGACAGGGCCGCGATGAGCAGCAGCAGGCCCAGGCAGAGCAGGGGGATGGCGACCCAGCGGATGAGAGAACGTTGAGGCATGCGCGTGCGCGGGGGGCGGGAAGAGCCCCCGAGGAGGATATGCCTCAGTCCCGCGCGGCTGTGCACCCGCCGCGCCGGGAATGCGCCCGGAGAGGAGGCGCATGCCCGGGCCCTGGCCTGGTTCCGGCCGAGGGGACTTTCACCGCGCGCTCAATCGCAGGAGCGCTGGTCTGGCTTTCCGCGGGTGCACTGGCCCTCGGGGGCGAAGTGGGACTCGGCCTCCTGGACGACGTCCTCCACGGGCCGCGCGCACTCGTCCTGCGCGAGCGAGCCGTGAATCTCGAACAGCCGCAGCACCTCCGCGCACCGCTGCTGGAGCGTCTTCACGCCGTCCTTGAAGAGCGGGCGCATCACCTTGGGGGAGAACGCGTAGCCGTTGGCCGTCGCCAGCGAGGACTCCGGGCGGAACATCCACGTGGCGCGCCAGCTCGACGCCACCTGCCCGAAATGGGCGGGGCCCATCCACATGCTGGTGGCGGCGCGCAGGGACTTGGGCTCCACGGGCACGAAGCCCTGGCCGGTGCGCTGGCAGTAGGCGGGCACGGCGTCCGGATTCTCCACCTGGGCCAGGCGCAAGGAGCAGACGTTGTACTCGGCGAAGCGGCGGCTGACGGCGGCCAGCTCCGCCTGCTGCACCTCGCCCACGAAGGGCTGGGCCACGAACAGGTCGATGGTGCGCATCAGCGTGCTGACGGCGTTCTCCGGAGGCTGCGTGGGCGGCGTCTGGAGTCCCCGCGTGGAGAGGATGAGCACGCGCTCGGCGCCGCGCTGGACGGCTTGCAGCAGCGGCAGTCCGGAGCGCACGCCGCCATCCAGGAAGGTGCCCTCGAGCCGCCCCTCGCGCGACGGCACCCAGGGCACGGGCTCGGCGAGCACCGGCTCGACGATGGAGGCCAGCACCGCGTTGATGAGGCCGTCCACCTTCTGCGCGTCGGTGGCGGTGGGCGGGAAGGTGGCCGGGTCCTGGTCGCTGACGCCGTGGACATCGCCGGTGTTGAAGTCCACGGAGACGGCCACCAGCTCCGTGCCGTTGGAGAGCTGCGCGGGGACGACGGCGTCGCGCAGCTTGTTCTGGACACCGTCGAAGCGGACCAGGCCCTTCAGGTCCGAGGCAATCTTCCACACCCACGTCGAGTTGACGCAGTAGAGGTCCGACTCCACCGAGCAGGTGTAGTTGGCGATGAGCACGTCGCGCGCCTTCTTCTCCTGGCCGGGCGTGTGGAACAGGTCCACCATGGTGCTGATGAGGGCGCCGGTGCTGGTGCCCGCCGCCAGGTCGATGCGTGCGTCCCCGCAGCCCTCCGGCGCGGGCTTGCCCCGGCACGACTCCAGGATGCCCAGCAGCCGCCACATCGCTCCGGCGCTGAATGCACCATTGGCGCCGCCGCCGCTGAGCACCACCGCGTTCGACGGGCGCCCCAGCTTCCGGCTCCAGCGGCGGGCGCTGATGTACTGCGCGGTGGACTCGGCGCCCTCGCGCAGGCCCTGGGTGACGTGGTGGGGATTGAGCGGGTCCGACAGCGAATCACCGAAGGCCACCAGCGATGAGGCGATGCCCAGCGCGTTGGCCAGGAAGCGCTGCGTGTCCACCTCCGCGGCGGAGGGGGCGCTCGGGTCGACGGTGCGCGGCGCGGCGGGCAGTCCCCAGACTCCGCCCCCCAGGGTCTTCTTCAGGAAGGTGTCGTAACAGGTCGCGTTGCTGCCTCCGGCGTTCGCGCGCAGACATTCCACCTGCTCGAGGATGGGCTCGGGGGCGCTCCCCAGCGCGGACATCCAGCGCGCCACCTCGGCGGGGTTGGCGTAGGCATCCATGAGGTGCGAGCGCGTGAGCCGTCCCACGCGTTCGCGAATGGAGATGGGCAGGGGCGGCGTCTCGGGCTCCGAGGGCGCGTTGAGCGCCTCCAGGACATAGCCGGTGCGCAGGAAGCAGCCGCTCGACAGCGCGGCCATCGCCGCGAGGCACAGCAGGTAGGTACGGCTTGGATTCATGAAGTCCCCCGCGAATGGAGCGCATGGCGGGGACCCGGTTGCAGGCGGTGGAGGAGGGTCCCCTTCGTCACGACTTGGAGACGCGACGTTAGCGCATGCGCCCCACGTGGACGCGAGGGGCTCGTTCCGGAATCAGACGCGACGAGGCCCACCTCGCGCGGAGGTGGGCCTGGGGTGACACCGGCTCAGGGATAGACTTCGCGTCGCGTCGTCGTGGTCCGGGTGTTGATGGCGCCCTCGGCGAAGACGCGCTGGCGCTTGCTCACCCCGAGGGTGGCGCCGAGCACCGACGCGATGAGGCCCAGCAGCAGCCCGCCGAAGATGCCCCAGAAGGCGCGGCCCGACTTGTTGGCCGCCACGAGCGCGCCCTGCTGGACCTGCTCACCCACCTGCCCGACCTTGCCCTTGGCGGTGTCAATCTGCACTTGGACGCGGTCGGCGACGTCCTCCGCGTCCTGCCGCGACAGCCGGGTGTTGTTGGCGATGGAGGTCACCAGCACCTCGCGGTCCAGGTTCCCCGTGCGCACTGCGGTGGTGGCGATGTCCTTGGTGGCCGCCTCGAGCTGGTTGGCGGTGACGGTGGGCTTGCCCTCTTCGCGCAGCCGCTGATTCACGGGGCCCAGGGCGTCGTTGGCGTTGATGCCGAAGGCCTGCGCGGCCTCGCCGCCTTGGGATGCCGCGCCCGCGACGGCCGCGCCGGTGGCGCCCACGAGCCCCGTCGTCACACGCAAGGCGGTGCCGACGACGGTGGAGATGAGCATGCCCACGAGGAGGACTCCCAAGAGCGTCGTCAGTCCCCACATGACCGCGCCGTGCATCGCGCCGCCGCCCTTGTCCAGCACGCCCGCGGTGCGCGCGGCCACGAAGCCGCCGACGAACAGGGCGATGAGCGGGGCGATGATGCTCCAGATGCCCGTGCCGATGCCCGCCGAGCGCGCGGTGTCGGGATTGCTTGGGTTCACCGAGGACAGGCCCATCGCGAGGCCCAGGGAATACAGCAGCATGAGCACTCCCAGCGCGACGATGGTGCCGCCGAGGATGGCACCCCAGCTGAGCTTGAAGGGTGTCCCCGCGGTGGCGCCGATGACGCCAGGTTTCTCGTTCTCCACGATGGTGGTTGCCATGGGCCAGGCCTCCTGACACGGGCGAGCACCCCGGAATGGGAATGCTCGGGTCCGCCGGAAAGATGGGCACGTGTCAGGACCTGGACGATTCCATGGGGTCGCACGCCCCCTCGCAGGGAGGGAGTGGGCGGGAGCTCACCGCAGGCCGAGTGCCTCGATGAGCTGTGCCTCTTTCGCCACCACGGGTGCGCGGGGCAGGGCCTCCACCGAGAAGGACTTCACCAACTCCACGAGCGTCCGAGGTGTCCCGTCTCCGAGCCCGCTCCACGCGGCGAGCAGGCCCAGCACCCGCTCGGGGTCGAGCCCCCGCTCGCGCAACTCAGCGAGCGCGAAGGCCCCCTCGCGCTTGGCCAGGCGCTTGCCGTCCTCACCCATCACAAGGGGGACATGGAGGAAGCCGGGCGCTTGAGAGCCCAGGGCCTCATGGAGCTGGAGCTGCCGAGGGGTGGAGGAGAGCAGGTCATCACCGCGCAGCACGTGGGAGATGTGCGTGGCGGCGTCATCCACGACGACGGCGAGCTGGTAGCTGGCGACGCCGTCATTGCGGCGCACCACGAAGTCACCCACCACGGCCTCGACGTCCTGGGTGTACGGCCCCATCAGCGCATCGACGAAGCGCACCTCACCGGAGCGCGCGCGGAAGCGCCAGGCCGGGGGACGGGTCTTCGCGCGCTCCGCCTGCTGCTCACGCGTGAGGCGCGCGCAGGTGCCGGGGTAGCGCGGGCCTTCTTCGGAGAGCCCATGGGGCGCGCTGGCGGCGCGGGCAATCTCCGCGCGAGTGCAGAAGCACGGATAGACGAGCCCCTCTCGCTCCAGGGATGACAGCGCCTCGCGGTAGACCTCGTCGCGCTGGCTCTGGACGAGCGGCGTCTCATCCCAGTCGAGCCCGAGCCAGCGCAAGTCTCTCATCAGGTCGTCGACGTACTGGGGTTTGCAGCGCGCGCGGTCCAGGTCCTCGATGCGCAGGAGGAAGCGGCCATGAGCGGCGCGGGCCTGAAGCCAGCCGAGCAGCGCGCTGCGGATGTTGCCCAGGTGCATGCGCCCGGTGGGGCTGGGGGCGAAGCGCCCGCGAAAGTCGCTCATGGTGGGGAGACTCCGGCCGTGTTCCTAGCATGCCGTCCGGAGATGCTGCTTCCCCTCGTGCGGCATCCGGAGAGAATGCCGGAACCCGGTGGGCCGTTGCTCGGGCGAGAGACTCCATGCGCTTCATCCACTGCTCCGACGTGCACATCACCGACGACTACTTCGCGCTGCCCCTCCGGCGGTTGGGCTGGCGGCGCTGGGTGGCCCTGGCCGAGCTCACGGTGGGTGGCCGCGCGAAGCGCTATGCCCGCGCGCCCCACGCGCTCTCCGCCATCGCCCGCGAAGTCGAGCGCCACGCCGCCGACCACTTCATCCTCTCCGGAGACCTCACCGCCTACGCGCTCGACAGCGAGTTCCGTGGCGCGCGAGAGGCCCTGGGCTCATTGGTGGAGGACCCTCGCCGCTGCACCATCATCCCCGGCAACCACGACGTCTACACGCCGGGCAGCCACCAGAAGGGCCGCTTCGCCCACTACTTCGGTCATCTGCTGCACAGTGACCTTCCGGAGTATCGCGGCGAGGGCGCCTTCCCCTTCGTGCGGCTGCTGGGCACCGAGGCCGCCGTCGTGGGGCTCTTGTCCGCGCGTGTCCCTTTCACCCCGGGGCTTTCGTACGGTGTCATCGGCGACGCGCAGTTGGGCGCGTTGTCCGCCGTGTTGAAGGACCCGAGGCTGGAGGGGCGCGCGGTGCTCGTCGTGGTCCACCACGCCCCGCTGACGCGGCAGGGACACGCGGACCATTGGCACCACGGACTGCGTGATGCGCAGGCCCTGCTCCGGTTGTTGCCTGGACCGCGCCATGCCGTGCTGCACGGCCACATCCATCAGCGCTATCACCACCCGGCCACCGCGGACCGCCCGCACATCTTCGGCGCGGGCTCCTCCACGGAGGAGGGCCGGGAGGGCTACTGGCTCATCGAGGTCTCTCAGGGCCAGGTCGTCGGTGGCGAGATGCGGACGCCGCGCCTGTGACGCGGCACTTCCGGTGACGACACGCTCACGCCGTGAGGTGTGAAGCCGCGTAGCGCCGGGAGAAGTGGATCCACCGGCGCTCGTCGACCTCGACCTGCCACTCGGAGTTGGGCGTCAGCGGGAGCCGCTGCTTGAGGAAGCTCTCCAGATGGTCCGCGGCCTTCACGGGCGTGAGGCCCGGCGCGCGGAACGCGATGTGGAGCGAGACTTCCAGCGCGGTGGAGATCTCCACCACCGCGCAGATGCGCAGCGGCCCCACGCGTCGTTGATACAGCGTGTTCTGCCCCGGCCAGATGGCCGGGTCCGTCTCACGTCGAATCGCCGCGAGCCAGTTGGACGGCTGGAGGATGAAGTCGAGCAAGTCGATGCTCGCCTCTTCCGTCGTCGCGTGCTCCTGAATGGAAAGCATCGCCCACCTCCCCGGGAAGCCGGAGGAAAGAATGTGCCCACGGCCATGGAGCGTGCAAGAGGCCCCCCGCTGAAACCTCGCGGGTGTTTTCCAGCGTTACAGATGAGGAGACCAGTTGTAGGGCAGGGACCGCACGTGTCGGCGGCGCACGTTATCGAGCGCGGCTGACATGCGTGTGTCCTTCCCGCGAAGGCGTCACGGGCTGGTGGGAAGTGAACGCCGTGAGCGCCGCTCCACCGTGGACTTGAGCTGACCGCAGCCCGCGTCGATGTCGATGCCGCGGCGTTGACGCACGGTGCTGGGGATGCCGTGCGCCATCAGCGTGTCCTGGAAGGCGCGCACCGACGCGGGCTGGCTGGGGCCACCGTCGTAACCCACCGTGGGATTGAGGGGAATCACGTTGACGTGCGCGTCCATGCCGGAGAGCAACGCGCCCAACGTGTTCGCGTGTTCAGGCGTGTCGTTGCGTCCGGCGATGAGCGTCCACTCGAAGAAGATGCGGCGCTTGCGTCGGGCGATGTAGTAGCGGCACGCGTCCATCAGCTCCGCCAGGGGCCAGCGCCGTCCCGCGGGGACCAGCGCCGCGCGCTCCTCGTCCGTGGCGCCGTGGAGGCTGACGGCCAGTTGCACCGGACGGTCCTCGTCCGCGAGGCGCCGGATGCCGGGCACCACGCCCACGGTGCTCAAGGTGATGAAGCGCGGCGCCATCGCCAGGCCCAATGGGTCCACGAGGACATCCACCGCGGCCATCGTGTTGTCGTAGTTGTGGAGGGGCTCGCCCATGCCCATGAGGACGATGTTGCGCAGCGACTCTCCGGACTCGCGAAGGATGCGCCGTACATGGAGAATCTGCCCCACGATTTCGCCCGGCGTCAGGTGACGTGACAGGCCCATCTGTCCGGTGGCGCAGAAGACACAGCCCATGGCGCAGCCGGCCTGGGTGCTGATGCACACCGTCGCGCGGCCCTTGAAGCGCATGAGGACGGTCTCGATGGTCTGCCCGTCTTCCAGACGCAGCAGGAGCTTGTGCGTGTAGCCGTCCGAGCTGAAGGCCTCGTGGTGGGTCGTCAGGTGTCCCAGCCGGGTGTGGGCGCGCAGCTTGTCTCTGAGGTCCGGGCGCAGGCCTTCCAGTTCCTCGAGCTCGCGGGCTTGCTGGCGGTACAGCCCCGTCCACAGCACATCGCGGTGGTGGGGCCGGAAGCCCCAGTCGGACAGCAGCGCGCCCAGCGCGGGCCGCGTCAGGTCGTAGAGGTTGGTGGGCGTGTCGGAGGACGGCATGACCAGGGCTCCAGATAACACACCCGGGCCGGGCGGCACCTGGGCGTGTGCGCATGGACGGTGGGGCCCTCGGACGGTGCCTGCCCGGCCGCCCCTCCGTACGGCCCGTCGGGCGCCGGGCGTGTCCTGCCGGTGCGGGCGACCGTCTCCATGCTGTCCGTGAATGGGACTCGCCATCCAACAGGAGGTCTTCCTCCCGGAGGAGTATGAGCGCTTCTCGCGGAGGCTCGACGAGAGTCTGGAGGCGTTGAGGGCGCTCCTGGCGAGGCCGGGCTTCGGCGAGGGCGCGACGACGATCGGCGCGGAGTTGGAGTTGTTCCTGGTGGACGCGCGGGGCTATCCGCTGCCGGTGAACCGGCAGGTGCTGGCGCGCACGGTGGACCCGCGTGTCACGGTGGAGATGGACCGCTTCAACCTGGAGCTGAACCCACGTCCCGGGCCGCTGGTGGGCCGGCCCTTCTCCGCGCTTCGAGCGGAGCTGGAGGACTCGCTGCGAGAGGTGCGGCGCGCGGCGGGGACTCAAGGCGCGAGGGTTGCGCTGGTGGGCATCCTCCCGACGCTGCGCGAGGCGGACCTGGGGCATGCCGCGTTGACGGCGCAGCCTCGCTACCGCGCGTTGTCCGCGGCCATTCGGGAGCGGCGTGCCGCGCCCTTCCATGTGGCCATCTCTGGAGAGGAGGATTCCCTGGCGCTCACGTGGGATGACGTGACGCTGGAGGGGGCGAACACGTCGTTCCAGATGCACCTGCGCGTGGCGCCTGGGGACTTCGCCCGGCTCTACAACGCCGCGCAGCTCGCCACGGCGCCGGTGCTGGCCGTCTGCGCGAACTCACCGCTGTTGCTGGGGCACAAGCTCTGGGACGAGACCCGTGTGGCGCTGTTCCGGCAGGCGGTGGATGACCGCGCGGAGCCGGATGGCGGCGGCTTCCCGTCTCCCTCGCGGGTGACGTTCGGCCATGGCTGGGCACGCGAGGGCGCGTACGAGTTGTTCGCGGAGTCGGTGGCGCTGCATCCGCCGCTGTTGCCGGTGCTGGGGCACGAGTCACCGCTGGCGCGCGTGGCCGAGGGTGGGCTGCCATGTCTGGACGAGCTGCGGCTGCATCAGGGCACGGTCTGGACCTGGAACCGCGCCATCTATGACCCGCGCGATTCGGGCCATCTGCGCATCGAGATGCGCGCCCTGCCCGCGGGGCCCACCGTCGTGGACATGGTGGCCAATGGCGCCTTCCTGTTGGGCCTGACGCTCGGACTGGGTGAGCGCATGGACGCGTTGCTCCCGGCGCTGCCGTTCGCGCATGCCTTGGGGAACTTCCTGCGCGCCGCGCGGTGGGGACTGGACGCGGAGCTCTCGTGGCCCGGCGAGTCCACGCCGGGGCCTCGCGTGGTGTCCGTGGTGGAGCTCGTGCGAAGGCTGTTGCCGGTGGCTCGGCGCGGACTGCTGCTGTCGGGGGTGGAGGTCGAAGAGGTGGATGCGCTGCTGGGCATCATCGCGCGGCGCGTGGACACGGGGCGCACGGGCGCGCGCTGGCAACGCGGGATGCTCACGCGCCTGGAGGCGAACATGCCTCGACGGGACGCGCTCGCGGCGATGTTGGAGCGCTACCTCGAACACGCGGAGTCGGGTGAGCCCGTCCACACGTGGCCGGAGGACTGAGCCCGTTGAGGCTCGTGCTGGATGGGCCCGCATCGAGGGAGGCGCGCGTACTCAGGCCCTCCGTGGAGTCGGGTCGAACGGGGGCTTGTGCTGAATCGCCCCGCATCGCGGAATGAACGGGCGCTCAGGCGCGCTCCGGAGTCCAGCCGGTCAAGCGGCCTGGATAGAGGTCGAAGCGACGCGCATTGCGGGGAACCCGGGCCTGGGTTGAATATCCGCCCGCCCGCGCCGTCAGCGGGCCGATACACCTGTGCGCGCGCATATGACTCGACTCCTTCCCGCCGTCTTGCTGCTCGCCGCTCTTGGCAGCGGCTGCTCCGCCTCCCTTCGTGGACGCGCCGACAAGCTGGCTCGAGAGGGCCGCTTCGTCGAGGCGGCCACCCTCTACGACGACCTGGTCCAGCAGCGCCCCCACGAGAAGGAGCTGGTGTCCGAGCGCGATGGCCTGCGCGGCAAGGCGTTGGACCAGCTCCTGGGCAACGCCCGTCGCTTCCGGCTGCAAGGTGTCGACGAGAAGGCGGAGGATGACCTCCTCCAGTTCCTGGACCGCCGCGCGCAGTGGAACAGCAAGCTGAACGGCGGGCTGGAGAGCTCGCTGCTGGAGGAGATGGAAGGAACCCATCAGCACCTGCGGCGCGTCATCAGCACTCCCGCCACCCAGGGACTGGTGCTCACGGCGGACCAGGTGCTCGCGCGCAAGCAGAAGCTGCTCGCGCACCGGGAGATGGCCGTCATCCAACGCGAGATGTCGGCGGTGGTGCTCCAGAGCGGCCGGGACGTCTGCAAGCGGCTGCGGGACGTGTCCACCGAGGACGCGCCGCACTGGCGGGAGGTGGTGTCACGCTACTGCCGCCGCTATCGCGAGTTCGCGCCGGAGCCTCCCCCGGCCGCCGAGCTGATGTCCGTGCCGGAGTGGACGGGCTTCGTGGATGGACTGGACTCCGCGCGCATGGAGCTCTTGCGCGGGAAGCTCACGCGCGCCTTCGAGTCCTCGCCGTGGTTCTCTCCCGCCGCGCGCCACCACCCGGAGATGGCGCTGGCCGGCCGCTTCGAGTCCCGCCGCTCTTCCCACACCGTGGAGCTGACCGCGCCCTATTCCGAGCAGGTGCCGTACACCGACCACGAGGACCGCAGCGAGACCATCTCCGAGCCCTACACCGAGGAGGAGGAATACACGGACGACCAGGGCAAGAAGCGCAAGCGCACGGTGACGAAGACGCGCACGTACACGCGCACCATCACCGTGCCCGTCACGCGCTACCGCGAGGTCTCCCGGACCTTCGAGTACCACGCGCTGCGGTTGTCCGTGGACCACCAGCTCACGCTGTCCACCTCGGGCGTGCTCGACTCACGCCGAGGTCCCCTCTCCACCATGTTCCAGGACCACCTGTCCGACTCCGCTTACGAGCACGACGTGTCCTTCGGTCCAGGCAATGTGTCTCCCCGTCGCGCCCGGCTCGTCGACCCCGAGCCCTGGCTGGAGCAGCGCGTGGATGCGCTCGTCGAGCGCTTCTCCCAGGGGCTGAGGGACCACTGGCGCGAGTCCTACTGCACCACGCCCACGCGCACATTGGATGAGGCGGCCCGCTGTGCTCGCGCGGGTACCGCTCTTCCTACCCATGCCTACCAGGTCCTCGCCGAAGTCCTCGGGGACGACGCGGCGCACATCCCATCCTTGTTCGCCAACCCGGAGTAGGAGTGCTAGAGCCCCGTTCGGTAATCGGCGGGTCAAATGAGACCGGGTGGATTGTTCACGTCATCTGACGTGAAATACCCATGAGTGCGGGTCAGACTCCTTTGTCAGTATTCGTACTCCCAGCGAATTTTCATACAGAGGACCGTATGCATCCGACTGAAGTCCGAAACCTCGCACGTCGTGGAACCCTGTTGATGTGGATGGCTTCCTCGCTGGCGCTGACGGCCTGTGGCGGCACGGAGCTGGAGTCCGCTCCCACGCGCGAGCCCGCGGTCGAGAAGGCGGGTGCCCCGGAGACGGACGCGGTCGTCGCCGAGCGCCGCATCATCGTCTACCTGACGGGCTCCCAGTCGCTGTACGCGCTGAAGGATGGCCGCTCCGTGCTCGTCGCCGAGCGCAGCGGCGCGCCGTCGGTGTCTCCGGATGGGCGCGAGGCCGTCTTCGCCAAGCTGCCGGACACGTGGAACAAGGGCGACCCGGTGACGCGCGCGGAGCTCCACGTCTACGACCTGCGCACCGGCAAGGTGACGCCGCTGACGTCGGGCCATGATGACCAGACCCCGTCGTGGTCTCCGGACGGCAAGAGCATCCTGTTCCAGTCCAAGTCCCGCTCGGGCGTGTCCTCGTTCTGGCGCGTGAAGCCCAACGGCAAGGGCGTCACGCAGGTGACGAACAAGCCGTCGCCCGGCTCTCCGGCGCTGAGCGTGGTTCCCACGCCGATGGAGGACACGGGCGTGGAGTGGGCGCCGCAAGAGCGCCGCATCATCGTCTACCTCACGGCGCAGCCCACGGGCAGCGAGGTGCGGGTCGTGAGCTTCGACCGGAAGCTGGACGTCACGTCCGCCTACAGCCTGGGCCAGGGCACCTCGCCCCGGTGGGCCGAGAGCGGCACCCTCGTCTTCCTGCGCGAGGTGAAGGGCCAGCTCACCGAGGTCGAAGTCAGCGTCGATGACTGAGTGAGCCTTGCGCGCCGCGACGCGAGGCGGGGGCCTTGCTAGCCCTCGTCCTCGGCGCCGCGGCGAAGGCCCAACATGCGCCGCAGCTCCCGCGCGGACTGGCGGCTGACCTCCACCGCGTGGCCTCGGGCCGTGCGAGCCAGGTAGCCGCCCGTCTCCAGGGGCTCCAGCCGCGCGACTTGCCGCAGGTTGAGCAGCGCCCGGCGGTGGACGCGGTGGAAGAGCTCCGCGGGCAGCTTCTCCGCCAGCTCGTTGAGCGTGAAGTCGGTGAGGAACTCGCCCTGCGCGGTGAACACCGTCACCAGCTCGTCATCCAGCGACGCGTGGGAGATCGTCTCCGGGTCCACCAGGACGATGCCCTGCCGCGTGGGGATGGGCAGCCTCGCCAGCGCGCGCGGGGCCGCGGACGCGACGGCCGTGGGCTTCTCCGCGACGGGAGCGACGTCCCGGGGACGAGCGTCCGGCTCCATCCTCGCGCGCACGCGCTCCAACGCCTTCTGGAGCCGCGCGGGCTCCACGGGCTTGAGGACGTAGTCCATGGCGCCGTGCTCGAAGGCCTCCACCGCGTGTTCGGCGTGAGCGGTGCAGAGCACCACGTGCGGACGGCCTTGCGGCAGCAGCGCGAGCGCATCCAGCCCGCTCAAGCCCGGCATGTGGATGTCCAGCAGCACCACGTCCACGCCGCCCGCGCGCACCGCGGCGAGCACCGCTTCTCCGTCCGCCGCCTCGCCGCAGACCTCGACATCCGGCAGGGCGGTCAGCAGGCGCGACAGGCGCTTTCGCGCGAGCAGTTCATCATCGGCGATGAGGACCCGCAGGGTTGTGCTCACGTGACGACTCCGGACAAGGGGCCCGAGCGGGGCAGGGTGACGGTGACGCGGGTGCGGCCCTCGGCGCTCTCGAGCGCGAGGCGGGCGCCGCTACCGTAGGCCAGCGCCAGGCGCCGCTCCACGGTGGGCAATCCCGCGCTGCCCTCGCGAGGCCCCTTGGACGCGCCGGGGTTCTCGACGGCCACCTCCACGAGCCCATCGCGCACTCGCACGCCCAGCGACAGCTGGCCCCGGTGGCCCGCGGCGGGGCCGTGCTTCACCGCGTTCTCCGCCAACGGCAGGAGCACCAGCGGCGGGACGGGCAGGTCCTCCGCGCCGGGCTGGATGTCCAGCGTGAGCTGGAAGAGCTCCGGGTCTCTCAGGAGGTGCAGGTCGAAGAGGGTGCGCATCAGCGCCAATTCCTCCGCCAGGGGCCAGGTGGCCTTGCGCACGCCCGCGAGCACCGAGCGGAGCATGGTGGACAGCCGCAGCACGGCGGCCTCGGCGACGGCGCCGTCCTCGCGGCACCACTCGGCGATGGCGTTGAGCGTGTTGAAGAGGAAGTGCGGGTCCAGGTGGCTGCGCAGCGCGAGGAGCTGGGCCTGCTCCGCCTCCAGCGCGAAGCGCGCCGCGCGGGCTCGCTCACGCGTCAGCGTCTCCTCGAAGCCGATGTCGCGCCCCAGGCCCCAGCCTCCGACGAGGAACAGGGCGTTGCACACCATGAGGTTGGTGGGCTGGGTGAGGAAGGTGGGCCCCATGTTCAACAGCTTGGGCAACACGAAGCCGGAGGTGAGCACCACGCCGCTGCCCAGGGTGCCGTACATCAACACGCGCACGCCGCCGTGGCTCAGGTCCAGGCCCTCTGGAAAGAGGACCCGGTACGACACGGGGGCCACCCCGACGAAGAGCAGGCACATCAACACGCCCAGGTAGGGCGCGAGCGGGTCCGGGCTGAAACGCGTCTGCGCCGCCACCAGCGGCGCGGAGACCAGGAGGATGGGCGCCAACCGCCGGGGCTCCGCGAGGGCCCGCAGGGTGGCGCGGACGATGGACCCTTCCGTCTTCTCCGACATGCTCCCGGCGGAGCCTACACCGTCGGACGCCTCACGGTGCGGGCTGCTCCTCCAACTCCAGCTCGAAGGCGTCGACGAGGATGCTGCCGGCGAGGATGAAGGGGAAGAGGAGGATGGCGACGAGGACGAGGACGGGCGTCGGGAGGGTGAGCATTGCGGGCTCCAGAGGCTTCGCAGCATGCAAACCCAGTCTGACGCTTTCCTCGCACGGGCGCTGACCGCCAGGGCTGGATGGTTGAATTCTGAAGACAGGCGGTCTTTTTCACCCCCCAGCGGCCACGAGTGCGTCGGCGAGCTGGAGCCCGTTGCGGATGCAGTCGTTGAGCCCCACGCCCTTGTAGGCGTTGCCCGCAAGGTAGAGCCCGGGCCAGCGGGTGAGCGCCTGGTCGACGGCGGCCATCCGCGCCAGATGTCCCACGTTGTACTGAGGGATGCCCAAGGGCCACCGGAAGACCTCCGTGAGTGATGGCGCCGCCGTCACCCCCGCGAGCGCCTTGAGCTCCTCGCGCGCCAGGGCCACCAGCGCGGCTTCGTCCAGGCCCACCAGGTCCGGCCGCTTCGCGCCTCCCACCATGCACGTGTACAGCACGCGGCCCGGCTCCACGCGGAAGGGGAACACGGTGGACGCGTGGATGGAGCCCAGCAGCCTGCGCCCCTCGGCGGGAGGGACCAGGAAGCCGAAGCCGTCGGGTGCGGGCGTCGTCCCCACGTCGAAGCCCAGCTGCACCACGGCGATGGGCGCGTACTCGATGCCCCCCACGCGCGCCGCCAGCTCCGCGTCCAGCGGATGCAAGAGCTTCTGCGTCACGTATGCGGGCGAGGCCAGCACCACCTGGGACGCGTCCAGTTCGGCGCGCCGCCCCTGCTCGTTCACCGCGAGCCGCCATCCGTTGTCCACGCGCGTGAGGCCCTCCACCGTGGCGCCCACGTGTGCGTCCTCTCCCAGCGAAGCGCTCAGCGCGTCGATGAGCGTCTGCAACCCTCCCTCGAACGTGCTGAGCGCGCCGCTCAGCTTGGGCGCGGAGGACTCTCCGGCGGGCAGGGCCTTGCGCTGGGCCTTCTGCGTCCGGATGGCGCCCAGGATGAGGCTGCGGTGCTCACGCTCCAGCTTCACGAGCGGCGGGAAGGTGGCGCCCACGCTCAGCCGCTCCACGTCTCCCGCGAAGATGCCCGTCTGCACCGCGTCCAGCAGTACCCGTGTCGCCGTGGCACCCAGATGTCTGCGGCCGAAGTCCGCGAGTGATTCATCCACCTCTGGCGCGGCGCGTCCGGTGAAGAGCTCACCCAGCACCCGCAGCTTCGCGCTCCACGGCAGGATGTCCGAGCCGAGAAACGCGGGAGGCGATGCGGGCACCGAGCGCAGCTGCCCTCGCGTGTAGACATATCGCCGCTTCGCCGCCGCGTCCGCCGCGCGAATCTTGTGTTCCAGTTTCAGCGCGCCGGCCAGCTCGCGTGTCGCGGGCTCGCGGTCGAGGAAGCTGTTGGGGCCTGTCTCAAGGAGGAAACCTTGTTTCGCGCGCGTCCCCACCGCTCCGCCGAGCCGGGATGTTGTCTCCAGGACAACCGCGGCCTTGCCCCGCGAGCGCAATCGCCAGGCGACGACCAGACCTGAAATCCCACCTCCTACGACGGCGACAGTCATCGGCTGTTCCTCCTGAGACTCATTTTTCCGGTGACCAGCGTGCACTCGAAGTTCCTCGCCGCGGCGTGTTTTGCCAAGGACATCCATTCGGCGCGTTAATGAAGTACATGCGCTACGTCATCACCGGAGCGAGCAGGGGCATTGGGTTTGAATTTGTCCACCAGCTCCTCGAGCGCGGCGACATCGTCGACGCTGGGGTGCGCTCGGAGGAGGGACTGCGACGGTTGGAGCCACTCCGGCGAAGCAGTCACGGGCGCCTGCGCCTCCATGTGCTCGACGTGGCCGAGGAGAAGAGTGTCAGGGCCTTCGCCACCTCGGTGTTGGAGGAGCCGGTGGACGTGCTCATCAACAACGCGGGTGTGCCGGGCTTGTGGTGCAAGCTGGCGGACGTGGACTACGTGGACATGCTGCGCACGTTCGCCGTCAATGCGCTGGGCCCGCTGCGTGTCACCAGCGCGCTCCTGCCGGGCCTGCTGCGGGGTGGACCGCGCAAGGTGGCGCATGTCACCTCGCGCATGGGCTCGCTCTCCTCGAATCAGGAGGGCGGCGCGTACGCCTACCGGATGTCCAAGGTCGCGCTGAACATGGGCGTGCGCAACCTGTCCACGGACCTGCGCGGCCACGGCATCCTCACCGTGCTGCTCCACCCCGGTTGGGTGAAGACGGACATGGGCGGGCCGGATGCGCCGCTGCCGCCGCGCGACTCGGTGCGCGGCATGCTCAACATCATCGATGGGCTTCGCGCCGAGCACAGTGGCCGCTTCTTCGACTACCAGGGCGAGGAGGTGCCCTGGTAGCGGCTCACGGATAGAGCATCTGCGCGCGCCACGCCTCGCCGTCGCGCAGGTACACGTGGCGGTCGTGCAGGCGGCTTGCGCGCGCATGCCAGAACTCGATGCGGTCCGGCACCACGCGGAAGCCGGACCAGTGCGGGGGCCGGGGGACCTCGCCTCCCGCGTAGCGCTTCTCCACGTCCTCCACGCGTGTCTCCAGCTCGTCGCGCGAGCCCAGGGGCCGGCTCTGGAGGCTGGCCCACGCGCCCACCTGACTGCCGCGCGCGCGGCTGTGGAAGTACGCGTCCGCTTCCTCGGCGGACACCACCTCCACGCGGCCCTCCACGCGCACCTGCTCGTCCAGCGGCTGCCAGTAGAAGCACAGCGCGGCGAAGGGGTGGGCGTGGAGCTCCTGCCCCTTGCGGCTCTCGTGGTTGGTGAAGAAGACGAAGCCGCGCCGGTCGAAGTCCTTGAGCAACACCACGCGTGCGCTGGGACGGCCGTCGGCGCCCACGGTGGCGACCACCACCGCGTTGGGGTCCACGGGAATGGCCTGGCGGGCGCGCTCGAAGACGTCCGCGAATCGCTGGATGGGGTCGGGAGGTATCAGCACGGGCGCACCATAAGGGACGGGTGGCGCGTGCGCACGTTCGCGGTTGACTCGCTCCACGCAACCGTCATCGTGGGCACATGAAGATTCTCTTCATCTCCTCGGAGGTGGCTCCGTTCTCCAAGTCGGGGGGGCTGGGGGATGTGGCGGGCGCGCTTCCCGCGGCGCTCGCGGCGCTGGGGCATGACGTCAAGGTCGTCACCCCGCGCTACCGCGACCTGCGCGACGCCGGACGTCTGTCGCCCACGGGACAGGCGCTCCACCTGCGCTTCCCCTTCGGAGAGACGGGCGGCCCCATCCTCTCCGCGCAAGTGGCGGAGCGGCTGGAGGTCCTCTTCCTGGAGAACGAGTTCTTCTTCGGCAACCGCCACGGCCTTTACGGAGATGCCTGGGGTGAGTTCGGCGACAACGCGCGGCGCTTCGCCTATCTCTCCGTGGGCGCGCTGCAGGCCGCGCAGCGTCTGGGCTTCGTGCCGGACATCGTCCACGCCAACGACTGGCAGACGGGGCTGGTGCCCGTGGCGCTGCGGCGCGGCTTCCAGTCCACCGGGCTGGCGGACGCCAAGAGCGTCTTCACCATCCACAACCTCGCGTACCAGGGCCAGTTCAACAAGGCGGTGATGGAGGACCTGGGCCTGCCGTGGGACTTGTTCACCGCGGACGGCGGCCTGGAGTTCCACGACTCGGTGAACTTCCTGAAGGGCGGCCTCGCCTTCGCCGACGCGCTCACCACCGTGTCCCCCACGTACGCGCGCGAAATCCAGACACCCGAGCAGGGCTACGGCCTGGACGGCCTGCTGCGTCACCGCGCGCACCGCCTGCACGGCATCCTCAACGGCATTGACGTGCACGAGTGGAACCCGGCCACGGACCCGTACCTGCCGGCGCGCTACGGGCCTCGGGAGTTGGAGGGCAAGGCGGTGTGCAAGCGCGTCCTGCTGGAGCACTTCGGCCTGCCTCCCGGGGACGCGCCGGTGTTCGCCATCGTCAGCCGGCTGGCGTGGCAGAAGGGCATGGACCTGCTCCTGGAGGTGCTGCCCACCGCGCTCCAGGCGGACATCCGCTTCGTGGGCGTGGGCAGCGGCGAGGCCGCGCTGGAGGACGGGCTGCGCGCGTTGCAAGCCCGTTACCCGAGACAGGTCGGCGTGCACCTGGGCTTCGACGCCCGGCTGTCCCACCTGGTGGAGGCCGGGGCGGACTTCTTCCTCATGCCCAGCCGCTATGAGCCGTGTGGTCTCAACCAGATGTATTCACTGCGCTATGGCACCGTGCCCATCGTCCGGGCGACCGGCGGCCTGGTGGATACGGTGGAGGGGGGGCTCGGTGGGAACGGCCTGCTCTTCGAGGCCTTCCACCGGGCCGCGCTCCTGGCCGCCTTCCGCCGGGCCCTGGCCCTCTACGCGGACCCGCCCCGACTCGTGGATTTCCAGAGACGCGGGATGGACAAGGACTTCTCGTGGGATGTCTCCGCCCGCCGGTACGAGGCTGTCTACACCGCCCTGATGGCTGAATAGTGGGTGCGGATGAAAAATCGCAGTAGGATTGCGGTGTGGCGGAAGCTCCGGACCTGGGTGGTTACGAGGTAGTCGGCCGGCTGGCCGTCGGTGGCATGGCGGAGGTGTACCAGGCGCGAGCCCGGTCCACGACGCAGCGCTCGCCGGGGGAGCCGGACGAAGTTGTCATCAAGCGCCTGCATCCCTCGTTTCGCAACGACACGGCCTATGTGAAGGCGTTTGTCGACGAAGCGAAGCTCACGGTGCGTTTGAGACATGCGCACATCGTGCGGACGTTCCGCTTGTTCAAGGCGGGGCCGGACTACCTGATGGTGCAGGAGCTCGTCAGTGGCCGGACGCTCGGCTACATGCAGGAGCTGCTCCTCAAGGCCGGCGCGGCGATGCCGCCCGAGTCCGCGTGTTACATCGCCTGGTGTCTGCTCAAGTCGCTCGACTACATCCACCGGGCCAAGGTGGGGGAGAACGGCGCCACCATCGTCCACCGCGACGTGAACCCGGCCAACGTGCTGCTGGGCATCAACGGCGACGTGAAGCTGACGGACTTCGGCGTGGCGGAGGTGGAGGGGCTGATGCGCGGCGACTCGGGCGCGCTGCGCGGCACGCTGCCGTACATGAGCCCCGAGCAGGTCCTGGGGCAGGCGGTGGATTCGCGCACGGACCTGTACGCGGTGGGCGTCATCCTCTGGGAGCTGTTCGCCAGCCGGCGCCTGCACGCGGGCGACAACGAAGCGGACCTGATGCACAAGGTGCGCGACGCGCGCTCGCCGCTGTTGTCCTCGGTGACGTCGGACCTGCCGGACTACGCGGTGCAGGTGGTGCGCAAGGCGCTGTTCGCGGACCGGGTTCGCCGCTTCCAGTCGGCGGCGGAGTTCATCAAGGCGCTGGAGGCGCTGGCCCGCCGGGCGGGCTGGCCCCTCACGGTGGAGGCGCTCCAGCCCCTCTTGGGCGGATGATGCGCACGCGCCGGGCGCTCCTCGTGCTGCTCTGTGGCGCGGCGGCGGCCTCGGGCTGCCTGGGCTCGGCGCCCTTTCGTCCTCGCGCCTACGAAGACGCGGTCCGGGTCGAGTCGCTCGCGGTGGACTTCGCGGAGGACAAGTCGGGCCTGTTGGACCTGGGGCTCCAGGTGAAGAACCCCTCGTCGGACGCGGCCAGCGTGTCCTTCGTGGACTTCGAGCTGTGGGTGGATGGACGGCGGGTCGCCTCGGGGCAGCAGCAGGTGGACGCGGCGCTGCCCCCGAACGCGGAGATTCCCCTGCGGGTCCTCTTCCCGCTGGCCGCCGAGCGGGTGGTGTCCGTCACCGGGACGCAGGCGCTTGCCGTACGTGTTCGCGGAGGCGTGCTGCTGCGCTTCGGTGGCACGGAGCGGCGGGCTCCTTTCCGCGTCCAGGGCTCGCGGCGGATGACGCACGTGCCGCCGTTGGACCCGGGCGGGGACTGACACACCCCAAAGGTTCAGGACTTGCCGGCGGAGGCCTCGCGAGGCTCCTTGCCGCGGGTGTCCTTCCCGGTGGCCGCGCTCTTGAGACGGGACATGCGCACGCGGTGGATGCGCGCGCCTTCCTTGCTGGCGATGACGAACTGCCAGCCGTTGTAGGTGAAGCGCTCGCCCACGTCGGGCAGGTGGCCGGCCAGGGACGACAGGTAGCCGCCCAGCGTGTCGAAGTCGCCCTCGGGCAGCGGGAAGCCGAAGGCCTGGGTGAAGCCATCCACCTCCATGGCGGCGTCCACCAGGAAGCTGCCGTCGGCCATCTTCTCCACCTGCTTCTCCTCCACCTCGAACTCGTCGCCGATGTCGCCGACGATTTCGCGCAGGATGTCCTCCAGCGTCACGACTCCCATGAAGCCGCCGTACTCATCCACGACGATGGCCATGTGAATCTTGCGCTTCTGCATGTCCCGGAGCAGGTCGCCGATGGGCTTCATCCACGGCACGAAGTGCGCGGGGCGGATGATGTCCTGCAGGACGATGAGCTCCGGGTGCTGGAGCAGGGGAATGATGTCGCGCGCGTGCAGCACGCCGATGACGTGGTCCACGTCATCCCGGTACACGGGGATGCGCGAGTGGTTCTCCTCGGCCAACAGCCGCAAGAGCTCCTCGGAGGTGATGGTGCTGTCCACCGTCACCACCTCCGTGCGCGGCACCATGACGTCGCGGCAGCGCTTGTCGGACAGCTCGAAGATGGAGCGGATGAGCTGTGGGGCGCTCTTGTCCACCTCGTTCTTCGCCGCCTGCGCGGCCAGGAGCTTCTCCAACTCCTCGAGCGGAGGCGGGGGCGGCTCGAAGCGCAGGGTGCGGCCGAACGTGCGCGCCACCAGGTTGAGCACCCCCAGCACCAGGCGCATGGGGGGATAGAGCACCGTCACCAGCAGCGACACGAGCCCCGACAGGCGCAGGGCCCACCGCTCCGGGTTGGCGTTGGCGAGCCCGCGCATGGTGACTTCCATGAGGCTGGCCAGCACACCCACGAAGAGCGCGCCCGCGGCGACGGTGGCCACCGGCAGCCAGGCCGCTTCGCCGTAGCGCGTCAGGTCCAACATGCGAGGTGGGACGAAGGCGCCGATGGCGGCGGCCAGGAACCCGCTCAGCAGGGTCCCCAGGCGAAGGGCGGTGGCGGTGGCCTCGCGCTCCGTCTTGTGGCGCAGCACGCGGCGGCTCGCGCCACCCTTGTGGGATTCCGCCAGCTCTTGGGCTCGCAGGTCCGACGTTCCGTAAAGCGCGGACTCCGCCGCGGCGACCAGGGACCTGACGAAGCACAACGCCAGGCAGGCGACCCAGAGGGCCCAGGTAGGCATAGAGACCCGTTCTTAACCCGTGCTAAGGGTCCGTTCCACCCCGCCGGAGCCTCGATGCCCGCTCGCATGTACTTCCTTGGAGCACTTCTGGCCTTCCTCGTCCCCGCCGTGGCCGGAGCCTGGCCGGTGGACCTGGTCCTACCCCTGGAGGCGGGAAAAGACCGCTTCCAGAAGCTGGCGGCGCTGGAGTGGGTGGAGGTGGAGGACCCCTCCGTGGCCAGCGCCGAGGCCCTCCCGGGCAGCAACGAACTGTTGCTCACCGGGCACAAGGAGGGGCGGACGCTCCTGCTCCTGTACGCCGAGGGGCGCTTCGCGGTCTGGCGGCTGACGGTGGGCTCCCCCCCATCGGAGGACGTGGCGCCCCGGATGGCCTCCGCGCGCAAGGTGTGCCCGGACCTGAAGGCCACGCAGGGCGCCGAGAAGCTGTTGGCGGCCACGGTGAAGGACGCCGCGTGCCGCGCGGCGCTGCTGGAGGTGCTGCGCTCGGACGCGTATGTGGCGCGGGAGCTGGAGCTGACCTTCGACGTGCCGGCCTTGCAGGACCAGCTCACATCGATGAGCGCGGCGCTCAAGCCGCTGGGCCTGGAGGCGCGCTACAGCGGCGCGGGCCTGGTGATGTCGGGCGAGGCGAGCCGCGAGGACTGGCACAAGGCGCTGTGGGAGCTGTTCCGCCGCTCCGTGGGCCGGGTGCCCCTGGAGGACCGGGTGGAGGTGAAGGCCCCGGAGCCCCCCGCCGCCGCGCCGGACGCGGGGCCCGCCCTGGAGGCGGAGCCGCCGGTGCCCGTGGAAATCATCCGCCCCGCGCCGAAGAAGCCGCCGCGCAAGAAGGGCTGAGCGCTCAGGGCGCCGTCTCGCGCAGGATGACGAGCCCGCGCGACGTGTCCACCGTGTAGATGAAGCCATCGCCCGGCACGCGGATGCCGATGGCGCCGTCGTAGAAGCTCGAGCCCCGGTTCGGGTCATCGGGCCTGAAGGTGTTGTAGTGGGCGACCTCGCGTGGGTTCTCCGGGGTGGACACGTCCAGCACGCGCACGCCCTCGTGGTACCACGCGACGTAGAGCTTCGTGCCCACCAGCACCATGTTGTGGATGGAGACGTGCTCCTGGCGCCGGTACTCGCCCACGAGCTTCACCGAAGCGGGGTCCGTCACGTCGAGCACGCGCAGGTGCGCGCCCCAGTCCTCGCCGCCCTCGAAGGCGATGAGGCGCTCGCCATAGCGCACGACGGCGTTGGCGTGGCTGGTGGCGTTCAGGTAGCGGTAGGAGCCGAGCTGCTTCGGGTCGTCTTCCCGCTCGAGCTGGGCGATGACGTATCCGGCCTTCCAGAAGTTGGTGTAGAGCCGCCCCTCGAAGGCGAACATGTCGTGAGGCCCGTTGGAGGTCTCCGGGGTGAAGCCCTCGGCCATGAAGCTCCCGACGCGGCGGGGCGCCAGGGGCTGGCTGACGTCATAGACGAGCACTTCTCCGCTGGGCGCGGGCGAGGCGGCGAACAGGCGGTCCTCGTGGACGAACACCGTGTGCACGTTGATGCGCTGCTGACCGCCCGTCGCGAGGACCTCCAGGGGCATCGCGGGGTTGGTGATGTCGAAGACGATGACGCCGCGCACGCCGCTGGCGACGTAGAGCGCGTTGTCCTTCGCCCAGACTCCGTTCCAGTAGGTGTCGTTCGCGCGCTGGATGTGCTGGGTGAGCACGGGCCTGGACGGGTCCCTCACGTCGTAGACGAAGAGTCCTCCGTACAGCGCGACGACGTAGGCGTGTCCACGCGTGACGTAGACATCCACGGCCTCTCCCTCCGGCACGGCCATCTCGGCGATGTGCTCCAGGCCCGAGGACTCGGGCTCTCCGGCGGAGGGGGTGACCTTCCGCGCGTCGAAGGTGCCCTCGCGTTGGACTTGCCCGTTGTAGCAATCCACGTAGCAGCCTTGCAGCCGTCCCGGCTCCGGGGACTGGCAGCCCAGGTAGGAGCGGCGCCGGGAGCCCGTGGTGCCCTCCGCGCGCAGGCTGGAGAGGTAGACGTTGCCGCGTGCATCCACTTCCCGCCGGTCCACGCGCAGGCCGCCCGCGAACTGGACGCCGGTGGACGCGAGCCGCAGGGACTGGGGGCCCAGCGAGTACGCGCCGCCGTACTGCGGACTCCTGGCGCGCACGTGCACGGTGTAGACGCCATCCAGCTCCAGGGCCGCGAGTCCGCCGGCGGTGCACGAGCGCGTGTCGAAGCTGGAGAGGCTCCCGCAGGAGGCCGCGGCGAGGTCCACGGTGCATGCGGCGAAGGGGCCCGTGTCCTTCCAGTCCCCTTCGTGGAGGTCTCCGGTCTGAGGCCCGGGCAGCGGCGTCTGCGAGTCGTTCCGGCAGGCCGCGAGGGCCAGTGTCACCGCCGCGAGCATCAACAAGGCGCGCATGGGCTCATCCTGATGAAGAGGGTGTGGAAGGGACACCTGTGGCCGTCATATCGCGTGGGATGGGGCCGCGTCTGTCGCGAGGGGCGCGCGATGTTTCAGGGTGTGCCGCGAGGGGGCGGGCTTGAGGTATGACCCTGGGGGTGTTCGCCCGGTGGCCGTGTGTGGGTTTCGCATCACGCCGCCAGGGGTTGCGTGGAGGCGCGGATGCGATTCTCGAAGCGGTCGACTTCGCTGGTGCTGGGTGTGTCGCTGTTCGTCGTGCCCCTGGGGGCAAGGGCCCAGGATGATGGTTCCGCCGTCATCATCGAGGCGCCGCAGCCGGACCGAGGCTGTCCGAAGCGCCCGGACGTGGTGCCCTTCTCCTCGGGCTCGCAGCTGGGGTTGGAGCGCTCGGGGTGGCTCGTGCACCAGGCCGTCATCCCGGAGGCCAAGGACTCCTACTTCAAGGGACGCGAGCGCGAGCGCGAGGGCGCGAAGCTGGTGGCGGAGGAGGACGTGCGCAAGCTGGGCGCGCCCGACCCGAGCATCCCGCTGTGGGTCTTCGGCAAGAACGACGCGCCCGCGTGCCGCGCGGTGCCGATTCAGTGGTGGGCGGTGCGCAAGGGCGTGACGGACGTCGAGCGCAAGACGTTCCTCATGGCGGAAATCCAAGCGGACTGCGACATCCTTCCGCCTGGCAGGTTGTCCGGTACGCCGGTGGCGCTGCGGCAGAAGGACGAGCCCACGGGCTGCAAGCTGCGCAGGCCCACCGAGCGCGAGCTGGGCAAGGAGTCAGAGGGACTGCCACCGGACGTGATGGAGTACGTCCCCGCGCGCGAGTGCGAACCCCCCGCGTGCTCGCGGCTGTGGGAGCGCATCGGCATCACCTGGGAGGACGGCGGCGCGGTGAGCGACTTCACGGTGACGTGGATGGACCGCAAGGGAAAGAAGGACCCGTGCGAGTGGGCCACCGAGGACCTGTCGCTGCTGTTCTACCGGCCCTCGGGGGCGCTCTCCCCGGCGTCGCTGAAGAACGGGGGCACCGTGTTCTTCGGAGGCCTGCATGACGCCGCCGGGCTGCGCTTCATCCTGAGCCGCGACCCGACCTCGCTCTTCGTCCATGACCCCGCGAAGCCGAAGGCCAAGCCCACCGCCATTCGCTTCACCAGTCCATCGGAAGAGGAGCTGCTGCTCACGCGGCGCTCGTTGTCGCCGTGCAAGGTGAAGCGCCCCGTGGCCTCTCCCTGGGGGGAGTGACGCGGCCGGCCGCCGCGCGGCTCGCGATTCGTGACGACCAGGATTGGGGCACTTCTCCGTATATCGGGGGCGGCTCTTGGGGGCCGCCTCGCCTGAGGGCGTCATTTCCGCCCAGGCGCAGGAGTGCAGGAGGGATGCGTCCCTCCATGGGGGAGTCATGTCTCGCGTTCAATCTTTGTTTCGTTCTGTGTCCCGGCGAAGTGTGTCCTGGGCGCTGGCCCTGGGGCTTTCTCCGATGGGGGCGCTGGCCTCCGAGGGCCTCGCCTTCGCGCCGCCGGAGGTCCCGGTCTCCGAGCTGACCGCGCTGAGCTCGCAGTACGTCCAGGAGATTGCCCTGGACATGTGCAACTGGTCGAACCGTCCGACGAACAGCACCTGCACGGCGCAGAACGCGGCGGACAGTCAGTGGTCGTGGAACCGGGCGAACGCCGTCGCATGTGCGGCGCCCACGGCGTCACCGCCTTCGACCTACTGGTTCGACCTGTCGCCCACCGTGGCGTGTCCCTATGACAGCATCAATGGCTGCCGGACGCAGCAGTGGCATTGGCCGGATGGGCGCTATCTGAGCGGCTGGGGTTGGTCTGTCATTCATTGCCCCAGCAACCCGGCGGACTGGTCCACGGGGCTGTTCACCAAGCCGCTGGCGACCACGGTCTCCAACCACGTCTTCTTCCGCGTCCCGGGGTTCTTGAGTCACAGCCAGCCGCGTACGGTGCGAGGGCAGGTGAAGGTGATGCTCTACGCGAACACGCCCTACAGTCCCAGCGGGCTGCCGAACGTCAACATGTCCGCGACGCTCGCGCTCCAGACGCAGGGGTCGGACAACGTCTGGCGCGATGTCGCGACGCGTGTGCTGCCCGCGCCTGTCTATGGGCCGACGACCGCGTACGAGATGTTCGAGCTGGAGGCGACCGTTCAGCCCTACACGCCCGTGCGCGTGGAGCTGCGCGCCAACACGCTGCCGTCGCTGCGGGTGGCCGACGAGAACAACATCTGGATGAACTACCACCTCATCGCGGACCTCATCGAGGCGCGGCTCATCCTGCCGGACTGCATCCCGGACCAGTCCCGCCCAGGCTTCTGTCTCTGAGCCGGACGTCTTTTCAAACACCCTCATTCATCAGGAGAAGTCATGAAGAAGCGAATCATGTTCGCGGGGGCGACGTGTGCCCTGTTGCTGGCGGGGCAGGCCCACGCCGTGGATGTCATCGACATCATTTCGCCGGGACGGTGTGAGCTGCGGTTCAACCGGTTGATGAACTGTCAGCTGACCCCGCGCACGTTCATCACGCCCACGACGGAGACCGCGGTGCCCCTGCGCACGTCGCTGCGCTCCGTGGTGACCGGAAACTGCTCCACCCAGTATCCGCTCGAGGCGAAGGCGGAGGCCGCTGGCGCGGCGACGGTGGTCATCCCCTATCTGCGCAACACGGAGGTGATGCTGCGGGGCGCGGGGGGCGCGCCGGTGAGCACGTTCGTGCTCAGCGACAACTCCACCTGGACGCCCTCTGCGGTCCTGGATGGCACCTGCAACATCAAGCTGGAGGTGCGCTGGAACGAGGTGGACGTGTCCAACACGGCGGAGGCCCAGGCTGTCCTCGGCGCCATCGACGCGGAGCTCACCGCCGCGACGAACCACGCCTCGCGCATGGAGGAGCTGATGCTCTACCAGCGCGCGTACTCGCTCATGCGCAGCCTGGCGGACCATTTCCGCGTCGAGCTGTCCAACGAGACGATGCAGGAGATGCGCGCGGCGGCCCTCGAGGCGGGGCCCGCCCTGGAGTCGATGATTCTCAACTGCGGTGACCTGTCCTTCGAGGAGCGCCTGGCGCTGCTGCGGCTGCATGGGGACCTCTGGGTGCTGGGGCAGCCGGAGGACTGGCAGCGGCCGGACGGCACGGTGATGACGCTCGAGGACCACCTGGGCGCGGACGCCACGGAGGTGCTCGCGCGCCTCAACGCCATCATCGCCCGGCAGACGCAGAACCCGCCCGACTACGCGCAGCTCTACGCGGCCGCGCAGGGCGAGGTCGTCCGGCTCCAGAACAAGAAGGTGCTGGCCCTGGCGCAGCTGGACCCGTGGCTGCCGTAGCGGCCCGGCTCACGACTTTCTTCAGGAGATACAGAGCATGAAGCGATTCAAACCACAGACGGCGCTGCGAGGCGCCGTGATGGCGACCCTGCTGTCCCTGGGATGCGGGCCCACGGCCGAGCTCAAGGAACCGGAACCCTTGGCGACACAGGACCAGCGCTCCGCGTACTGGCCGCGCTACTGCGCGTTCGTCGACAGGCACCACCTTCTCGAGTGCGTCGAATTCAACCAGAGCCCCCAGGTTCCCTATGACGCCGTCTTCAGTCGGCTGGGGGGCATTTGCGGCACGGACATGACGTGCCGCTTTCAGCCCATCATGATGTCGGTGGCCGTCCCGGAAGAGAACGCCACGCATGCGGAGATGGTGACGTGGCTGGATGGGCAGCAGAACGTGCTGGCCTTCCTGAAGAACAACAACAAGAGCGCCGACACGCTCAAGGTGACCCTGGAAGGCATGCGCGATAGCACGCGTGGGCTTGTCAGGGCCCAGGAGCGAGAGCTGGCGGCGGTGTCGAACCGCATCAAGACGATGATCGACTCCGCTGAGTCGACGGTGAAGGCGAAGGCGCGCGAGTACGGCGACCCGGTCGTGGTGGAAGAGGCCGAGGTGAAGGCGGGCATGGTGAGGGTGGAGGCGACTGTCTCCAGGGCGCGCGCTGAACTCGATGTGCTCGTGCCGGAGGTGGTGGCGCTCGCGAACCGCTTCGCCGCGTTCAAGGCGACGGAAGCCGCGACGACGGCCTCGCTGCGGACGCTGGCTGCCCAGGGCTCCGCGGCGAACCTCCAGGGGCTGGTGACGGTGCAGCTCGACGCGGTGGCCCTGTCCCACCAGGAGAGCGGCGCGGCCAGCGCGTTGGCGATGGATGCGGTCCGGCTGCGCATGCAGCTGGGGCGGATTCAGGAGGACTATGTGGCGAGTCTGCTGAACGACAAGGCGTTCATCGCGCAGCGCGGACTGGTCATGGGGGACCTCGTCGACGGGGAGATGGAGATGCTCGGCGGTATCGAGGGCTACTGCGACTCGCGCAGACGCAAGGTCCTCACCGCGGTGGACCGCCTGTTGGAAGGCATGAAACAGCGCCGCGACGCGCTCATCAGCCTGGAGGCGGACGCGGCCACCCGTCAGGCGACGGCGGACGCCGCCTTCCTCACCGCGTCGCAGCGCTTCCTGGATGACGTCACCGCTCGCAGCCTCCAGCTGTGGAAGGTGGCGCCGAAGAGCGCGGTGCTGAAGCTGTCGTTCATGTCCGAGAAGTTCGACCAGATGGAGTCCTATCTGCAGTTCGAGCCCGCGTGCGCGCCGCCCGCGGCGGGACAGCGCTCGTGGAGGGAGACGGGGTGCGTGGCGATGCGCCGGGACTTCTCCCGGGTGCGCACGTGGATGACGTCCACCCTGCCGGGAACGCTGCGGCTCAACGTGGCGATGATGCGCAACGCGGGCACGGTGCCCGCGGCGATGCTGCTGGAGGTGGAAGCGAAGCTGGCCGCGGGTCAGCTCAAGGACGCCGCGACGGTGCATGACGCCGCGCTGCGCAAGTCCGACGGACTGTGAGGCCCGACATGAGAAACCGACCGAACTTCTTCTCGAGTGCTCGGGGCTTCAGGGCTCCGCGCGGCATCCTGGCCCTCCTGCTCGCGCTGCTGTGCGCGCGCCCGGCGTGGGCGGACACGTACGACATCGTCTGGGAGACCGTCTCGTATATCGGCTCCAAGGGGAGCAACAACAACGCGACCATCGTGCGCGAAGGCATCCCCATCTTCGACGTCAA
Source organism: Myxococcus stipitatus (assembly GCF_037414475.1). Next base: position 2,873,894 of record NZ_CP147913.1, on the reverse strand, counting down.
CGTCATCCCCCTGCCGACGTACACGGTCCCCAACCGGCTGCAGGTGGCGCAGAACGGGGACCGCTACAACATGTTCCACGCGCCGTTCGACTCGGTCTTGTTGAGGCCGGGGGTGAACTCCTTCTACTTCGGCATCACCACGGTGGGAGGGGACTCGCAGACGTACACGACGGAACTCGTCCGGCTCGCGCGTCCCGGACAGACGCCCATGCAGCTGTTCTCCGTCAACCGGCAGGGCACGTCGTTCACGGGCGCCACGAACGTGAACTTCTCGCTGCGCGAGCTCAACCCGGGCCTGGCGGACCGCATCGCGGAGATGGAGCGAGCCATCTCCGAGGACCGGAACAAGATTCTCGGAAACGCGACGAGCATCGCGGACATGCAGGCGCGGCAGGCGCGGCTCGACAGCCTCCAGGCGGAGCTGGAGACGTTGCTCCAGAAGGGCTTCGACGAGCTGACCGCCGCGGAGTTGGATGCGCTGCTGAAGCGTTATTCGGACCTGCCGTCGGGGACGCGCAACGCACTGGTGAACCTGGTAGCGGACCTGAAGAAGAACGTGACGCAGCTGCGCGCGGAGATTGCGCGCATCACCACGGAGCTGGGCCTTCACGTGGACGAGGCCGTGTCGCTCATCGAGGCCGCCGTGGCCCAGGCGGGGCATGACCTGAACTCGCCCGACAGCTTCGAGACGGGCAACGGCCTGGACGAGGTTCCGGACGTGACGATTCCGGAGGTTGTCCCCAACGACGACTTCGACCCGGAGCATGACCCGTACGCGGCCTTCGCCCAGCAGGTGATTTCGCGCCTGGAGCAGCAGATGGGGACGGGCACCGCGCAGGACCGGCGGGGGTTCCTGAGCACGGTGCGCGGTTGGCGCACCAACGTGGCCGCGATGCAGCGCTCGCTGGAGGCGCGCGCGGCCGTGTCCACGCAGGAGTGGGCCGCGTTCCTCAACGCGCGTCAGAGCGTGGCCTCGTACGTCCTCAACTTCATGGACGAGTCCGGCTGGTTCCTCGACAGCCCCATCCCGCTGGAGATTCGCGAGCGGCTGGACACGGTGCTCATGGCCCACACGCCTCAGTCCGCGACCGCGCTCAAGGACGCGCTGGCCGGATGGGACGCGAACATGACGCCCGAGGAGCGGATGCTCCTGGACACCATCAACGCGATGCTCCAGGGCGCGGCCGCCGCCATCTTCAGCGTGGACTGGGGCTTCGAAAGGCTCGTCGAGCTCTCGCAGATGGTGAACTCCGCGGCCACCGCCGCCGTCGAGATTTCCCGCGTGGCCGTGGGCTTCACCCCCGTGGGCGACGTGCTCGATCTGTGCGAGGCCGTGACGGGCAAGAAGTTCTGCATGCCGGGTGGCGAGGAGCTGTCGACGGAGGAGCGCATCGCCTCCGGGCTGGGAGTGGTCATCGGCAGCGGGGCCTTCTGGCACGGAGTCATGGCGGTGGCACCCGTGGGGGCCCGCGTCGCCAAGACCATCGACAACCTGCTGTTGGACCTGGGCGCGGCGGAGGCTCGGATGCTGCGCACCCGGCTGGGTGACAACGCCATCGCCCACCTGGGCGACCTCACCGGTGCTCAAATCAAGCACCTGGCGGATGTCTACGGAGACGTGTTCGTCACGAAGTTCGCCTCGACGGTGGGTGGTGAGTCGATGCGGAAGGTCGTGGGCCTGGACATCTTCGGCGCCCTGTGGAGCCCGCAGGTTCGCGACACCGTCTTCACGAAGAACTTCGGCGCCGCGGTGCGGAACCTGCCGCCGATGAAGGGCATGTATCTGGACGAGGTCCGGACGGTGCTGCCGCAGAAGGGCTTCGTCATGAAGACCTCCGACACCGTCCAGGAGGTCTGGGCACACGCGGATGGCTCCATCATCCGCATTGCTCCCAATGGCACGGGTGGACGGCCACGGCCGCATCTCAAGAAGGAGATTTCGCACACGCCCGGCCAGTGGGCGGACGCGGACATCGCCTGCAAGGTGACGGACTCCAACGTGTTGGTGCCGCAGGGGCAGAAGGAGGCCCGGGCGGGCTTCAACAAGTGGTTCCGCGAGGCGATGATGGCCAAGTCGAAGAACCTCGGTGCCCGAGACCTGGATGCCGCCGAGCGCGCGATGCTGGAGCAGATCTGGGCGGACGCGTCCCACATGGACCTGACGCCTCTCCCGTAGTCACCGTTTCAGCCAACCCATTCGCCGGGCCCACTCCGGGCCCGGCAGGACCCATTCATCTCATGAAGAACCTCAAGCATGTCCTCACCCCCGCGCTCGCCGCGCTGGGGCTGCTCATGACGTCCTCCCCGGTGGCGGCCCAGGAGACCTCGGCCTTCAGCTTCCAGTATCAGCGCGAGGTGTCCATCGACATGTGCAGTTGGTCGGACCGCCCCATCGGCTCCAGCACGTGTGTCACTGTGGACACGTCCAGTAGCAATCCCATCGCGTGTGATGCGCCGTCGCTGCCGCCGCCGACGACGCGTGACACGTTCCAGCTCACGGCCAGCGACCCGTGTCCCCTGGACCCGTACAACGGCTGCCCGCGCCAGCGCTGGCGATGGAGCGACGAGCGGATGCTCAGCGGCTTCCGCTCCAATGAGCTGCGCTGCCCCACGGACCCGCTGAAGTGGGGGACGGGCCTCTACACGGCGCCGCTGATGACGTCGAAGAGCGGCCACGTGTTCATGCAGGTCCCGGCGTTCTTCGCCCACCAGACGGCGAAGAAGGTCCGCGTCCAGGCGAAGCTGCGTCCGTACTCGCTGCGTCCCTGGGTGCCGTCGAACATGCCGTACCAGCCGATGACGGCCATTCTCGCGCTGCAGCAGCTCAACGCGAGCAACGTGTGGGTGGACCTCGCGACGCAGGTGATTCACGACGTGACGGAGCACACCACCACGTATTACGTGTACGAGGCCGAGGCCATGGTGCAGCCCCTGTCCATGGTCCGTCTGGAGCTGCGGGCGGGTTCCGTCCCCACGCCCGTGTCGAACCTTGATGCCGAGTACTACAAGAACTACCACCTGGAGCTCGACATCATGGATGGCCGCGTCATCCTGCCGGAGTGTGTCGTGGACCAGAGCACCGGCACCTGCTTCTAGAGCGCACGCATGACTTCCTCACGTCCTGTCATCACTCCGTCCAATGCCTCGCGGTTGACTCGGGTCGGGCGGCTCGGGCCCGAGCTGAAGACCCACATCTCGGGCCAGAAGCTCGCCTTCGACCCGAAGGGCGACGTGGTCCTCGCGCTGGGAGCGGGGGGCACGCCGTTGCGGTGGTGGGACGTGGGGAGTCAACCGGCGGGTCCGGCGCGGACCCACGAGCCGAAGTTCGAGGTGGAGGCCGCGGTGCTTCCCGACGCGGAGCACATCGTCTCCGTAGGCCCCGCGAACCTCTCGCCCGCGGGGCTGTGGCGGCCGAGGTTGGTGTCTCTGTCCACGAAGGACGGGACGCTCGAGCGCGAGCAGCACCTGTCCAATGCTGTCACTCGGCTCTCCATGTCTCGAGGTGGCGAGTGGTTGCTGCTGATTCCGCTGGAGGGTGATGCCCCCACGGTGTGGGACTTGAAGGCCTGGCGGCCGCTGTGTGAGCTCGCTCCGATGGAGATGGGCGTCTCCATGTCGTCGTGTGCGCTCTCTCCGGATGGTCGCTTCGCGGCGATGACCTTCTTCGCGGATGACAGACGCCCGGAGAACGTCTGGCTCTGGGAGGTCCGTGAAGGAGCCCAGCCGGCCGCGCTGTCCATCGACGCTCCTATCGCGTGGAGCCTCGCATTCCATCCGACGGAGCCGCTGCTCGTCGTGGGCGGCAACACGAATGAGGTCACCGTCGTGGACCTGAGGGAGCGCCGCGTCGTGAAGGTGCTCCCGGGTCTTGATGTCTCCGCGAGCAATCTGAGCTTCAGTCCGCGCGGCGACTTGCTCGCGGCATCTTGGGGGAGTGGCTTTGGCCTCCACCGCTTCGACACGGGCGAGATGCTGTTCCACTTCAGTGACGGTGACGACCTTCACGCGAGCAACGCGCTCTTCTCTCCGGACGGGCGCGTGGTTGCACGGGGCCGCAGCGATGGCACCGTGGACCTGTGGGGCGTGGAGGACTGACGCCCCACGGGCTCGTCACGAGGGAGCAGGCTCAGTCCACGCGCCCTGTCGCGTGGGCTCGTCCAAGGCCCGGCGCAGCGCGGTGAGGAATCGCTTCCTTGTCCACGACTCCGCGCCGAAGCGCGCCAGGTGCTCGGTCTCCACCTGGCAGTCGATGAACTGAAACCCCCACGCCTTGAAGCGCTCCACCGCCGTCGCGAACGCCACCTTCGAGGCATCCGGCGCCAGCGCGAACATGCTCTCACCGAAGAAGGCCGCGCCCAGCGAGACACCGTACAGTCCGCCCTTCAGCTCGCCCCCGGCCCACGCCTCCACCGAGTGCGCGAAGCCGCGCTCGTGCAGCGCGACATACGCGCTCAACATCTCGTCCGTAATCCAGGTCCCTGACTGCCCAGGGCGCGGCACGCGGCCACACTCGGTGATGACCCGCGCGAAGGCCGTGTCGTAGCGCACCTCGTAGTCCCCCCGCGCCATCGTCTTGCGCAGGCTGCGGCCCACGTGGAGCTTGTCCGGCTCCAGCACGAAGCGCGGGTCCGGCGAATGCCAGAGGATGGGGTCTCCCTCGCTGAACCACGGGAAGATGCCGCGCGAGTACGCGGCCAGCAACCGCTCGGGGCTCAGGTCTCCGCCGACAGCCAGCACTCCGCTTTTGTCCGCGCGCTCCGGAGGAGGGAACAGCTCCGGATGCTCTTCACTCAACAAATAGATGGGCACGCGCGGCCCATCCTACCGGGACACGTTGAGCTTCACCTCGCCTGAGAGCGAGTACGGCACCCGCATCAGCGGCCCCGTCAGCTCGCCTGTCACGCCGTAGGGCAGGATTCCCCGGGAGATGAGCGACTTCACCTCCGGCCCCCAGGAGTCCTTCGTCACGGAGACCTCCACCGGATACACCCCTGTCGCGGATGCCTCCACGCTGTCCGACTGGGCCAGCGTTCCACTGTCCAGCGCCTTGCCCGCCACCGCCACCTGCCACGTGAGCCCGCTCAGCTTGAGTGGGAAGGGGTTGGGGTTTCGAATCCCCAGGCGCAGATTGAGCTGCACTTCCTCGGCCGAGTAACGCGCCCCGTCCAACTCCTCCACGACGATGGTGGGCAGCCTCGGCACGCGCACGCCCCGGCTCGCCGCGAAGGGGATTCGCTGCTCGGCGTCATCCTGGCGCACCACCAATACACCTCGGAGCGCCAGGAGCACCGTGCCCCCTTGCGCGCTCAGCCGGGCCAGGTCCTCCGGGCTCTGCACGTAGGCCGCGCGCTCCTCGAACGACAGCGCCACCGGAGCCCCCGGCTCCAGCCGTGTCTCCAGCTTCGCGGTGCCCTGTTTCAGCACCTTGCCTTCGGAGACGAGCTCATACTCGGCCTGCTCCACGCGTCCCGACGTGGCGGTCTCCAATTGGGCGTTGAAACGGAGGGTGGCCTCCGTGAGGCCCTGGGACACCACAGAGGTGTCCTGAGCCGTCAAGGTGACGACCCGGGAAGCCGGCGTGGCGGGTGCCGAGGCACACCCCCAGCTCACGCAAGCCAGGGCCGCCACCAGCACCATGGGCGAAGTCGAGCGCATCACGTTAGACATTGTGTGCACCGTGGAAGCCGCCCCCAAGGGCTTTTCCGCTAGACTGTCCACCACTCGTGGTCCGACGCCGCCCCAACTTCAACAAGACGCTCCGCGCCCTCATCCGGGACATCGCGACGAAGCTGCCAGAGTTCGCCCACGTGAAGGCGGGCCGCATCCTGGTGGTCGCGGGTGAAGCGCGCCGAGCGTCCCGGGGCACCGTCAAACCCCTGTGCTTCCGGGGCGGCAAGTGCAGGGACCGCCGCGGCCGGCGCAAGCCCATCATCCGCATCCGCAACCGGCGCATGCTGTACTGCATCACCCTGCGGCCCCTCTTCTTCCGGGGCTCCTCTGCCAAGGCCCGCCTGGAGACGGTGGTCCACGAGCTGTTCCACATGTCGCGCCGCTTCGACGGCACCCTGCACTCCGGCCGGCGCCACGCCGTGCTGGGCAAGGACTTCGCCCGGAAGCTGCGCCCTCTTGTGCGCCGCTACTTCAAGCTGTGCCCGCCGGAGCTGCTCGCCCCGCTCGCCTACACCGGCGAGGTGCGGGTCCTCCAATGGCTGGAGCGCCCCGGTCCCGCCTACGTCCCCGGCACCCACCGGCGTGTGCGCAAGGTCTACACCGAGGACCAGCTCTACTACGGCATCACCCGCATGGTGACGCCCAAGCCCCGCGTCCGCCGCGAGGCCACCGCCCGCGCCAAGCTCCACTGACAGTCCGTCCAGGCCCACCTCCGTGGGCCTCAGGATACTGATTCTGTGGGTGTATTGACTTTGATAGTCAGTATCAATATCGTCCGTGGCGTTTCAGACTGCGGAGTGGAGATGCGCGACGGGTGCCAGCAGGGCGGTGAAGCGGGTGAGCTGCGCTGCCTGTGCGGGAGCCTGTTGGCGCGGCTGGTGCCGGGAGGCGTGGAGCTGAAGTGCCGCCGGTGTCGCCGGACGCGGGTGATTCCGTTGGAGCCGTCGGCGAGTGGGGTTGGGGTGCCCAGGGCGCGCGGCTGAGCAGGTGGGAGTGTCCGGGTGCGCGGGCGCCCGGGAGTTGGACCGAGAGTTGACTGAGGCCCGAGGCCCCTGAGCCCAGCGCCCCACGGGGATTCCCTCTGACGGGAGTCCCACCGGACATGTGCCGGAGGACGCGGGATGCGTGGGAGTTGGTGTCTCCTTGTGCTGGCGTGGGCCTCGCCGCTTTCGGCGTGGGGCCGTGCTCCGTTGGAGCAGGCGCCCGCGAGTGCGTCCGTCCCCGTGGGGCCTGTGTCCTCCGAGCCTGTCGTGGGCTCCGAGGACGCGAAGGTGGTGTCGAAGCAGGCCGAGGTCGTCGCGGGTCCAGGGGCCTCGACGACCTCGGCATCTTCGATGGCCGCCGAGCCATCCGCTGACGCCGACGCCGCGAAGGACGACGTGCCGGTGGCGCGCACGGTGGTGACCGCGTCGCGCACGCAGGAGCGGTTGAGCGAGACGCCCGTGGCCACGGAGGTCATCACCCGCTCGGAAATCCTGGCGACGGGCGCGCGAGACGCGTCGGAGTTGTTGGCCGCGCACCCGGGGCTGCAGGTCGTGCAGACCTTCGCGGGTGCGTCCGTGCAGGTGCAGGGGCTGGGGCCCGAGTACGTGTTGGTGCTCGTGGACGGAGAGCGCGTCGCGGGCCGCGTCGCTGGGGGCGTGGACCTGTCCCGGGTGTCGCTCGAGGACGTGGAGCAGGTGGAGATCGTCAAGGGACCGTCGTCGGTGCTCTACGGCAGTGACGCGGTGGGCGGCGTGGTGAACTTCATCACGCGGCGTGCCCGCAGGCCGCTCGGGGGTGAGCTTCGGGTTGCCTATGGCGAGCTGAACCGGTTGGACCTGGATGCCACGGGGGAGGCGCGTGGCGAGGGTTGGGGGCTGCGGGTGAGCGGCGGGGTGCAGCGCCGTTCGTCGTACGACTTGCAGCCCTTGGATGAGGGCACCACGGGCAGCAGCCTGCAGGGCTTCGACCTCTCCGCGAGTGGAGACCTGAAAGGGGAGGGGGCCTTCGCGTTGGAGGGCTCCGCGGGCTTCTCGCGGCGCACGCAGCGCGGCGTGGACCTGGGCGTGGCGGGCGCGGTGTTCGACCGTGCGAGCCGCGACACGTCGATGAGCGCGCGCATGGCGCCGTCATGGAAGCTGAGCGACGAGGCGACGCTTCGTGTCGAGGGTTCCTATTCGCACTTCCAGCGGCGCTACCTGAGAGATCAGCGGCGCGCCTCCGCGCTGGACACGGTGGAGGACACCCGTGAGCAGCAGGCGCGGGTGGGTGCGCAGCTCGACGCGCGCGTGGGCGAGCGTCATGCCTTCATCGTGGGCGCGGAGATGCTGGGCGAGTTGCTCGCCGCGGACCGGCTGGAGACGGGGCAGGGTGAGCGCGGGCGGGCCGCCATCTATGCACAGGACAGTTGGACGCTGGCGACGGGGCCCAAGCTGGTGGTGGTCCCTGGTGCACGCGTGGACGCGGACACGCAGTTCGGCACGGCCGTCACGCCACGGCTCGCGGCGAAGATGGACCCGCTGTCGTGGCTCACGCTGCGGGGCAGCTACGGATGGGGCTATCGCGCGCCGGGCTTCCAGGAGCTGCTCCTCGATTTCGAGAACCCCACGGTGGGTTACGCCGTGCGCGGCAACCCGGACCTGAAGCCGGAGCGCTCGCGCAGCTTCAGTGCGTCCGCGGAGGTTCGTCCGCTGGAGTCCTCGCTCGTGTGGGTGAGCGCGTTCCAGCACTCGCTGCGCGACATGATTGGAACGTCGCTCGAGCAGCAGAGCGAGGGGCAGCTCTTCACCTACGTCAACGTGGCCCGAGCGCGCGTGCGCGGCGGCGAGGTGGGCCTTCGTCAGCGTCTGCCGTGGCGCCTCTCCGGCGAGGTGGCCTACTCGCTCACCGACGGACGCGACGAGTCGATGAACCGGGCGCTGGAAGGACAGGCGCGTCACCGGTTCACCGCGCAGGCCACGTGGCGCCACCGCGAGTGGGGCTTGGAGACGTGGGCCCGCGCGGCGTTGGTGGGCGAGCGCCCCTTCTATCCGGACACGGACGGCGACGGGGTCGCCAATCCCTATCCGTCGAAGCCCTACGTCACCGTGGATGCCCGTGTCGCTTGGAGGCCGCGCGAGTCGCTCCAGTTCTTCGTGCTGGGGTCCAACCTCGCCGACGCGGGGAATCCCACGGACCTGCCCATTCCACCTCGCACCTTCCAGGCCGGCGTCTCGTTCCGGCTGTGAGTCACACCCTCTACGTCAAGGAGCCCATCGAATGTCCCGCCCCACTTTCCTCTCCATGTCCCGCGCGGCCGCCGCGCTGTGCCTGGCAGGCACGCTGTCCGCTTGTGGTGATGACCTGGAGCTGACGCCGGCGCCGCCCAATGGCACCCACGTGAGTCACGTCAGCAACGCGGATGGCTCCATCACCACCGTGGTGGATGCCACGAGCAAGGACACCTGGATTGGCCTGGACCTGGACACCGGCACTCAGGTGAGCGCGAGCGAGGACGCCGTCTGGGATTTGTCCTTCCAGCGCTTCGGCATCCGCTCCCGCGGCGGAGTGAACGGGAAGGGCGGCGTGGAGGTCGCGGTGCTGCCCGCGCAGGACTTCACCCGGCTCACCCAGGCGCCCGTGAGTGGCTATTCGGTCGACGCGGATGACGGCGACGACGAGGGCTCGGACCCGGACACCGTGTTCCAGGCGAATGGTGGCTGGTACTCCTATGACGCCGTCACGCACAAGCTGACCACGCGTCCGCAGGTGTACGTCGTGCGCTCGGACTCCAAGGCGTACTTCAAGGTGGAGATGCTGTCCTACTACGACGACGCCGGTACGCCCGCGATGCTCAAGCTGCGCTGGGCGAAGGTGTCGGCGCCCGCGTCGGGTTCGTCCGTGGATGCCGAAGCGTCTCGTTGATTCATGGCCGTGGATGTCTGTCGTTGACGTCGATGTCGATGCACCCCTCTCCCCTGGAACCCGTCATGATTGCTCCTTCTGTCTCCACGGCGTCTTCTTCCGAGCCCACCGCCCTCCGTCAGCGCTGGCACGTGCTGCGAGAGAGCCAACCGCGCACGCGCATTCGCGATGCGGCGACGCAGCTGGGGGTGAGTGAAGCCCAGCTGCTCGCGACGGGCGTTGGCGAGGACGTCGTGCGTCTGGACCTGCGGCTCGACACGCTGCTGCCGAAGCTCGAGTCGCTGGGCAAGGTGATGACGCTCACGCGCAACGAGAGCGCGGTGCACGAGAAGCGCGGCCTGTATCGCAACGTCGAGGTGAACGGCGCCGTCGCGCTGGCGCTCGATGAGAACATCGACCTGCGGTTGTTCCTCAATCGGTGGCGCTTCGGCTACGCGTTCCGCGAGGCGCGGCCCGAGGGCACGCGGCGCAGCCTGCACTTCTTCGACCCCGCGGGCATGGCCATCCACAAGGTCTACGTGGAGGACGAGGCTGGCGTCAGCGCGTTTGAGCAATTGGTGACGGAGTACGCCCACGCGGAGCAGTCGCGCGAGGTTCCGGTGGAGGCGGCTCCGGCGGCGGAGGTCCCCCGGCCCGACTCCGACATCGACGTCGAGGGACTGGTGGCTGGCTGGCGCGGGCTCCAGGACACGCACGAGTTCTTCCCGCTGCTGCGCCGGTTCAAGGTGGCGCGCACGCAGGCGCTGCGCCTGGTGAGTCCGGAGATGACCACGCCCGTGGCGCCCGCGTCGCTCACGTGGGTGCTGGAGAAGGCGTCGGCCTCGGGGCTGTCCATCATGGTGTTCGTGGGCAACCCGGGCGCCATCCAGATTCACACGGGCCCGGTGCACACCGTCCGCGCCATGGGCCCGTGGATGAACGTGTTGGACCCGAGCTTCAACCTTCATCTGCGCACGGACCACATCCACTCGGCCTGGGTGGTTCGCAAGCCCACACGCGACGGTGTCGTCACCTCGCTGGAGTTGTTCGACGCGGCGGGGGAGAACATCGCGCTGCTCTTCGGCAAGCGGAAGCCCGGCGTCCCCGAGTCCCTCGAGTGGCGGGCGCTCATCGACGAGCTGGTCGCCGCGCTGCCCGTCACGGCGGTGGTGTCATGATGCGCGTGTCGTGGCTCCTGGCCGGGTGGCTCCTGGCCTCGCCGGTGTTCGCCGCCGAGCCCGCGACGAAGGCCCCGGCCGCTCTCGTGGACGCGGTTCCCAAGTTGGTGACGGTGGGACCGGCCATCACGGAGACGGTGTTCGCGCTGGGGATGGGCGAGAAGGTGGTGGGCGTGGATGACACCAGCCTTGCGCTGTCCGTGGCGCGTGGCCGTCCTCGCGTGGGGTATCTGCGCGCGCTCTCCTCGGAGTCGCTGCTCGCGTTGGAGGCGGGGTGGCTCCTGGCCACGGACGAGGCGGGTCCTCCGGGAGTCCTCGAGCAGCTCCGCACGGCGGGGATGGAGGTCGTCGTGCTGCCGAACAAGCCGACCGTGGAGGAGGCGCGGCAGCGCATCCGCGCGCTCGCGACGAAGCTGGGGCGCGTGTCCGAGGGCGAGGCGGTGGTCTCGAGCTTGGAGAAGGACCTGAAGCGGGCCGAGGCGCGGGCGGCGGTGAAGCCCGCGAAGCCCACGCGAGTCCTCGCGCTCTATGCCCGTGGCGCGAATGCGCTGATGGTCGCGGGCGCGGAGACTGCGACGAATGAGCTCATCCGCTTGGCCGGTGCCGTGAACGCGGTGTCGGGTTACTCCGGCCACAAGCCGTTGACGGCCGAGGCCGCGGTGCTGGCCGCGCCCGACATCATCCTGCTACCCGCGAGCACGCTGACGGCGTTGGGGGGAGAGCAGGGGCTGCGTGGTGTTCCAGGACTGTCCCAGGTGAAGGGATGGAAGGTGGTCGCCATCGAGGACGTCCACTTCATGAGCCTGGGGCCTCAGCTGGGCAAGGCCGTGCACCTCTTGCAGGACGGCATGGGGCTGCCGGCGCGGGACGAGACATGAGCGCGTCGGGTGTCGCCTCCACTCCCGTGCCCGCGTCGTTTCCGACGAGGGAGCAGGCGCGGCCGGCCCGCTCGCGTCCACGTCCCTGGTGGGTGTTGGGGACGGCGCTCGTGGGGGCGGTGGTGACGTCGCTCGCGGTGGGCTCGGTGCGAGTGCCGCTCCTGGGGCTCGCGGGCAGTGTGCTCGAGGGCCTGGGATTGGAGGTGGGCCACCGGCTGGAGCCCATGCAGGAGGCGGTGCTGCTCTCCATCCGGATGCCGCGCGTGGTGCTGGGCGTGCTGGTGGGCGCGGTGCTCGCGACCTGTGGTGCCGCGCTTCAGGCGCTGTTCCGCAATCCGCTCGTGGAGCCGGGCCTGCTGGGGACTTCCAGTGGCGCGGCGCTGGGCGCGGTGACTGCCATCGTCCTGGATGTCGCGCTCAGCTCCCGGCTGGGGCCGTTCCGCGTCATGGCCGTGCCGGGCGCGGCCTTCATCGGTGCGCTGGGGGCCACGCTGCTCGCGCAGCGGATTGGCTCGGGAGGTGGGCGAACGGAGACGGCGCGCATCCTGTTGTCGGGTGTGGCCGTGAGCGCGGGAGCGGCGGCGGGCATCGGACTGCTCATGCAGGTGGCCACGGACGCGCAGCTTCGCACCATCACCTTCTGGACATGGGGCAGCCTGGGGGGTGCCTCGTGGAGTGTGGTGGCTGCTTCGGCGGTGCCGCTCCTGGTGGCGCTGTGGTTGCTCTTGCGTGAGGCGCGCTCGCTCAACCTGTTGCTCCTGGGGGAGCGTGAGGCGTGGCACCTGGGCGTGGATGTGGAGCGGCTCAAGCGCCGGCTCATCCTCGCGGCCGCGCTGGGCGTTGGAGCGGCGGTGTCCGTCACGGGCATCATCGGCTTCGTGGGACTCTTGGTGCCCGCGCTGTTGCGGCTGGCGCTCGGTCCGGACCATCGCCGGTTGATGGGGGCTTCGGCGCTGCTGGGCTCCACGTTGCTGGTGGTGGCGGACACGCTGTCTCGCACGGCGGCGGACCCGGCGGAGCTTCCCGTCGGTGCGCTGACATCCGTGTTGGGTGTGCCGGTCTTCGTCGCGCTCCTGTCGCGCAGCAAGGGGACGGTATGAGTCTTCAGGTGCGAGGCGTCGAAGTCTGGCGGGGCCGTGGGCGCGCGCTGGGGCCGCTGTCGTTGGAGTTGATGCCCGGCGAGGTGCTCGCCGTGGTGGGGCCCAACGGCGCGGGCAAGTCCACGCTGTTGTCGGCGCTCTCGGGAGAGCTGCGCTGCACAGTGGGCGAGGTGGTGCTGGATGGACAACCGTTGTTGAAGTGGCCGTCCCGGGAGCGGGCGCTGCGGTTGGGTGTGCTTCCGCAGGAGTCCTCGCTGGGGTTTGGCTTCACGGTGCTGGAGGTGGCGCTGCTGGGGCGCAGTCCCTATGCGTCGCGAGGCGAGGGGAGCGTGGACATGGAGGTCGCGCTGGCCGCGCTGGATGTGATGGACATCCGGCATCTGGCATCGCGGCCGTATACGTCCCTTTCGGGTGGAGAGCGGCAACGGGCGCAGCTCGCGCGAGTGCTGGCGCAACTCTGGGATGCGCCCGCGGAGGGACATCGCTATCTCTTGCTCGACGAGCCGACGTCGAGCCTGGACCTGGCGCATCAGCATCTGGTCCTGGAGGAGGCCACGCGTTTTGCCCACAAGGGTGGCGCGGTGCTCGCGGTGCTTCACGACTTGAATCTGGCGGCGCGTTACGCGCATCGAATCGCGGTGCTCGCGGGGGGACGGTTGGTGGAGCTGGGGTCTCCGTCGCAGGTCCTCCGTGCCGAGCTCATCGCCAGCACGTTTGGATTGCAGGTCCAGGTGGTCGAGTGGCCGGACGTATCAGGGCCGCTCGTCATCCCCGCGGGCCGAGCTTCGCCTCCCGCGTGAGGGGAGGTGGTGGTTGAAGTGGATGCAGTCTTGAAGTGGCTCCTCGCGGGGGTGTGCGGCGGACCCGGCCTCCCTCCATGTCTCACTGTCGGGCGCCCGCCCCCGCGAGGAGTGTCTTCACCGGATATCCAGGTGCACGTGTCGTCTGGTTCCGCTGCTCGAGAGCAGGCGGGCTGACACGGGACTGCGCGGCGCGACGGGACGCGATACATACGGGCTTCGCGCCGTCGAGGAGCCTCGTTGGAGACCGTTGCTCTGGTGTGGGTGTTGTTGTCCGCGTTCCTGCATGCGTCGTGGAACGCGATGCTCAAGAAGCATCCACATCCCGAAGCGGGAGTGGTGGGTGTCATCACCGTGGCCATGGTGGGCGGTGGGCTCTGGGCGTTCGGGATGAAGGGGGAGGCCTTCCCCACCACGCGAGGGCTTGCGTGGGCGCTGGCGGCGGGCGCGTGTGAGAGCGTCTATCTGGCGGCGTTGTCCCGGGCGCTGCATCGTGCGCCGCTGGGATTGGCGTACACGGTGTCTCGCGGTGGGGCGATGTTGCTGGTGTGGCCCGTGTCCGTGTTGGTGCTGAGCGAGCCCGTCTCCGCGTGGACGCTCACGGGTGCGGTGGTGCTGGGCGGTGGGTTGGCGGTGATGCACGTGGCGCGTCCCACGGGGCCGGCGGCGTCGGGCGTGGCTTGGGCGGCGTTGGCGGCGGTGGCCATCGCGGGCTACCACCTGAGCTACAAGATGGCGCTCGCCGATGGGGCGCAGCCGCCCGCGCTCTTCACCACGGGGCTGCTCGTCGCGTTGCCGGTGCTGATGCTGGAGCGCAGCCGGAGCACGGGGTGGGGAACTCTTCAACGTCAGGCGTGGAGCAAGCCTGGGCTTGTCGTCATCGCAGGCGCCATCTGCATGGCGTCGTTCGCGTTGCTCCTGTCCGCGCTCAACGACAGCGGGGCGGGGGCGGTGCTCACGCTGCGCAACACGTCTATCGCCTTCGCGCTGGTACTGGCAGCGCTCCAGGGAGAGCGGCTCGGGCGCCGCCAGCTCATGGGCGCGGCGCTCGTCTCCGTGGGCGCGGTGCTGCTGGGGATGCCCGCGTGAGCGCTCCCTTGCTTCGTGGAGAGCAGGGAGGGCGCCGCGCACTGCCGCGCGCGGCGCTCGCCTCCGTGAGCACGGTGCGGCTGGAGACAGCCGCGGGCGCTACTCCTTCTTCGCGGATGCGCCCAGCCGCTTCAGGGCCTGCTTCGCGTCCTCGTGGTTCGGCTCCAGCTTGAGCGCCGCCTCATAGGACTGCTTCGCCTCATCCATCCGCTGGGCGGCCTCCAGCAACTGTCCCAGGGCGTTGTGCGGCTCGGCGAAGTTCGGGTCCATCTGCACGGAGGCACGGAAGGACTTCTCCGCGTCCTTCGTCTTGCCCTGCTGGTACAGCGCATGCCCCAGATAGAGCAGGGCCAGCGCGTTGCGAGGCTCCACCGCGAGCACGTCGCCCAGCACCTTGCGCGCCTTGGCTCCGTCCCCACCGCGCAGGTACAGGTTGCCCAACTCTGCGCGCGCTTCAATCTGCGCCGGGTCCTTGGCCACCACCGCCTCCAGCTCCGTCACCGCCAGGTCGGGCCGCCCGCGTCGCGAGTGGACGATGCCCAGCCGCGCCAGCGCCGCCGTGTCGGCCTCCTCGCCTTCCTTGGGGCGCAGGTACGTCTCCGCGCCAGGGTAGTCCCCCATCGCCATCAACAGGTCGGCCAGGGCCAGCTTCGCCCCGCGATGGTTCGGGTCCTCCTTGAGAATCTCCAGATACAGAGGCTGCGCCTTCGCGGCCACGCGCTTCTTCGCGTACGTGTCCGCCAGGGCCAGGCGGTTCTCCACCGTGGGCGTCAGGCCCACGCAGGCCTCGTACTCCGCGATGGCGCCGTCCAGGTCCCCCTTGGCCTTCAACGCCTCGGCGTAACCCGCGCGCGCGGCGGCGTCCTTGGGGAACGCCTCCACCGCCGTCTTCAGCGTGGCCACCGCCTCCTCGGCCTTGCCCAGCGAGAGATACGCACGCGCCAGACCCTGGTACGCCTCCGTCGTCTTGCGGCCGTCGTCGGAGCTCTTCTCGATGGCCTTCTTGAAGGCCTCCACCGCCTGCTTCTTCTTGCCCTGCTCAAGATACAGATGGCCCAGCTGCGTGTACGGCCCGCTCGAGCGGCGCGGCTCCAACACCAGCGCCTTCTCGAAGGACTTGGTGGCGCGCACGTTGTCGCCCAGCTGGAAGTACGCGAGCCCCAGGTTGAAGTGCGCCTCGGCGTACTTCGGGTCCGCGGAGATGGCCTTGAGGAACGCCTCCGTGGCCTTGCGCGGATCGCCCTTCTCGTTCAGCGCCACACCCAGGTTGTTGTGCGCACGCGCGTGCTTCGGGTCGGCGGCCAGGGCACGCTGGTACTCACCGATGGCGCCGTCGTAGTCATTCTCCCGCAGCAGGAGGACACCCAGGTTGTAGTGCGCCTCCGCGTCGCCCAGCTTCTCGCGCGTGGCCTCGCGCAGCGTCTCCTTGGCCTCGCCGTTGAGCCCCTTTTCCGACAGGGCCTTGCCCAGGTTGACGCGCGCCACGTTCAGCTTGGTGTCCAGCTTCAACGCCTCGCGGTACGCCTCGATGGCGTCGTCCGTGCGGTTCGCGCGCTGGAGCGCCTCGCCCAGGTTGAAGCGCAGCTCCGCGTCCTTCGGCGCCAGCTCCACCGCGATGGAGTACTGGCTGATGGCCACGTCCGTCTCGTCCAACACCCGGGCGAGCAGGCCGCGCTCGGCGCGCAGCGACATGTCCTCCGGGAACGCGGCGATGGACTGGTCCAGCAGCGTGCGCGCCTTCTCCGCGTCACCCGCGAGCCGCGCCGCCCGCGCCAGGGCCAGCCTGGGGGGAATCAACTCCGGCTCCAGCTCCACCAGCTTCGTCAGTGGCTCCACCGCCTTCTTGGGCTTGTTCAACGCCAGGAAGGCCGTGCCCAGACGGTAGAGCGCGTCCGCGTCGTCCGGAGACGCGCGCAAGCGAGCGCTCTCCACCGCCGCGGTGCGCTCCAGCGCCGCCGCGTCGGGCGGAGGCGTCTGGGCGGTGAGCAACTGGAGGACTAGGACGCCGGCTTTCGTCATCACAGGTTCTCCACGTAGGGACTGGCACGCGCATCAAACGTCTTCTTCGCGAGCGCGGACTTCTTCACCTCCCACGCCTCCCGCGCCGCCTTCTCTTCCTTCTCCGCCTCGGCGAGCCCCGCGCGCTCCTCCTTCACCTCCGCCTCGCACTCGGCCACCTGCTCCTCGAACTTCTTCGGGTCCAGCTCCTCGCTGCCCTGCACCTTCGCCTTGCGGGCCGACGTCAGCTTGGCCATCTCGAACTTCGCGAAGGCGCAGTCGCGCGCCAGCTCCGACACGCCGCGCAGCCCCACCGACAGGCGCTGCTTGGCGCGCAGGTACTCCACGCGCGCCTCGGACTCCTCGATGGCCAGCTTCGCCACCTCGCGCGACACCTCGTCCGTGGCGCGGTCCACCTCGTCCTCCGCCGCCTCCTGGCGGGAGCGGGCGCGGCGGATGTTGTCGCGGGCGCGGTCAATCTCGTTGTTGGCCTCGTCCACCTTGTCGACGGCGAGCGCCAGTTCGTTCTCCGCCTCGAGCAGCTCGATGCGGACCTCGAAGGGGAGCTTCTTCACCAGCGAGCTGGGCACCTTCATGCCGTAGCTGGAGCCGCACCCGGCGGCGAGGAGGGAAAGGGTGAGCAGGACGATGTGCTTCATGGAACGGTCGCCTCGAAGCTGCCGAAGATGGTGCGGCCGGAATAGATGTCGATGCCGTTGACGAACGTGACGTGGAAGTCGCCCGACACGCGCTGGCCCTGCGCGGTGGGGAGTCGGTCCACCACGAGCGAGCCCCGCGCCAACTGGGGAAACACCCGCACGGGCTCGTCCAGCACACTGCGGCCGATGGCGCCTCGCTGCGCGCCACCGCCCACGTCCTCGGCCAGGTTGATGTCGAGCCCGCCGGTGTAGCCCTCGGGAATCATGTCCCCCACGCGCGCGCTCACCTTCAGCACGGTGTTCACCCCCGAGCCCTGCGGCGCGACGAAGTTGATGGACAGCTCCCCCTCGGCCAGCAACGCCTCCGAGCGCTGGTAGCGCAAGTCCAACAGCGGCGACACGCTGCCCTCCAGCGTGCCGCCGTCCTCGCCACATGCGCACAGGGCCGCGACCAGCGCCGTGAGCGCCAGCAGCCGCGGTCCTCGCATGGGCGTGGATGGAATGCGCGCGCTCACTTGCACGCCTTCCATCCCGCGGTGTCCACGTCCGGGCCGTTGAGCGAGCCCACGTCCTTGAGGACGGACAGCTCGCGCCGGGCCCCTTCCACGTCGCCGAAGCGGCAGCGCAGCGCGGCCAGGTTGAGCCGGGCCTTGTCGTAGGTGGGGTCGGAGTCCATGGCCTTCGCGTACGCGGCGCGAGCACCCATGGCATCCCCCATGTTGAGCAGCGCCCAGCCCAGCGCGGAGTGCGCCGACGCCTTGGTGTCCTGAAGCTCCGTCACCCGGCCGAACGTCAGCTGCGCAACGCCGAACTGACGCGCGTCCAGGTAGGCCAGGCCCAGCGCCTCCAGGGACTCCACGCTGAGCGTGCGCTCGGCCTTCTTGCGCAAGTCCTCCAGCGCCGCGGGCTGCATGGGCGCACCCGGCTGCGGCACGGGCAGCGCGGCCTGCTCGGTGCGCGAGCGGCAGCCCACCACCGCGGCGTTGAACACCTCCAGCGACTCCGCGCGGGACAGGCACGCCTTGAACGCCTCTTCCGAGCGCGCCTTCAGCGGACCGACCTGCTCCTTCACCGCCGCCTGGAACTGCTGCGACTCCGCCGAGGACAGCCCCGCGGGCACCGGCGTGGACTCCACCACGTCCGCGATGTGGCCGTACGCCAGCGCCAGCTTCCACAGCGAGGCCACCGCCCACTCGGGATAACCCAGCGACGCGGCCTGCGTGTAGATGCCCTCCAGGCTCTGGAGCGCGGCGACCTTCTCCTCCACCTTGTCCGCCGGCAGGTCCTTGTAGCCGCGGTAGAGAATCTCGCCCAGGAACCACAGGCCCTTGGCCGCCTCTTCCGTCTGCCCGTTGGGCCCCTGCACCGCGGTGGTGAGCGTGGCCACCAGCGCGTCCGCGTTGGCCGTGGGCGCCGTGGTCGCCTGCACCTCGGCGAGCACCGCCGCCGCCCCCGCGCTGCGCGGGTCCAGCTTCAGCGCGGACTCCGCCGCCAGCTTCGCGCGCGAATAGTCCTTCGCCTTCAGCCGCGCCTCGGCCAGGAGCACCAGCACCTCCGACTTGCGCGCGCCGGAGATCTCCGCCGCCGTCTCCAGGTTGCGCGCGGCCTCCTTGTACTCACCCAGCGCCATGCGCAGCCGCGCGCCCGCCAGCCACCCATCCACGCCGGCGATGTCCGCGCCCAGCTTCTGGCCCACCTGCTCGAACCACGTCGCCGCCTCGCCGAACGCCGCCGCTTCCGCCGCGTGCCGGCCCAGCGTCAAGAGCACGTCCGACAGGTACTGGCTCTTGGGGTAGTCCTGCACCAGCTTGCCGCCCAGGTCGCGCTCGGCCTGCAAGTCGCGCTTCTCGCGCGCCGCGGTGAACGCGCCGTACAGGGCCTTCTCGCCGATGTCGGAGTTCTTGTTCTCGTCCGCCACCTTCACGAGGCCCTGGATGACGTCGCCCGTCTCCTGGGCGCTCTGGAGCGCCAGCTCGTCCAGCGCCTCGGCGCGGCTCTGGGTGAGAATCTTCTGCACCTCCGCGCGGAAGTTCTGCGGCAGGGGCGAGGTGAGGAACTTCTTGCCCGTCTCATCCAGGCCCTTGAAGTCGTTGACCTGCCGCAAGCTGTCGAGCGCCAGGTTGCCCGCGACGGTGGCCTCCTTGTGCTGCGGATGCGTGAGCGCGAAGGCGGTGAACAGCTCCGCGGCCTTGGGGTAGTCGCCGTCCTCGTAGAAGGCGCGCGCGATGTTGAACTTCACGTCCAGGACGTTGGGGCTCTTGGGGTAGCGCGACACGTAGTCGGCGCCCAGCAGCTTCATGGCCTGGCGCGCGTCGGCGACCTCGTACGCGTTGCGCTTGAGGGCCTCCTCCGGCTTGAGCGTGGAGAAGTGCGCGAGCAGCGCCGCGTAGACGGCCTCCTCCTCGCCCTTGGTGTCCTTGGCCTTGGCCTCGTAGCGGGCCAGCTCCTCGAACTGACGCGCCGCCTCCGGGAAGGCCTTGGCGGAGAAGAGCGCCTCCGCGCGGTTCTTCATCATCGGCCGCACGTACGCGTCGGGACGGAAGAGGCTCAGGTACGCCTCGTACGCCTCGGCGGTGCTCAGGTAGAGCTCCTTCTCCTCCTTCTTCTGCGCGGCCAGGTGCAGCTGCGTGGCCAGGTCGCGCCCCATCTCCTCCAGCTCCGCCAGCTGCTTCTTGCGGTCCGTCTCCGGCAGCTCCGGGTCCGTCTTGCTCTGCACCGCCGCGCGCACCAGCACGCGCAGGTCCTCGGGGTCCGGCAGCACCTTGCCCTTGGCCGCCTTGAGGGCGTCGTAGAGCTTCTGGCCGCGCTCCAGGTCCAGCTCCGGGTCGTGCTGAATCTCCATCAGCTTGCGCAGCGCGGGGATGGCCCACTCGTACTGCTGCTTGATGAAGTAGCGGTTGCCCAGCTTGTCCAGCGCCAGCGCATACGTGGCGCGGCTGTCGCTGAGCTTCTCGAAGTAGTTGAGCGCGCCCTTGGCCGGACGCGCCTCCGTGTAGCTGTAGACGAGGTCCAGCAGCGCCTCGCGCTTGACGTTGAGCGCCTTCTTCACGTCCACGCCCGGCAGGGGCGCGCTGGCGGCCGCGGCCTCGAAGAACGTCACGGCGTCCGCGTGCTTGGCCTGGTTCACCCGAATCCAGCCCATCTTGTAGCGGGCCAGGTCATGCACGGGGGAGGGCGGGGCCTCCAGAATCGCCTGGTAGTGCTTCTCCGCCTCGACGAGGTCCGCCTTGTCGAAGAAGTGGTCGCCGAGAATCTGCTCCGCCTCCAGCCGCAGCGGGCTGGTGGTGAACTTGCGCGTCAGGTCCCCGAGCGTCTTGAGCATCTCGTCGAACTGGCCCAGTTCGCGCTGCTCGTGCGCCAGGTAGAACGTCACCTGGTCGCCGTCCTTGAAGTCCGGGTACTCGCGCAAGAGGCGGTAGTACATCTGCACCGCCTTCTGCTTGAGCAGCCGCGTCTCGGGGGAGACGATGGCGCCCGTGGCTCCCTCGGGCCGGGACTCCGCCTGGAGGTAGTACACGTAGCGGCTCTTCTCGACGAAGAGCTCGGCCAGCCGGAACTGGAGGTCCGGCAGGTACGGCGCGTTGCGGCTCTTGGAGATGAGCTTCTCCGTCTCGCCGATGGCGCGGTCGACCTTGAAGATGTCGCGCTTGAGCTTGGTGATGAGCTCCTCGCGCTCCTTGGCCTTGGAGACGATGGGATTGAGTCCGGGGCCGGAGCGGCTGGCTCCCGGGGCGGTGGCCGCCAAGAGGGCGGCGGCAATCAGGCCGGTCATGGTGCCGGTCATGGGGTCTCCTCGATGCAGCGGCTCTCGATGCTGACCCGGTACGACTTGAGCTCGTCGTTCCAGTATTCGCCGTTGAAGCGGAAGGCGACGCTGTCGGGCGTCAGGAGTTGTTCATCCTCGGGCGCCACGATTTTCGCGCCCTTCTTCACGCGCTCGTACAGCTTCAGTCCCACTTCGTATTCCATCAGCCGCACCTGCTCTGCGGCGCGCAAAAGCGTGTCCGCCTCCTGGCGCACGGCGTCCGACAAGCGCGCGTCGTAGACCCGCACGGCCTCCGCGCGCGACAAGTCATACAGCTTGGTCAGGTGCGTGAAGAGCCGGTCGCCGAAGCTGCCGGCGTAGCGGCCCAGGCGCTCACCCTCCAGGTCCAACGTCTCCACGAAGCGCGAGGCGCGCATCGTTCCACCGTGCGAGTTCGCCGCGCGGCGCAGGCGCATGTCCTGCGTCAGGTCATCGCGGTTGCGCACCGCCTCCAGCGAGTCGGCGAAGCGGCGCGTGAGTTCCTTCGCCGCGCGCTTGGCGGGCAGGTAGTGGCACAAGTCACGGTAGATGAGGGCGCGCAGCAGGTACTTGTCCGGCAGGAACTCATCGCGGAACGACGGCGCGTCCAGCGTGGTGAGGATGCCCAGCGACGCGCGCAGTTCGCCCAGCTTGTAGCGCGTCCACGCCTCCTCCAGGTAGAGGCTGGCGCGGCCCGGGTCCAGCTCCGGCAGCTTCACCAGGTTGTAGGCCGTCAGCGCGCCGGCGAAGTCCTGTCGCTCGTAGCGCAGGCGGGCCACCGCGAGCGCCGCTTCGTTGCGCGCCTCGCGGGTGAGCTTCTCGTCCTTGGACAGCCCCAGGAAGTCGGTGATGAGCTCCTCGGTGGGCTCCTTCACCTGCTTGAGCCGCGTGACGAGCATCGCGAACTTCGCGTGGCTGGCCTCGGCGCTCGTCTCGGAGAGCTTGGCGAAGTGCGTGTTGGCCCAGCGCTCGTTGCCCACGCGCAGGTCCACCAGGCCCTGCTGGTAGTGCGCGTAGGCCCCCGTCTCTTCCGGCAGGAAGCCCAGGTCC
Organism: Myxococcus stipitatus; assembly: GCF_037414475.1. Next base: position 2,851,824 of record NZ_CP147913.1, on the reverse strand, counting down.
AGCGCGCCGAAGACCTGCTCGTCGATCATCACCTCGTCGTGAGGCCGGTCCGTCAGCTGCTTCAGCGCGTCGAGCGCGCGCGGGATGACGTTGGGGTTGGAGCGCTCACGGGCGATGCGCGCCAGATACGACGCGCCCGCGTGCGTCAGCCCCAGGTCGATGAGGCTCTTGGCGAGGAAGTACTGGCCCCAGGCGTAGTTGTCGTCCGTCTTGGGCGCCGCTTGCAGCCACGCATACAGGGGGCCCGCGGCGGCGCGCGGGTCGCCGTTGAAGTAGTCCTGGAGCGCCTTGTCGAAGACGGCAGGGTCCACCTTCTGGGGAACGGGCGGCGGGGCCTCGGCGGCCACCGGCTTCTTGTCGGCCGGGGGGGCCTCCGTGCCCACAGCGGGCGTGGACTCCGCGGGCTTGGCCGTGGGCGCGGGCGCGGGAGTTGCCGCCGCGGGCTTGTGGGCGCCGGCCTTGGCCCCGGGTGGGGGCGGCGGCATGGGGAGCGAGCCACCGCCGGACTGCGCGGAGGCCGCCGCTGGAGACACGACGAGCGCGGCGCTGGCGAGCGCGGCGATGAGTGAGCGAGGAGTCATTCCGTGGCGCCGAAGTTGAACGCGGTTCCGAGCTGGACCACGGGGACGTTGATGATGCGCGAGGCCCCGGCGAACACGACGTTGTTCGACACGTCGAGCCGGAACGACAGCGTCTTGCCGGAGAACATGCGGATGCCCACGCCCAGGTTCACCGCGGGGCGGAAGCCATCCTGCCGGTCAATCTTCACCACGGTGCCGCCGGCGAGCAGGGACGCCTCGAAGTGGACCACGGAGCTGTTGAGCACCGCCGTCTTGCCGTAGAGCGGGCTCCAGACCAGGTCCGAGCCCACCATCCACTGCACCTGGTCCTCGAACGCGGAGGCGGTGGGGGCCACGTCGAAGTCGCGCTCGAGCTGGCGGCGCAGCGACGTCTGGATGTTGTAGCTGTAGGTGCCTCGGCCCACCTGCCACGCGAAGGTGTCGCTGAAGTGGTACGTGTACGAGACGCTTCCGGTGAGGCCCTTGTAGAAGGCGTCGGCGGGGAGCACGCCGACCCCGAGGTAGAGCTCGTGGTGCATCCGGTAGAGCCGCTCCTGGATGGCGGAGACGGCGCCGGGATTCTCGAGCGCCTCGGCCTGGGCGCGGGCAAGGCCGGGCACCAGGAACAAGAGGATGAGCAGGGCGTATCGCACGGTGGGGGCTTCCTGGCGGATGGGCGGAACGGAGCGCGGGTGGGGAGCCCGTGTCAGTAACCGACGGAGTTGAAGAGGAACGGGTAGGTGATGATGACCACGCCGCCCTTGGGGGCGGGGAAGGTCCAGGTCTTCAGATTGGAGAGGATGCACGCTTCGACGGAGGCATTGCGCAGCGTGGAGGACTTCGTCTTCGCGGCCGCCACGCTGCCGTTGGTGCCAATGGTCCACTCCAGCACCACCTTGCCGGCGAGCCCCGGGTCCTTGAGCAGCGCGCGCTCGTAGCAGCCGTGCACTTCATTCAGGTGGCTGTTGATGACCCGCGCCACGGCCTCGCGGTCCACGGTGCCTTGGGTGGAGGAGATGCTGCGGGCGGTGGCGCGCGTGACGGTCGCTCCGACCTTGCCCTTGCCGACGGAGCCCGCGCCCAGCGCGCCGATTCCGCCGCCGCCCTTGCCGCGCAAGAGCTCCGCGCCCAGCGTCGCGCCGCCGCCCTTGCCGCCGCCGCCCAGGCCGAACGTGCCCAGGCCCGCGTTGGCGATGGGCGCCTTCCCGATGAGGCCGGACAGCTTGTAGTTGGAGGTCTTCACGTTCTTGCTGCCGGGGCCACTGCCCAGCTTGTCCACCGCGGCCAGCAGGTCGTTGGTGGCGGGGCCCGCGGCCGACAGCTTGGCCAGCGCCTTGAGCGCCTTGTTCTCCGGAGGCGCCGCGGCCACGGCCTTCGCGGGCGTGGGAGGCGGCGGCGTCTTCTCCACGGGCTTGGGAGGCGCCTTCTCCGCGACCTTCTTCTCCTCCTTCTTCGGAGGCGCCTTCTCCTTGATGGCCTCCAGCTTCTTCTTGGCCTCTTCCTTCTTCTTGGGCTCGGGCGCGATGAGGCGCAGCGCGACGGGCGGCAGGTTCTTCTGCGTGAAGTCCGCCGTCTCCGGCGTGGGCGGCTTCATCAGGATGAAGGCGGCCAGCCCCGACGCGAAGAGCACGAAGCACGACAGGGCGAGCCACGGCAGGCCCTTGAGCGGGTTGACGAACACGCGCTCGGGGAGGGGCGCCGAGTACGCCACCAGCGACATCTGTCCCTGCGTCAGCCGCGCGCCCACGCCGTCGCGCAGCGTGATGAAGCGGCGGCTGCCGTCGGACTCCAGCGCCGCGCCGGTGACGGGCGCGAAGCGTCCGTCGTTGCCGCTCTTCTCCACCTCCGTGCCGGGAGGAACGAAGAGGCGGAAGGCGCCGTTGAGCGACTCCGCCAAGGTGAACGGCGCGTCACCTTCCGGCAGCGCGAAGCCCCACAGGGGCATGGCCTCCGGCAGGTCCAACGAGGCCTGTACGGGCTTCTTCTTGTCGGGACTGAAGCGGCGCGCGTCGCGGCGGATGGTGCCCCAGTAGAGCTCCAGGTAGAGCTGCGAGGGGCCCTTGCCCTTGCCCATGCGCGGGGCGTGCGTGGGGCGCGACGCGGTGACCTGCGGCTCGCGCAGCAGCGGTCCCTGCGGCGCGGGCAGCGGCTCCAACGCCACGTCCGCGAGCAGGTCCTCGGCCAGCAACATGCCGGTGTCGGGCGCGGCGGCGGGGGGCGGCTCCTGCGTCGTGCGGCGGCGGACGGACGGCACGGTGCCCGCGGGCACGGGGGCCTGGAGTGGCTGCGGCGTGGGCACCGCGGCCATGTGCACGGGCGCGGCGGGAGGCGAGGGCGGCGCCGGCATGGGGACCACGGCGGGCGCGGCGGCGGACTGCTGCGGATAGATGGCCTGCGTGGCCGCGTGGGCGGGATGCGCCGGAGGCTGCGGCACGGCGCGCACGGCGGGCACCGTGGTGGCCAGCGGCTGGGCCGGAGCCGTGGCGGGGCGCAGCTGGCGCACCTGCGCGGAAGGCTGGGGCGCGGGCTGGGGAGGCGTGGGCTGCGGCGCGCTGAACAGCGCGGCGACCTCGGGCGGCGGCTGCGGCTTGGTTTCTTGTGGCCGCTGCGCGAGCACGCGTGTCTTCAGGACGAAGGGGCCGCACAGCACTTCGTCGACGGAGCGGATCTCGCACGCGGTGACGCGGTGGCCGTTGACGAACAAGCCGGTGGCGGTGCCCGCGTCCTGGATGGCGGCGCGGCCGTTCTGGAAGTAGAGCAGCGCGTGGCGCGGCTCCACGGAGGGGTCATCCAGACGCAGGTCCGAGGACGGGTCTGAACCCAGGGCGTACGTGCCGGGGACGAACACTTCCGTCCCAACGAGGAGTCCGTCGCGGAGGATGACGACTTGCAGGACGCTGGGCTGGCCGCTCAACGGTGACGCTCCCTTCAAGGGCTGGTGGGCGGTGCTGCCCTACTGGTCGTACACCGTGGCGAGGGTCTCGTGACGGAAGCTGTCGCGCTCGCGGATCATCGACCGCTGCTTCAATTCCTTGCGGTCGTAGAGATAGACGGCGCCCGACTTGTTCGTCTGGCCTTGGATGAGCCGGTCATCGAAGTCGATGCGCGACGGGCCGCGCTGCGGCGGCGCCGAGGAGGCGGTCGCATCCGGCTCGCCCGTCACCGGGTCCGCCACGGGTGCGCCCTTGGTTTCAATCTTCGGCGGGGCCTTCGAGCTGGACTTCTTGCCAGCCTTCGCCTTCGCCGATTTCGCGGAACGGCCGCGGCCCTGGGCCCATGCATCGCTCGGGAGCAACAACGTACCGATGCCGAGGAGCTGGGCGACGGCCATGCAGAGGAGGAAGCGTCGCATCATCAACAAGTTAAGCGATGCGCGTATGGACCTGTCAACGCACACTCCGGCCCTCTTCGTGAGGCGTGGGGCAACATGTGTGGGGGGCACTCCACCCCATGTGGGGCGCATGCTCCACGACAGTGGGTTCTTCGTTGCCGGGCCGCTGAAAAGATGGCGTGGTGCTCCGCATCCCGACGAGCACGCCAGTCAGGCAGGCGCGAGACGGGAATCATCGCGGTGGCGTGAGGGATGGGAGATGCTCTCTGGCTTGAAGCCGGAAGAGCGCGGGACACGGATGTGACAAACGCGGCGCGCAGAGGGGCATTGCTGGCGGTGGGCGTGGTGCTGTGGACCGCCGCGGGAGTCGTGGGCTATCGCATGAGCACGCGGGGCGCCTCCCGCTCTCAGACGCCCGAGTCGCAAGTGACACAGGCGGATGCGGGCACCGCGCCGAGGCTCGACTCGGTGGGCCCCCGGCTGATGAGCAATGAGACATCTCAGCCGCTGTCCATCCAGGGCGAGCGGCTGGTGACGGGGTTGCGTCTGTCACTGAGTTCCCCGCTGTCGCTGGAGCTGCCGCTGACGGTGGTGGACTCGCGCCATGCCTTCGCGCGGCTGCCCGCGGGGCTGGTGCTGCCGGAGGATTCGCCGCAGGGGGTGGTGGAGGCGCGGCTGGTGTCGGACAGGGGTGAGGCGTGTGAGGGGAGCGCTACCCTCACGCTGGTGAATGACGCGGCGTTCCCGGACCTGACGGCCATGGTGGCTTCCCCGGATGGCCGCAGGTTGTTCGTGCTCTCGTCTCCCACGGACACGGTGTTCTCGGTGGAGGTGGGGTCCGGGCGCGTGGAGGTGTTGCCGGTGGGAGATGGCCCGTCCGCGCTGGCCACGTGGAAGGACGCGCGCGGGCAGGCCTTCCTGGGCGTGGTGCATCGCTTCGTGCCGGAGCTGTGGGTCTACGCGCTGGAGGCGCAAGGGGCTGGCTCCCCGCGAAAGCTCCCCGCGCCGCTGGGCGCGTCCGGGCTGGAGGTGGATGGCGCGCGGGGCGTGGCCTTCGTCGCGGAGCAGGTGCGGGACACGGTGCGGGCCCTCCAACTCGAGGATGGACACGAGCGCTGGAGCACCGCCGTGGACCCCAACCCCCGCGCGCTCGCCCGGTGGAAGGATGTGCTCGCGGTGGGCAGCCTCCAGACGGGGCAACTGGAGCTCTTGCGGCAAGAGGACGGCGCGAGTGGTTTCACGGTGGTGCCGGGGCCGGGCGTGGCCATCGTGGGTGGGCACACGGAGCGCTTCCGCGCACAGGTGATGGGCGGCAAGGCGCCGCGCGCGCTCGTGGCCAGCGAGAAGCTGGGCCGGCTCTTCATGGCGAGCCTGGGCCCCAACGTGGGCCCCAACCCGCAGCGGATGGAGGTGAGCAACAACAGTGGCGTGGCCGTGGTGGACCCGGCGCGCGGCGACTACGTGCGGCACCGGGGCTTCGGCGCGGGTGTCACGGAGGGCCTGGCGCTGGATGAGTCGCGCGGGCTGCTCTACGCGGCGGACGTGGGACTGGGGCGGGTGAGGGTGCTCGACGCGCGGGCCTTGATGTCTCCCGATGACGCGGTGGCGCGCGGCGTGGTGCTGCACGAGGTGGTGTTGCCGCCGCTGGACGACATGCCGCGCATCCGCCCCGCGGAGGACTTCTCCATCAAGGGGCGTGCGGGCGAGGAGCTGCACTCCGGGCCGCGCGCGCTGGTGCTGTCCCCGAATGGGAACACGCTGTACGTGCTCAACCGCTTCACCCGCGACATCGCGGTGGTGGACGTGCGGGAGGCGCGCAAGGGCAAGGCGGTGGTGACGCGGCGGATGCCCGTGGTGGCCTCGCGCGCGCAGGCCAAGCGGCGGCTGGGACAGGTGCTCTACTACGCGGACCTGGGGCGCACGGGCATCACCTGTGATGGCTGCCACGTCGAGGGCCACACCGGCGGCGTCTTCTACGAGAAGACGCGGCCCAACCGCATCTACCGCTCCCCGACGGTGCTGGGCAGCCGCGACACGCCGCCGTACTTCACCCCGGCCAGCCAGCACGACCTCGCGGAGACCGCGAGCTTCGTGGGCGGACGCAATCGCTTTCACAACCCGAACCCGTCCCCCTCTGAAATCGAGGCGCTCTCCCTCTACACGTCGCTCCTGGCGACACCGCCCAATCCCTACCGGCGCACGGATGGCGCGCCCCTGGAGACGGTGACGCTCCCGGACGGGCACGTGGGCTCTCCCGCGCGCGGACGCGAGCTGTTCGAGCGTCGCGGTGGCTGTCTCTCGTGCCATCCCACGCCGCTCTACACGCTGGACCAGGATGCCGGGACGCGGGGGCAGTACCTGGACGTGGGGACTCCCGTGGCGCTGCCGCTGCGGCTGGAGCAGCAGGACCTGGTGGTGGGCGCGGCGCCTCCCTCCCTCGTGGGTGCGTGGGATGTGTGGCCGCTGCTCACGAGCGCCACCGCGGGCTACGGCGTGAAGGATGGGCGGCTGGTGGTGCAGACGCGCTTCCCGTTGAGGGCCGTGCTGGAGACAGCGGGGCCCGCGCACGGTGATGCGCGCGCCTTCACTCCTCAGGAGCGTGACGATGTGCTCGCCTTCCTGCTCACATTGTGAGCGCGCGTTCGAACACAGTGACTCGATGTTCCATGGCGAGGCGAAATTGCGGCCAAGGGTGTGTGCGGGAATCCGAAGAATGTGTCTCACGCGCGGCTGTCACTTGCGTTGCCGTGGGTGGCTGCGGTCTACAATCCAGAGGATGGCCCCCCTTCCGCGCATCGCGTGGCCGCTGCTCGCGGTACTTGTCCTGTCCTGCTCCGACGCGGGGCTCTATTCCATTGATGGACGTGGAGCCAATCGAGGGGACCGGGCCAACTTCTCCGGCACCGTCTGTGTTCCCACCGCGGGGGGCGAGGCGTTTCCCACCAAGGTCCTCTTCGCGCTGCAGGGGGGCCAGGGCGTGGAGCCCGAAATCGTGGGCTACGCCACGGATGGCCTGTCCACGCTCACCAGCCGGTTCTCCGGCCCGTTCGTGAAGTTCGGCCTGGTGGCCTACCACACGGTGGCCACCGGCATCGTGGGTGGCTTCTCCGACGCGGAGACCCTCCAGGCGGCGCTGCCTCGCTTCGCCACGTATCAAGAGACGGGCCCCGTCAGCGTCCGCTCGTCGCTGCGGTTGGCCAAGACGCTGCTGTCCGGCGACATGCAGACCTCGTGTCGCGGAGAGGTGGCGCGCACGCGATACATGGTCGTCGTGGTCATCCGCAGCCAGGACACGAGCTGCGCCAACCCGGCCTTCAACATCGGCCTGGACCGGGCCTGCAACGCGCTTCAGGACAAGGTCGCGTGCAGCAAGTGCGAGCTCACCGCCGTCACCGGCGAAATCAAGGCGCTGGCGCAGCAATTCGGCGCGGGCGAGGTCGTCGTTCAGCCCATCTATGTCCGAGGTGAGACGGCGGACCCGGCCACGCGCGAGCACGCCGCCGCCATCGCCCACGCGGGTGGCACCGAGCCCCTGGAGACGGACGGACGCGGCCTGTCCACCGCGCTCACCAGCTTGAAGTACGCCGCCCGGACGAACACCCTCAAGCTCAAGCGCTTCCTCGCCTTCAACCGCAACGTGGTGGTGCGCGCCGGACAGGTGCTCGTCGACAGCGACGGTGACGGCCTGCCGGACGTGGACGAGGACGTGATGGGCACCGACCCCTTGCAGCTCGACACGGACCAGGACGGTTTGATGGACGGGCTGGAGGTCCGCGCCGGGTTGGACCCGCTGGTGCCGGATGTCATCAACGGCTGCAACGTCTCGCTCGACGAGGACGGCGACCGGCTCAACACCTGTGAAGAGCGCCTGCTGGGCACCAACCCCTGCATCGGCGACACCGACGGCGACACGATTCCGGACCTGGTGGAGGCGCTGTCCCAGACCAACCCGCTGGTGCCCGAGGACCTGCTCGACTCGGACCGGGACGGCCTCACCAACATCGCGGAGGTGGAGGCCCATGGAGATCCGCTGAGCGCGGACCTCGACTTCCATCGCGAGCGCGCCTACGGCTACGACCTGGTGGAGACCGCCGCCGCGGCGGATGGCCGCGCCTGCTATGCGACGCGCGTGGAGAACATCACGCTCGGCGCCACCCGCGCGCGCCCCCATCCGCTCATCCCCGGTGAGGTCATCCCCGCGGGCACCAACGAGGTGTACCTCTACGTCCAGGCGGGCCGAGACAACGACCCGCGTGGCGCGGGCATCGGCTCGCTGCTCATCCAGCCCATCCAGTACGACAAGGAGAAGGGCCGCACTCCCTCCGGCATCCTTCCGCTCGACCCCGAGGCCTTCATCCTCGGAAAGTGATCCACCCTCGAGTGTGGGGCTTGCCCCACGCTCGGACTGGGGAGTGCCCCCCACACTCCCGCGTCCTTCCCCCCTCTCGTCATGGCCAACCTCTTGATACTTCTGGGATTCACGCGAGGCCAAAGCGCGGATCGGCTCTTGCTAAGGGCTCGGGGCTGAAAGGAGTCACCATGTCACTCGTTCGAGTCGCTCCGCTGCTGATGCTCGGGGCATTCCTGGTCGTGAACCCTGGTGTCGCGCAGGCGCAGAACCCCACCACCAACGCGGACAACCCGGAGTGCCTGGGGGTCGCTTGTGGGCGTCCCCAGGAGGAGGGCGGTGGCGGTGGCTGTGGTTGTGGTGGTTCGGTCTGGGTGAACTACACCGACGACGGCGACACGCTGGCGTACACGGATGACGCGGACGGCGACGGCCGCGCGGACGACCGCGACAACTGCCCGTTCGCCGCCAACCGCGACCAGACGGACGGCGACAGCGATGGCGTGGGCAATGTCTGCGACAACTGCCCGGCGCTCTCCAACTCCACCCAGCGCGACGCGGACGGCGACGGCAAGGGCGACGACTGCGACGAGGACAAGGACAACGACACCATCCTCAACGAGCAGGACAACTGCCCGTTGATTCCCAACCGCGACCAGTCCGACCTGGACCGGGATGGCGTGGGTGATGTGTGTGACTCGGACGATGACAACGACGGCGTGCCGGACGGCACCGACAACTGCCCGCGCGTGGCCAACCCGGACCAGGTCATGCCCACCGACGGCAGCCAGTGCCGCGTGGACGCGGACGGCGACAACATCTCCGACAACGGCGACAACTGCCCGGGCATCGCGAACACCGACCAGTCCGACAAGGACAACGACGGGATGGGTGACGCGTGCGACGTGGACATCGACGATGACGGCATCCTCAACGACGCGGACAACTGCCGCGAGGTGAAGAACCGCGACCAGACGGACGATGACCGCGACGGTGTGGGTGACGCGTGCGACCGGCTCTACTGCCTCGTGGTGGACCCGACGCAGCCGGAGAAGTGCCTGGACCCGAAGGCGCCCTTCACGGTGAGCGCTGGTGGCACGGCGAAGCTGGCCAACGCGGGTGACTCGCTGCGTCCGCCGCTGTTCGCCAACCGCAACGGCGCGGCCATGGAGTACCGCTGGGCGGTGACCAAGCGTCCGGAGGGCTCCAACGCCGTGGTGGAGAATCCCCAGGGCGCGGTGACGCTCAGCCGTGACTGGCAGTACACGTACGTGGACGGCAGCGTGCCGCACTTCGTGCCGGATTCCGAGGGCACGTACGAGCTGACCGTGGAGGCCCGCCTGGCCTTCGCCGACCGCGTCTTCCCGGACCAGCGCGTCTCCACCTCCACCCTGGTGCTCACGGTGGGCAAGGGTGACGGCGATGGCCCCAACTGCTCTTCCGTGCCCGCCGGCTTCAGCATCACGGCGCTCGGCGCCGCCCTCCTGGGCGTGCTGATGCGCCGCCGTCGCCGCGAGCCGTAACCACCTCGTTGTCCGTCGCCAGGAGGTCGTTTCCCTATGCGCCGCCTTGTTCGTCTCCCGCTGCTCGCGGCGGGCCTCCTGGCCACGGGACTGCTGTCCTGTACCGATTCGATGCTCGAGCCTCGGACCGAGCAGCAGTCCAACGTCGATGACCGGGTGATGCTCCAGGGGCGCATCTGCACGCGCCCGCCCAACCCCTCCGGCTTCCCCGTGAAGGTGGTGGTGGTCATCGACGAGTCGGGCAGCATGTGCATCTCCGACCCTCCGGGCGCGCAGCGCGACAGTGGCTTCTGCCAGCGCGCGGAGGTTCAGGCCATCATCCCGCCGGGTGTCACCGAGCCCGCGCGGGTGCGCGCGCTCAAGCGCCTGGTGTCGCAGTTCCGCGACGTGAACGCGCGGGGCGGCAACGTGCAGGTGTCCGTGGCCCCCTTCGAGACCAACGTGCGCAACGTCTGGCCTCCGGTGGCGACGGGCAACCGCTTCGCCCGTCCGGACACCAACATCGACAGCTACATCGACGGGTTGCAGAGCCAGCTGGGCAAGGGCACCGACTACCAGGGCGCCCTGTCCTACGCCTACAGCCTCATCGCCAGCGACATCAACGCCGTCTCCCTCTCCAACCCGGAGCTGCTGCCGCGCACCCGCTACGTGGTGGTGTTCCTCACCGACGGCACGCCGTATCCGCGCTGCTCCGCCAGCGACAACCTCAGCGTCTACGCCTCGCCGGACAGCCCGGACCTGACGTGGAGGGACTCGCTCACCGACTTCTGCAACGCCACGGACCCGGAGGACCAGATTGAAGGGTTCGAGGTGGGCACGGACCGCAACCAGAACTACCAGCTGTTCAGCTACGTGCGCCGGCTGATGGAGCTCAAGGAGCAGAACAACGTCGGCGACGTGCGGATGCACACGGTGCTGCTGTTCAACCAGGAGGCGGTGCGGGCCTGCGGCCCCATCTGCCAGGACATCTACGGCGTCTACCCGGGTGTCCCCCAGGCCGAGTACCCCGCGGCGGCGAAGAAGATTGCCTCGTGGCTGCTCAAGCGCTTCGCGGAGCTGGGCAACGGCGTGTACCAGGAGTTCAACGACACGCGCGAAATCTCCAACCTGGGGTTGGGCGCGCTGGACTACTCGTCCTTCGCGTCGCGCAACGTGATGAAGACGTTGATGGTGGAGTCGCTCAGCTCCATGCCGGGGCTGGAGTCGCGCGTGGTGGACAGCGACGGCGACGGCGTGCCGGATGACCAGGACAACTCGTTCGCGCTGAAGACGAACCCGTTCATCGCCGACAGCGACCGCGACTGTCTGGACGACGGCTTCGAGACGCGCCGCGCGGACCAGGGCTTCAAGGCGGACAACGACTTGGATGCGCGCGGGTGTGACCCGAACTCTCCGCTGACGCCGCGCTGCACGTGCCGCGACACGGACGGGGATGGCTTGTCGCAGTTCGCGGAAGCCTACCTGCGCACGCGGGAGACCATCGTCGACAGCGACGGTGACGGCATCCCCGATAGCATCGAGGCCCGCTGGGGGCTCAACCCGCTGGAGCCCACCGTGGCGGGGCTGGACACGGATGGCGACGGCCTGCCGGACGAGGTGGAGCTGCGCGCGGGCTCGGACCCGACGCGGCGCGACCGGGCCTTCTTCGAGAAGAACGGCTACCAGTACGAGACGCGCATCGCCGAGGTCCGGCCCAACGGCAGCATCTGCTACGACTACACCGTGTCGAACCTGCAGATGGTGACGCCGCCGGACCGGCCGGGCTCACCCAAGCAGGGCTTCAACCTCTTCCGGCTGTGGTTCGCGGAGGCTCCGGAGAGCGGCGTGGCCACGGACTACGGTGTGTGGCAGGCCGCCTGCGCGTGGGCCCAGTACGCGCCGCCCAGCGTGCGCATCCCGGTGGGGCCGGAGCTGACGCTGACGAATGACCACTTCCGGGTCCCCACGGAGCTGGGCAATCCCTGGGAGAATCAAGGCCGCTGCGTGGGAACGCCTCCGGCGGGCGCGCAGGGAGGGTTTGCTCCGTGAGTGTGGCTGGTCGCGTTCTGGCGGGTCTGGTGGTCGCGCTCGTGGTGGTGGTGGCCTGCACCGATTCGTATCTCTATGACCCCCGCCGGGACGTCGAGGTCCCGGTGGACCGCTCCATCTCGTTGCAGGGCCGCTTCTGCTCGGTCGGCTCCAACGAGGTGGTGCGCCCCATCAAAATCGTGGTGCTGATGGACGCCTCGCAGTCCATGCGCGTCAGCGACCCGGACGGCACCCGCGCCACCGCGCTGGTGCAGTTGATTGAGAACCTGCCGAAGGACCCGGAGGTGCACCTGGCGGTGGCGCTGTTCGCCGGAAGCACCACGGCGTTCCTCACCCAGACGCCGGGCAACCCGCCGCAGGACGGCTTCGTGCCGGTGGCGAGCCTCGACGAGCGGACGATGCGCGGCCTCACCGAGCGGCTGCTCACCTTCCGCAACCCAGACACCTCGCCGAACCGGGACTCGACGGACTTCGTCAAGCCGCTGTCGGACATCTACTCGCTCATCAACTCGGACATCGCGCGCAGCCGGCTGGAGCCGGGCGGCGCGGAGGCCCTGGCGCAGGCGCGCTACTCGGTGCTCTTCCTGTCGGACGGACGGCCCACGTCGAACCAGGACAGCGAGCTCATCCAGGGCGACGCGGTGGTGCGCATCCGGCAGCTGAAGGACCTGGTGGAGGACGTGCGCGTCAACACCGTGCACGTCTTCAACCCCACGCAGCCGGTGTCGTCGGTCTGCGACTTGACGGGGGATGGCGGCTGCCCGCTGCTCATCATCAACCAGAACGCGGACCGGCTGGAGAAGATGGCGGCGCTGGGCGGCGGCAACTTCCGCGACTTCCGCAACAACGAGCCCATCAACTTCCTGGACTTCACCTTCGGCCAGGTGCGGCGCACCTTCATCGTGAAGGAAGTGGTGGCGTCCAACTTCTCCGCGCCGCCGGGCAGTCCGTTCGACGAGGCGGACACGGATGGGGATGGCCTGACGGACGCGCGCGAGGCGGAGGTGGGCACCGACCCGAACAAGGTGGACACGGACGGTGACGGCTTCAGCGACGGCGTGGAGGTCTACTTCCGCGACCGCGGCGTGGACTTCAACCCGACGCAGGTGGCGGACCCGGACGGTGGCGGGCTGGACAAGGGCTGCCCTCCGCTCCTGAGGGACCAGGACTCCGACTGCGACGGGTTGCTCGACTGCGACGAGCAGTTCATCGGCACCAACTCCACGCTGGCCGACAGCGACCGCGACGGCGTGCCGGACGGCATCGAGTGGCGCGGCGGCACGCAGGGCGCGAGCAACGATTTGGACGAGGACCCGGACAACGACGGGCTGACGAGCCGCGCGGAGCTGCGCCTGCACACCCGCCCGCTGGAGGTGGACACCGCGCGCCTGGCGGCGGAGGGCTACCGGTACTTCTTCGAGGCGGATGGCCCGCCGGATGAGCAGGGCCGCCAGTGCTACACGGTGCGCGTGGACAACGTGCTCCTGGCGCCCACCGTCGGCGCCGCGAACGACGCGGGTGTCGTCACGCGGGGCGCGGGCTTCAACAACGTGGTCCTGTCCGTGGCCATGGTGCCCGCGGATGACCCGACCGCGCGCACCATGGTGCGCACCTTCCGCGTGGACTCCGTGCGCTATCCGGTGGGAGGCATCAAGTCCCCCGCGGATGGTGTGGTTCGAGTGACTCCCGAGGACTTCATCGATGGCTGCCCTGGCCGCCCTGATGTGGTGCCTCCGACGCCGTGAGAATCGACGCTGCCATGAAGACCCAAGTCCAACTGCTGTCGCTCGCGCTGCTCGCCCTCACCGCCTGCTCCTCCGGGGGCGGTGGCAAGGAAGACGCGGGCACCTCCACGGTGACCGACGTCTGCAACAGCCGCGAGGAGGCGCTGACGCTTGCCGAGTGTGAGCTCAAGCCTGGAGAGCCCCTGGAGCGCTTCCTCGTCCGCGAGGGGGAGACTCGCGAGGGGGACCAGGACTGGTACCGGATTGTCCTGCCCGCCAACACCAGCGCGCGCACGCTGCTCAACGTCAACGGCGCCTACCTGGCCGCGAGCACCGCCGTGCAGCTCTCCGTCTCCGTGCTGGAGCCGGTGGCCGGTGGCGGAGAGAACTCGCTGGCGAAGAAGGAGGACAAGCACGGCCAGGGCGCGCCCAAGCCGGTGGACATGGTGATTCCGCTGCGCGACGACCTCAAGGGCAAGACGCTGCTCGTGCTGGTGCAGGACGCGCCGACGGTGGCCTCGCAGCCCAAGTTCGACGCGCGCAATCCCTACCGGCTGGTGATTCAAGTCTCCGAGAACCCGGACTCGAACGAGCCCAACGACGCCATCGCCGCCGCCACGCCCATCGCGTTGACGGGAGCGGCGGGGGCGCGCACGGGCACCGCGTCGGGTTTTCTGGCCACGGACAACGACGTGGACCGCTTCACCTTCGACATGGCGGAAGGGGAGGTGGCGTATGTCAGCGTCACCGCGCCGGACCAGGGCTACGTGCCCAACTGGCGCCTGTCCTACAAGCTGCTGCGCCCCGGCTTCGCCACCAAGGAGGAGAAAGAGGACGAGGGCGATGTGCGCCCTGGGACGCGGCCCGGCGTGCTGGCGACGGCGCGCAAGGTGAAGTTCCCCGGCAAGTGGATGCTGGTGGTGCAGGGCTACCGGGGCAGCTCCGGCTCGGAGCTGTCACAGGGCGACGTGCGCCAGGCCTACAACGTGGACGTGCGCGTCCTGTCGGAGCAGGACCCCAATGACAACAAGGCGCAGCCCAACGACTCGGTGAGCTACGCGGAGCTGCGGGGCCTGGCGTCGCCGTCTCCCGCGTCCTCCACGTCCTTCAAGGGTCGGCTGGGCCACATGGGGGACCAGGACTGGTACGGCGTGAATCTGCCGACCAGCAACGTGCCCACGCGGCTGCGCTACCGGCTGACGCCGCTGGCGACGGGAGGCCGCTATCCGCCGCTGCCCGGCAATCCGGACCGGCAGGTGCTGGTGCTCACCCCGGTGACGACGGGCGCGAACCTGGACGAGTGGCGAACCAACTGCATCACCAAGCCCGAGGTGTGCCCCAAGGGCTATTCGGAGAGCCCGGACATCGTCTCGCTGGTGGAGGGGCTCTGCCAGGGCCGGGAGCAGCCCACGTCCCTGTGCCTGCAGTCGCTGCGCGAGGAGACGACGGACAACCCCCGCTTCACGAACCTGAGCAACTTCCAGGGCGTGCTCCCGGTGCCGCCGCACGCGGCGCAGGTGACGTACTTCTTCAACGTCCAGACGGACGGCACCAAGTGGGCGGATGACAAGGACTACCAACTGGACGTGACGTGGGAGGCGGAGGACGCCGACGAGGTCAGCCGTTACGCCGGCCAGCCCACCGAGCAGATGGTGACCAAGGCCCTGGCGAGCGCGACGACACATCCCGCGCCCCCGGACACCGCGGAGTACTCCGTGTCGGGCCGGCTGTCCCATGGCTACGGGCGCCTGCGCAACGGCAATGACCGGGTCAACGGCCTGGGCGTGCGCGGCCCCACGGACTACGACGCGGTGCCGTCCGACGTGGACTCGTACCTGTTCACGCTCCCCACCGTGGAGGCCCCCGAAGACCGGGCGTGGCTGGTGCAGTGGGAGGTGCAGAAGCAGATGGATGGCGGGACGCCCCATGGCCTCGCGCTGGACCTGACCTTCTGTGATGGCGACGCCACCGGCGCGGATGGCGGCGTGCAGGACGCGGGCATCCCGGGCTGCGCCGCCGTGCGGGTGGGCAGCCGCAATCAATTGCTGACGCTGGGCTACCGCTCGGACGCGCTGCGGGCCTGGCACACGCGGCTGACGGACCCGCTGAGCAGCCTGCAGCCCCAGTACACGCTGGAGGAGCGGCCCGGCTCCACCGTCGTCACCCTGGCCCCCTACGCGTGTGGCTGCCTGGAGCGGCGCTTCATGCGGGGCGGGAAGATGCGCGTGGAGGTGTCCGCGTCCGAGCGTCTGTCCTACGAGGACGTGACGTACACGCTGCGCACCGGCTATGGCCCGTACCCCTCCTCGTACTCGCGCGACGGCGGCACCGTCGTCTCATGCCCGGGGTTGGATGACGCGGGCACGCCGGATGGTGGGGTGGCCCCGCTGACGGGGGGCTGCGCGTTCACCCGTCAGCCCTGAGCGTCGCGGGCGGCTCCGGATGTATGGCCATTCGGAGCTGGGCCTTCCTGGATGTGTGGGATTGTTTCGAAGTCCTGAAACACAAAAGCGGCGCCCCGGGAGGAGCGCCGCTTTTCACCACCGGGACAGCCGCTCGGGGAGGCTACTGGTTGGGCGGCTGGATGCCCTTGCCGTTGAGGATGATGACCTTCTCGGCGGCGTTGGCCGCGTTGGAGCGGATGGTGAGGGTGCCCTGATAGTTCTTGGCTTCCGCGGGCCTGAAGCTGACCTGGACGAAGAACCGCTTCTTCGAGGCCACCTGAAAGGCATCTCCAGGCGAGCGGTCCGTCCCGTCCTGTGAGACCTTCATGGTGAAGACGCTCGGTCCGGAGAGGGTGACGTTGGAGACTTCCAGCGTATCCTGTCCCTGGTTCGACACCTGCAAGGAGTTGAAGCCAGTGGTTCCCACGTACGTGCCGGAGTTGTGCTCGGTGTCGAAACCCATCTCGTCGCGGTCCGAGATGAGCTGTGGGGCCTTGGGGAGTTCCTCGGCGCTGTCGCCGCAAGCGGCGAGCGAGAAGAAGAGAATAGGGAGCCACGGGGTGTGCAGTCGCATGGACGTTCACTCCTCGCTAGAGGGTCGATGATGATGAATGTTGTAACAGTGTTCTGTCGTTACGCCCAGTGCGCCGGCGTTTTCCTGCTCACGTTGTTCGCGGTGGGCTGCGGAGACACGCGCGACGACTTCATCGGTCCGCGTGTGAAGGATGCTTGTGATGAAGCCTGGCCGGTGTGTGGCCGGGTGGCGGGCTGCATCCTGGGCGCGGAAGGCTATTCAGAGGGCCGCTTCCCGGGGCGCAGCCAGTTCATCGTCCAGGTGCCGGAGGCGTCACACATCAAGCTGAGCTTCTACGTGGACGAGGTCACCGCGGCGGGCGAGGAGACGGTGGTCATCTTCCACGAGGAGGGCTGCCGGGCGCGCACGCGTCAGGCGGTGGACGGGCGCGCGGTGCTGGATGCGATGGAGAAGTTCAGCATCTTCACTCGCGAGGCGGAGCTCACCGGCGTGGGAGACCACCTCATCGAGTTCGAGTCCGACATGCAGGGGCGCTACGCCGTGAAGGTGGACATCACGCCCCTGCGCAATCGCTAACCTCCCGAGGCGGCGCCTTGCTTCAGCGAGCGGACCAGATGGCTTGCCACCCGGAAGCTGTTGGCGGTGATGGTGAGCGTGGAGGGCACGCTCCCGCCGGTGGGCATGAAGCTGCCGTCGACGACGTAGAGGTTGGGCACCTCGTGCGCGCGGCAATTCCTGTCCAGCACGGACGTGGCGTCGTCGTCGCCGAAGCGGCAGGTGCCGTGCTGGAGGATGGTCGTCTCGCCGGAGGTGTTGGTGCGCTTGAGTTCATCGGGCTCCAGCCGCAGCAGCACCTCCTCGCCGCGCTCGACGAGGAAGCGCGTGGCGGCCAGGTCCATGGGGTGCCGGTCCACGGTGATGGCGGCCACGGGAATCCCATACTTGTCCTTCACGGAGCCCTCCACGCTCACGTAGCTGCCGGGCGTGGGGAGGAACTCCGCGTAGACCTCGAACTGGAGGATGCGCGAGTCGCGGTAGTCCCGCATCCGGTCCTTCAACGCCTTGCCGAAGACGGCGGAAGCGCCCTGGCCCGCCAGCCCCAGCGCCGCGTTGATGGGATTGGGATGGGTCCACATGAAGCCCAGCGTGCCGCCCTTGCGGAAGCCGAAGCGTGCGTCGGGCATCAGGTAGAAGTCCTGGATGCTGCGATTGACGAAGGGGCTGGGGTCCTTGAGCCAGGGGCGCTTCTCGGCCTGCTTCGACAGCTTGAAGCTGGCCTGGGACTCGCCGAAGGAGCTGAAGGTGAGGTTGCGCCCCACCAGCCCGCTGCCGTTGGCAAGCCCTCGCGGGAAGCGGGTGGAGGTGGAGTTGAGCAGCAGCCGCGCGCTCTCCACCGCCGTGCAGGACACGACGATGACCTTCGCGGGCTGCTCCTGGGTGACGCCGTCCGCGTCCACGTAGGTGACGCTCCGCGCGCGGCCCTTGCGGTCCACCTCCACCGTGCGCGCCATGCAGCCGGGGCGTACCCGCACGTTGCCGGTGGCCACCGCCGCGGGGATGAGGCTGGCGTTGGTGCCGCTCTTGGCGCCCATCTCGCAGCCGTAGCTTCCACACAGCGCGCAGTACGCGCACGGCGCGCGGCCCCGGTACGGGCGGCTGATGATGCCTCGCGCGGTGGGCAGCGAGTGCCAGCCCATGGCCTGGCACGTCTTGTCGATTTCCGCCGCCACCGGGTGCACGTCCAGCGGGGGCAGCGGGTAGGGGCCGCTGCGTGGCTCGGCGAAGGGGTGGGCGACGGCCTGACCGGAGACGCCCAGCTCCACCTCGGCCTGGTCGTAGAACGGCGCCAGGTCTTCGTAGGAGATGGGCCAGTCCGCCAGCGTGCTGCCAGGCACTTCTCCCAGCGTGGTGCGCAGCCGGAAGTCCACGGGCTTGAGTCGGTAGAAGAAGCCGCTCATGTGGACGGTGCCGCCGCCCACGCAGTTGGCGGTCCACGCCGCCGAGCTGCGCTCATACTTGCCCTGGACGCCCTTGCGCACCAGGTGCGGCTCCTCCCACGGCAACGGCATGAAGAAGTTGCGGCGGCTGTTGAGGATTTCGTCGTGGACGAAGTCCTGTGGCCGGTAGTGCGGGCCCTTCTCCAGGACCACGACCTTGAAGCCCGCGCGGCCCAGCTCCAGCGCCATGGGGGCTCCTCCGGCGCCGCTGCCAATGATGCAGATGTCGACCTCGGGCAGGCTCACTTGTGAACCCCGCACTCGCGCAAGCACTTCGGCCCGTCGTAGTCCTGCGGGGGCGCCATGGCGACAGTGCCCACGGTGTCGAAGCCCATCAGCCTCCAGCCCACCTTGCCCTTGTTGCCGCCGTAGGACGGGTCCCCGAGGTAACCCTCCAGCGTGAGCACGGTGAGCAGCTCCATGAAGTGCGCCTCGCCGCTGCCAGCCTTGCTGTCCTTGAAGAGCGTGAGCAGCTCGTCCTGCTGCGCGGCGGTGAGCGTGGAGAAGCCCTTCTGGAACATCCGCTGCGAGCGGCGCTCCAGCGCGGCGAGCCCCTCCAGGAAGTCGTCGCGGATGGGCTTCATCTCCGGTGTCGTGAGGATGCGGTCGATGTAGACCGGCACGTCGGCGTCGAGCGCGCCCGGGTCTTCGTCCTTGGGGAGGATGCGTTCGACGGCCGCGGAGACCACCGCGTATTCGAAGGTGGAGAAGGTGCGTGTCTCACGTCCGCCGGAGGCGGCGCCCAAGGGGCCCGTGTCCTTCGCGGGTGGGGGCGTGTCCTCGGAAGAGGAGCGCTTGCAGGCCAGCGGCCCGAGCAGCACGACACTTCCACCCAGGAACGACAGCCGATGGATGAACGAGCGCCGCGACAGCCGGCGGTGAGGAGAACGCGCACGGGGCATAGGTGCGCGAGCGTAACCCAGCGCCCGGTGTTTCGCCGCGATGGGATGAATGGCCTGCCTGCTTCCTCGGGTGAGCGGGTGGCATAGGATGAACACAACGATGTGCACGGCCGAAAACGCAAGGAGACGCAGATGAAACGGCAAGCCTGGGCACTGGGATTGGTGATGGCTTTGGGGTGCGGGAAGGACAAGCCCGAGAATCCCGACGTGGGGAATCCGGATGGTGGAGGCAACCCCTCGACGAGCAGCTTCACCAAGCTGGAGGTGGATGCCGACAAGAGCGAGTTCAACCCCATCTCCAACATCGCCATGGCCGTGGGGCCGGATGACCGCATCGGCATGGCGTACTTCGTGGACACCGGCACGTCGACGGGCAGCGAGGTGAACTACGATTTGCGCTATCGCGAGTTCAACGGCGGGGTGCTGGGGCCGGTGGAGAAGGTGGTCACCGTGCAGCGCGTGTTCGGCGTGTCCGTGGCCTTTGGCCCGGATGGACAGCCGGCGGTGACGTACCTGGGCGGAGGCCGGGACGACTCCACGTACTGGCTCCAGAGCGACGTGGCGATCTCCTACCGGTCCGCGTCGGGGACGTGGTCCCAGCAGGTGGTCGCCCGGATGTCCAACGCGGCGGCCATCGGCAACATCGTGGCCGACTCGGGCTTCCTCGTGGGCCTCAACACCTCGCTCCTGTTCGTGGATGGCAAGGCGCTCATCGCGTACCGGGATGGGCACAACGCGAACTTCGAGGGCCAGGACTGGGCGGCGGCGGACCTGGAGCTGGCCAGCGGTGGGCCCACGAACTGGGCGTTCCGGATGGTGGCCTTCTCCGGCGACGGGAAGGATGGTTTTGGCGGCCACCTTTCACTCATCCCCGCCGGGGCCCAGCCCGCGCTGGTGCATGACCGGACGAAGAAGGGCGCGCAGGCGACGGGCGGCGGTGTGCTCTTCCAGCGCCGCAACGCGGATGGCGCGACGTGGTCTCGGCCGGTAGAGGTCGTGACGGAGTCCAGCGTCGCCAACACGCAGCTGGGCCCTTCCATGGCCTACGACTCGCAAGAGGGCTTCGGCATCGCCGTGCAGAACCGCGGCTCCTCGCGCGGCGACGTGCTCTTGTACATGGATTGCCCCAGCCCCAATGCCACCAGTTGCACCACGACGGGCGAGTGGTCCACGCCGGACCCCGTGTTCGGCAACGGCACGGGCGGCTGGTATCCGTCGCTCGCGTTCGACCCCGTGCACCACGAGCCGTCCATCGCGCACTACTTCTGCTCGCGCGAGCCGGGCCGCAACGACACGAGCTGCAACCCGAACGAGGACAAGCTCGTCATCAGCACGCGCATCGGCGGCAACTGGCGTGAGACGGTGGTGGACGAGGAGGGCGGCTGGTCGCCCAAGCTGGCGTTCCTGTCCAACGGCAAGCGCGTCGTCCTCTACCGCACCCCGGTGGCGGCGCTCAGCAAGAAGGGCGTCCTGCACCTGGCGGTGGAGAAATGAAGAAGCCGGTCCGCGCCCTGGCGGCGCTGACGCTGGCGGGACTGGTCTCAGCCGCCGGCATGTTGGCGTGCAGCCGTCCGGACAATTCATTGTCCGGCAGCGTGTCGGAGCTGTTCCCGCTGGAGGTGTCCCGCGTGGAGATTCTCCGCAACGCGGAGGCGCTCCAGGTGAGCTACTTCCGCAACAACGACCTGGACGTGGACCTGGTGGTGCGGCTCACCGTGTCCACGGAAGGGTTGGACTTGCGGCCGGGCTCGAAGGTGAACCTGGCGGGGACCACGCCCTCGGGCCTGGCGCGCGCCACCGTGGTGCACCTCAACGCGGGTGAGCCCGCGCGCGTCTTCGCGCCCGTGGAGAAGGGCGACTTGCAACTGGAGTCCGGAGGCAAGCCCGGCGAGCACACGCGCGGGGACTTCTCCATGTCCTTCAAGAAGGGCGACGGCTACGGCGCGGGCCGGAGCCTGGAGGGGACGTTCTCTTCCGAGGCCAGGGATGCGGGCTTCGGGCCGGAGGAGGGCGAGCCGCTCGATGGGAGCGTCGTCGTCCCGTAGTCGCACGGCCCACGCGGCGGCGCCCGGAGGCTCTCGGACGTCGCCGCGTCGTGGTGCTGGCTACCGCGCGTTGCAGGTGTTGAGGGCCAGCCCTTGCGGCATGGAGGACTGGAGCACCGCGTGCCGGGCGAGCGCGATGGCGCCACCCTCCTCGTAGATGCGACGCGCCAGCGCGAGGGCCTCTTTGCCATGCACCGTCCGGGTGAGACCGGCCGCGTCCGTCACCGCGACGCCGCCGTCCGCCGTGCCCTCGGCGCGGACCATGGGCACACCCGCGTCATCACGCACGACCATGCCGTCCTGCAGCGGCTCGAAGTGGCGGATGACGGGCTCTTCGCCCTCGCGCTCGAGCACCAGCGTCATGACGCCCGTCTCGGGGTCCTTCGTCATGCGCAGCTCCTCATGGGCCCCCAGGCGGACGATGCGCGTGTTGATGTCGGAGCTGCCCGTGCTCGACACCGGGTTCTTCCCGCTCCAGAACTCGATGCTGTTGATGACCAGCGCGTCGATGAGCGTGCCCAGCTCATACACAGGCACGATGATGAGCACGAGGAACATCAGCCACTGCACGAACTTCTCATCCGAGATGTTCTTGTTCCAGGTCCAGATTTTCTGGGTGAGTTTGAAACTGCCGAAGCACCCGGTCGCGTGCATCGAGATGAAACCAGCGCACAGCACGGCGAGCCAGGGAGACGGACGCTTCATCGTGAATCCTCCTCGGGGGGATGGAAGGACTGCGAAGGCGCGCCCACCATGCCACGGAGGATTTCCCACGCACACCGTGTTTGTGTGCCTTTGTTGGTTCCCGTGATGCCCACGTCCCCGAGATGCGAGGATGCACGCGTGACTTCTCTTTGTCTCCTCGTGCGGGCCAGTGCCCTGGGGCTGCTCTCCCTCTCGGCGCCGGTGCTCGCGGCGCAGCCCGTGCCCGAGGACGCGGCCTCGCGGAGTGCAAGCCAGCCGACACCCGCGCCTCCCGCCGCGTTGGGGTGCCTGGCGAAGTGGTATCCGGTGCTGACACCCGTGCGCCTCGACTCAGGCTGGGGCGTCGCCCTGCCGGACGGACGTGTCTTCGCTTTCGACGACGGACAGGCGAAGTCCTTCGCGCGGACGTTGGAGGCGCCGGACCTGGAGGACACCCTCTCCATTCCCTACCGCACGGGCCCCATCACCCCCGTCACCCAAGAGGATGACGACCCCGGGCGCATTCGCTTCGAGCCGCTGTTCGAGGCCATGTACGGCGCCTCGCGGGAGAAGGTGGACGTGGTGCCCTGGGTGTTCTTCGGCCAGAAGCTCCAGGTGCACCGCAAGGTGTTGCCCGCCTTCCAGCGGGTCGCCGCGCGGTTGGAGTCCCTGGTGGAGAAGGACGCCTCGCTCAGGCCCTTCCTGCGCGGGGTGGGCGGCACGTTCGCCTGGCGCACCATCGCGAACACGAACCGCCGCAGCGCCCACTCCTACGGCGTCTCCCTGGACCTGAACACCGCGCGCTCCCACTACTGGGAATGGCAGCGGCCCCGCTCGCCGGTGCGCTGGAGCAACGCCGTGCCCCAGGCGCTGGTGGACGCCTTCGAGGCGGAGGGCTTCATCTGGGGCGGGCGCTGGTACCACTACGACACGATGCACTTCGAGTACCGGCCGGAGCTGTTGGACCCGGCGTGTGCGCTGGCGCGGTGAGGCTCAGTCGCTCTCGCTCTGCACGAGGCCGTACTTGTGCAGCAGCGAGTAGAGGTGCTTGCGGTCCAGTTCCGCCTCGCGGGCGGCGCGGGCGATGTTGCCCTTGGCGCGGCCCAACAGGCGCGTGAGGTACTCGCGCTCGAAGGCGCGGATGAGCTCGTCCTTGCAGACCTTGAAGGGGCCGGTGAACTCGGCGGGGAGGAAGTCGCCGGCGGGGGCGGGGGGCTCGCGGGTGAACTCGCGCAGGAGCGCGTCCCCGGCGAGCTCCGGGATGTCCACCATGTGCCGCGCGCGCTCGAGCGCGTTGCGCAGCTCGCGCACGTTGCCCGGCCAGGTGTGGCCGGTGAACTGCTCGCGAATCTTCTCCGGCAGCCGCAGCCACAGGCCCTCGCCCGCGAAGGCGTCCACCAGGAGGGGGATGTCCTCCTTGCGGTCTCTCAGGGGCGGCAGGCTGACGGTGAAGACGGAGAGGCGGAAGTAGAGGTCCTCGCGGAAGCGGCCCGCCTGGGTCTCCGCCCACAGGTCCTTCTTGCTGGCGACGACGATGCGCGCGTCGAACGAGATGGCGGTGGACGCGCCCAGCCTGCGGAACTCGCGGTCTTCGATGGCTCGCAGGAGCTTGGGCTGGAGGTCCAGCGCCAGGTCGTCGATTTCGTCGAGGAAGAGCGTGCCGCCGTTGGCGCGCTCCAGGCACCCGATGCGTTGGCTGACGGCGCCGGTGAAGGCGCCCTTCTCATGGCCGAACAGCTCGCTCTCGATGAGGGAGTCGGAGACGCTGGCGCAGTCGAAGACGACCAGCGGGCCGGGCGCGCGCGGGCTGAGCTTGTGGATGGCCTTGGCGGCGGCTCCCTTGCCGGAGCCCGTCTCACCGACGAGCAGCAGCGTGGAGTCGGTGGGGGCGATGCGCTGGAGCAGCGCGAAAATCTGCCGCATGGGCAGGCTGCGGCCCACCAGGTCTCCGAGCCGGTCCTCCACCAGCGGCTCCACCTGGACGGGGGCCAGCTGCGGACTGAAGCGCAGCCTCACGTCGCCCACCTCGAGCAGCGCGCCCGGGCGCAGGTACGCCTCGCGCACCTGCGCTCCGTCCAGGAAGGTGCCGTTGGTGGAGCCCAGGTCCTGGACGAGGAAGCGGTCGCCCTGGCGGCGCACCATCAGGTGATTGCGGCTCACCGTGGGGTGGTCGATGACGACGTCGTTGTCTGGCGCCTTGCCCACGCGCAGCGCTTCGTTGGCGAGGGGGAAGACGGTGCCGGCGCGCTCGGTGTCCAACAGGACGAGGTGGAACTGTTGCGCGGAGAGTCGCTCACCCTGCCCTCGTGCGTTGATGACCGTGTGCGAGGGGATGGGGGCGGGGGGGAGAGGGGGCATGACCGGGTGGGGATTCTAGACGGCTTCTTGTCGCGAGGTGATTTCCTGTACGCCGGGAGCGTGCCCGCCCTCTGGGCGGCCGGGCATGGTTGGAGCCCCACGGGGGCGTGATACGACGGACGCCCCCTATGCGAACCCCTTCCTTGCTTCTGTTGCTGGCCTCTGCTTGCGCCACGGTTCCCAGGACTCCCTCTCCCGCCGCCCCCGCGGCGGCGGTGCCTCCTGCCCCGACGCGCGTCTGGAAACAGCCTCGCGCGGTGGTGGTGCGCCACGCCACGGTGATGCCCGCCACGGGGCCCGCCATCGAGGACGGCGCGGTGGCCTGGGTGGACGGCAAGCTGACGGCGGTGGGGCGCAGCGCGGACGTGGCGACCCCCCCGGGCGCGGAGGAGGTGGACGGCACCGGGCTGTACGTCACCCCCGGCATCATCGACGCGCACAGTCATCTGGGCGTCTACGCCAGCCCCGCGTCGTTCTCCAACGACGACGGCAACGAGGCCACCGCGCCGGTGACGGCCGAGGTCTCCGCCGAGCACTCCTTCTGGCCTCAGGACCCCGGGCTCCAGCGCGCCGCGGCCGGAGGCATCACCTCCCTGCTGGTGCTGCCGGGCAGTGCCAACCTGGTGGGTGGCCGGGGCTTCCCGGTGAAGCTGCACTTCGGGCGCTCGGCGGCGGAGATGCGCTTTCCGGGCGCGAAGGACTCCCTGAAGATGGCGTGCGGCGAGAACCCGCGCCGCGTCTACGGCGTGGACCGCAAGTCGGCCCCCTCCACCCGCATGGCCAACGTGGCCGGCTACCGGCAGGCCTTCGCCCAGGCCCGCGAGTACATGGCCAAGCAGGACGAGTGGGCGAAGAAGCACGAGAAGAGCCCGGACGAGGCGGGGCCCGCGCCCATGCGCGACTTGAAGCTGGAGACGCTGGCGGAGGTGCTGCGCGGCAACATCCTGGTGCAGAACCACTGCTACCGCGCGGATGAGATGGAGGTGATGCTCCAGGTGGCGGCGGAGGCGGGCTACTCCATTCGCGCCTTCCACCACGCGCTGGAGGCGTACAAGGTCCGCGACAGCCTGGCCGCGAAGAACGTGGCCGTGGCGACGTGGGCGGACTGGTGGGGCTTCAAGCTGGAGGCGTGGGATGGAATCCCGGAGAGCGCGGGCCTCATCTCCCAGGCGGGTGGAAAGACGGTGATTCACTCCGACTCCGCGCTGGGCATCCAGCGGTTGAACCAGGAGGCCGGCAAGGCGATGTGGCGGGCGCGCGAGTCGGGCATCCCCATCCCCGAGGACGAGGCGCTGCGCTGGGTGACGCTGAACGCCGCGTGGGTGATGGGCGTGGAGGGCGCCACGGGCTCGCTGGAGCCGGGGAAGATGGCGGACGTGGTGCTGTGGAAGAACCACCCGTTGAGCGTCTACGCGCGGGCGCAGCGGGTGTGGGCGGACGGCGTGGTGACGTTCGACGCCAGCCGGGGCGCCGCGGACGTGAGCGACTTCGAGGTGGGCGACACGGCGGCGAACGCGGCGAAGCTGGTGGCCGCGCCCGCTCCGGTGCCATCGCTGGCGGACCTGGGCCTGAGCGAGCGCTGCGACGTGACGAAGGACCGCGCGTGCGCGGAGCGGATTGCCCTGGCCGCCGATGCGTGCACGGTGTTCCGCGGCGTGACGGCCTTCACGGGAACCGAGTGGCTGAAGGGCGCCACCGTGGTGCTGGAGAACGGCAAGGTCGCCAGCATCCAGGCGGACGGAGGCGGCGCGCTGCCTCCGGCGTGCCGGGTGGTGGAGGGGAGGGGGCGGCTGTTGACGCCGGGCTTCGTGGACTCGCTCACCGTGCTGGGGTTGGTGGAGGTGAGCGCCGAGGAGTCGACCCAGGACGACGGCCTGCGCGGGGACGCGGCGAAGCGGGACGTGCGCGCGGCGCTCATGTCCTCGGACGGAATCAACCCGGCGTCGGTGGTGCTCCCCGTCGCGCGGCTGGGAGGTGTCACCAGCGTGCTGACGCATCAGCGGGGCGGGTTGGTGTCCGGGCAGAGCGCGCTGCTGGCGATGGACGGCTCGGTGCGCCGCGCGTCGCTGGCCATGCACTTCAACCTGGGCATCGCCGGGCGCGACGCGGTGTCGGGCTCGCGGGCGCTGGTGCTGGAGCGGCTGCGGGAGATCCTGGCCGACGCGCGCGACTACGGCCGCCGCAAGGGCGACTTCGAGCAGCGGCGCATGCGCGACCTGTCCGTGAGCCGCCTGGATTTGGAGGCGCTCCAGCCGGTGCTCGCGGGCGCGCTGCCGGTGGTGGTGCATGCGGACCGCGCCTCGGACCTCCGCGCGGCGCTGGGGTTGGCGCACGAGTACAACCTCAAGCTCATCATCGCCGGAGGCGGTGAGGCGTGGATGGTGGCGCGGGAGCTGGCGGCGGCGAAGGTGCCCGTGATTGTGCAGCCCACGCAGAACCTGCCCGCGGACTTCGACCGGCTCAACAGCCGCTCGGACGCAGCGGCGCTCTTGAGCCAGGCGGGCGTGAAGGTCCTCTTCTCCATCATGGGGGACCATGGCCTGGTGCGCACGCTCCCGCAGGAGGCGGGCAACGCGGTGGCCTGGGGCCTGCCCCACACCGAGGCGATGCGCGCGATGACGTCCAACGTCGCGGAGGCGTTCGGCCTGCCGGTGGGCAAGCTTGTGCCGGGCGCGGTGGCGGACGTGGTGCTGTGGAACGGCGACCCGCTGGACTCCACCGCGCGCCCGTTGGGCATGTGGCTGGCCGGACGGCAGGTGCCGCTCGTCACCCGGCAGCAGGCCCTGTTCGAGAAGTACCGCGAGCTGCCGAAGAAGTAGGCGGGCCGCGCGCGTGAAGCGCGACGGCGGCCGTCCCCTCTCGAGCGAGGACGGCCGCCCAGGCCCCGGTGCTACTCGCCTTCGTAGATGCCGATGGCGCCCGCCACCCACTTCTGGGTGGCGGTGTCGCGGTAGCCCATGAAGGCCACCAGCATCCGCCGGTCGTCACCGGCGCCGTCGGCCTGGATGTCGCTGATGCGCGACATGCCGTACTTGCGGCCGAACTCCGGCAGGCCGAAGGTCGTGAAGTCGCCGCCCTTCAGCCGGGAGATGCCACCGCCCCACGACGCGCCGGCCCAGAGGCTCCCGTCCCGAGGGTCCAGCCCCAGGGCGGACAGGTGCCGGTCCACCAGCCCGGAGCCGGAGCCAATCCGGCGCAGCACCTGGCCGCCGGAATCCAGGTGCACCAGCCCGTTGCTGAACGAGCTCAGCCACACGCTGCCGTCGCCCGCCACCACCGCGCCGGAGATGTTGTCCGGCACCCGCTCACTCGGCTTCGAGTACTCCGGCTTGGCGTCCGGCCACAGGTCCCGCTTGTTGTCGCTGTCCGCCTCCGAGCCTGTCTGCGCGTGCCAGAAGTTCCCGCCCGTGGTGCCGTAGCGGAAGCGCGTGGTGCGGTCCGAGCCGCCGAACCAGACATCGCCGCTCGGGTCCACCGCGACGCCGTAGTACGCGTCCGTCAGCAGAATCACGTTGCCCCGCGCGTCCAGCGCGTTGACGTGGGGGTGGACGTGCTCGAAGACGCCGGAGCAGTTGAGCTGGCCGTTGCACATGGGCGCGCCGGAGAATGTCGCGTCTCCTCGAGCGAAGCCGTGGTTGCCGCCGAACCACACGCTGGGCTTGCCCCGGCCCACGCCGTTCTTGTCGTAGCGGATGCGCAGGATGTTGCAGATCTTCTCGCGCCCGCGCTTCTCGGCCGCCACCACGTCGGGGCCGGAGAAGATGTCGTAGTGCACCACGTTCAGGGTGCCGTCCTTGCGCAGCGTCACCCGGTCCGCGTCGCCGCTCTTGTAGCGGGCGGGGTCCGGGCTCGGCCCGTCCCAGTTGTTCTCGCAGTGCTCGGAGCCCGTGCCGGGCATGCCCTCGTAGCCCACGAAGACGGTGCCCGCCTTGGCGCCCGCCACGGAGATGACCTTCAGGTACTTGATGCCCGGAGGCGCGCTGCCGTCCGGCATGTAGCCGTACGGACGCAGGCCGTGCTCCATGCCGAAGCGCTCGAAGCGCTCCGCTCCTGGCCTCAAGAGGAACAGCCCCTCCTCGCCGCCGGCCACCCAGATGTTGCCGCCCTCGTCGGCCGTCACGCCGTACACGGTGACGGGGCCTCCCTGGTCCGCGCCCATGAAGCGCCAGCCCGGTGCGGAGGGCAGGGGAGGAATCTCCACGTCCTGCCGCGGATTCGGGCCCGCGTCCGGAGGAGGCCCGGCGTCCGGCGGTTCACCCGCGTCCGGAGGCTCCGTCACGGGGCCGCTGTCGGGAGGCGTGCCCGCGTCGGGAGTCTCGGGGGGAGGGCCCGGGTCATCCATGTCCGGGTTGTCCTGCTGAGATTCATCAGCGGACTTGGAGCTACAGCCCCCCAGATTCCACATCACACACGCCATGAAGAGCGCGGTCGCCCAGCGCCATCTCCGTGTCATCCCGCTCACCCCACGAATGCCTGGCCACCCTGGATGGGCAACCGTCCAGGCCCCATGAGTCGCAAGGGCGATGCCAGGATTCGGTGGCGTTCCATGCGCGACTCCGTCCGCTCCCCGACAGGTGGTGGGAAGCGCCGTGCCCTGTCTGGGCAAGTCGCTGTCCCGAATCATCCCTCATTCGTGCTAGTGGCTTCCGGAAATGGGTGGGAACGACACACGCGGTCGCACACCGCTGTCATTGGTGGGCCAGGAGCCGGACCTTGTTTTCTACACACGCCAGGCGGCCGAGCACGGCGCGCCCGTGTTGGTCCTGGGCGCCGCCAACGGCCGGGTGGTGTGGGCCCTGGCCGAGCACGGCTTCATGGCGGTGGGCGTGGACCCGTCGGAGGTGATGATTCGCTCCGCCGAGGAGCGCCGCGCCTCGGAGTCCACGGAGGTCTCCAACCGCGCCCGCTTCCTCGTCGCGGACCTGCGCTCGCTGCGGCTGCCGGACCGCTTCCCGCTGGTGCTGGCCCCGCAGCACGCGCTGGGGCTGATGCCCGGCAACGATGACCTGGAGGCGCTCCTGGCCACGGTGCGCCACCACCTCACCCCGGAGGGCACCTTCGTCTACGACGTGCTCAACACGCCGCGCGAGCCGGTGCTGCCGCGCGACGACGAAGAGCCCAACGCGGGGCTGGAGCCGCGCCGGCCCCTGTTCGCCCTGCACCTGCGCGAGCGCAAGCAGCCCGGAGCGCCCAGCCCCATCCGCCGCCTCAAGCTGCGGCACTTCTCGCCCGAGGAGCTGGACGCGGCCCTCACCGCCGCGGGCTTCACCCCGCGCGAGCGCTACGGCCGCTTCGACGGCAAGCCCTTTGATTTGGAGGACTCGCGGCACATCGGCGTCGCGGGTCCGTGAGCGTTCACTTCTCGAAGCGGTAGCCCAGGCCGCGCACGGTGACGAAGTGGCGCGGCTCCTCCGGGTTCGGCTCGAACTTGAGGCGCAGCTGGCGCATGAAGTTGTCCACCGTGCGCGCGCTGCCCTCGTAGTGGTAGCCCCACGCGCCGGACAGGAGCTCCTCGCGGGTGAAGGTGCGCTCCGGATGCGTGAGGAAGTGCGCCAGGAGCTTGAACTCCTGCGCGGTGAGCTCCACGGGAGTCCCCGCGCGCGCCACCGTGCGCGAGTTCATGTCCACCCGCACGTCGCCGAACGTCACCGGCGGCGCGCCGCCCTGTGTCGGGTAGCGCCGGCGCAGCACGGCCTTGATGCGCGCCAGCAGCTCCTGGAGCCCGAAGGGCTTCACCACGTAGTCATCCGCGCCCAGGTTGAGGCCCAGAATCTTGTCCGTCTCCATCCCCTTGGCGGACAACACCACCACGGGGGTGTCCCGGCCTCGCTGGCGCAGCTCCTTGAGCAGCTCGTAGCCGTTGAGCTCCGGCAGCATCAGGTCCAGCACCATCAAGTCCGGGGCGTCATCCAGCGCGCGCTGGAGCCCCGTGCGTCCGTCCTGGGCCTGGAGCACTTCGTAGCCTTCGAAGCGCAGGTTCATGGACAGGCCCGCGAGGATGGACAGGTCGTCCTCCACCACCAGGATGCGCCGTGTCGCGTCGCTCATGTCTTCTGCACCGGCAGTTGGATGGTGAACCGGCTGCCGCGGCCGGGCTCGCTCTTCACGGTGATGCGTCCGCCGTGAGCCTCGACGATTCTCCGGGCGATGGCCAGCCCCAGCCCACTGCCCTCCGTCGTCCGGGTCATCAGATTGTCCACCCGATAGAAGCGCTCGAAGATGCGCTTGCGTTCCTTCGGGGCGATTCCCACGCCATTGTCTTCCACCGACAGGTCAATCCACCGTCCCGCCCGCTGCGCGCTCAAGGCGATGCGCCGGTTCTCCGGCCCGCTGTACTTGTAGGCGTTCTGGAGCAGGTTGAGCAGGGCCCCGGCGACCGCGTCCTTGTCCACGTCCACCCGGGGCAGCGCGTCGGCCACGTCGACCTTCAGGTCCACGCTGCTGTCCATGCGCTGCGTGCGGAAGGCGGCCACCGCCGTGTCCACCACGTCGGAGACGGGCATGGACTCGCGCTGGTACACCTTGCGGCCCCCTTCGATGCGGGACCAGTCCAGCACGCGCTCGATGAAGACGGACAGCCGCTCTGTCTCCTTCGTCAGCATGGTGAGGATTTCCTGCATCTGCGCCGGGTCCTTGAGCCTTCCCAGCGCGAGCGTCTCGATGAACATGCGGATGGACGTCAGCGGCGTGCGCAGTTCATGGCTCACCAGCGACACGAAGTCCGTCTTCATGCGCGACAGCCGCGCCTCGCGGTAGAGCACGCGGCCGGTGTAGACGACGCCGAACGTCAGCGTCAGGTAGAACAAACCCAGCAGCACGCCGTACACCGCGCGGTTGCGCGTGGAGGCTCGCGCCACGGGGTCCTCGCCCGTGGGCAGCACCACCAGCCGGTAGTCCTGGAGCGGCGGCGACAACACGTGCTCGGCCAGCACCTGCGGCCCCAGCGCGCTGGCGCGGGCCTGCGCCACCTCCGACACCAGCTTGCCCATCAGCCCCCCTTCTCCCGTCTCGCGGGGCACGGGCAGAAGGCCAAAGCGCACCGGCTCGCTGGACACCGCGCGGGGCTCCACGCGCTCGGCCAACAACATCTCCAGGGCCCGGACCGACAGCCGCACGCCGCGCACGACGCTGCCCTTACGCTGCGCCACCACCACCACGGAGCGCCCCGCCGCGGACAGCGAGAAGACGGTGGGGGTCTCCGGGAGCGAGCCGGCCTCCGGCAGCACGGCGCTCAACGTCTCCGCCAGCGCCGGGTCCTCGGTGAGCGCGCGTCCACCCTCCAACTGGAAGGTGCCGTGGGGCTCCGAGAGGATGCGCCCGTCGGTGGCCACCAGGCTCAGCCTGCCACCTTCCTCCTCGAGCCGGGCGGAGGCCAGCTGCCGGGGCAACTCCTGGGACAGTGACTCCAGCGTCCCTCGCCAGGCCGACTCCAGCCGCTTCTCCACCGCCGCGCGCTCGTTGATGATGGCCACCACGCCGAAGCCGGACAGGCCCGCGGACGGCAGCACCACCAGCACGATGAGCAACGCGAAGGTGCGCCGGAAGCTGAGGATGACGGAGGAGGAACGCGACACGTCTCCCTCATTTACCCTCACCCGGGAAAACGCGCTCGTGACGTTTCGTCCCCGGGAGCCCGGTCGACTGTCCGCCACCCGCACTGGAGGTGGGGGAAGGGCATCGACTTCCAGGGGCCGCTGGTGCAAGCATGGTGGGCTCGCGGGGAGGCGAGCGACCTGGGCCGGGCGCCAGTTCCCCTTGCGCGACACAGCGCGGCATTCCGGGTGATGAGGGCGGCATTCTCGCCGGGGAAGCGCGGGAGGAGACTTCATGAGACGGCGCGTTCTGGCCGGGGTGGCGGCGGCGGTGCTGGGGCTTTCGGCGTGTGAGGACCGCTCGGCGGACGGCGGGTGGAGCAACTCCTCGGGCACGGTGGCGCTCAGCCGGGATGATGCGTTCCTGTACGTGGCGGACGCGGACAACGGCGTCCTCGCGGTGGTGGAGACCGCGCGGGGTGAGAAGGTGGGCGAGGTGCGGGTGGGCGCGGGGCCGGAGCGCGTGGTGGTGGGGCCGGACGACACCGTCTACGTCTCCAACCGCCGCGAGCGCAGCGTGTCCGTCATCCGCAGGGGCGACTGGACGGAGGCCGCGCGGGTGGCGGTGGGCGTGGAGCCCATGGGCCTGGCGGTCTCTCCCAAGGGAGACACCCTCTTCGTGGTGAACAGCACCGCGCGCGACTCCACCGAGTACGGCACGCTGATGGCGGTGGACACGCGCTCGCTGGAGGTGCGCTGGGAGCTGCCGGTGGGGGATGAGCCGCGCGGCATCGCGCTGGTGGACGGTGGACGCCGGGCGCTCATCAGCCTGTTCCGGCACAGCGACCTGGTGACGGTGGACCTGGCGGACGCGCACCAGCCGCGCTTGCAGCGCGAGGGCACGGACCTGTACGCGCGTGCCAACGAAGAGGGGCGCGGCGGCATCGATGTTCCTTTCCGCGTCCCCATCACCTTCCAGCCCCGGGGCATGGCGGACGTGGTGGTGGCCCCCGACGGCAAGCACGCCTATGCGCCCTTGCGGTGGTCTCGCGAGGACCCCTTGGCCAAGCCCGGCTCGTCGAGCGGTGATTCCCTCTATGGCGGCGGAGGTCCGTGCCACTCCGCGGGCGTGGTGGTGCCGGGCATCGTCACCTTCAAGACGGAGGACGGCTCGCCCCGGGTGGATGACCTGAACATGTGCCGCCCGTCGTTCGGCGAGGTGCCGGACTTCCCTCCGTCCACCCTGGTCAGCATGGAGTCCAGCCACCCGCTCCAGGGCCCGTCGGCCGCGGTGGTGGACCCGTCCGGCGAGTGGCTCTTCGTGGTGAACCGCGAGACGGACAACGTGGCCATCCTGCCCACCCACCGGCGCACGGGGGATGACCTGGTGGGGCCGCGGGGCAGCTCGGTGCGGCAGGTGGTGCGCGTGGGCTC
The DNA here is from genome assembly GCF_037414475.1 of Myxococcus stipitatus. The sequence goes on along the minus strand of NZ_CP147913.1, from coordinate 2,818,379 downwards.
TGGCCCCAGCGGCATCGCGCTGACGCGGGACGGACGCAAGGCGTACGTGCACAACGCGTTCGACCACTCGGTGACGATGCTGGTGAACGACGGTGCTGGAGGCAGGACGAACGTGCGCGCGGAGGGCTCGCCGCTCATCGTCGCCGGGGACGTGCTGGCGCCCCAGCAGGTCGTGGGCCGCAAGCTGTTCTACTCCGCGCTGGACTCGCGGATGACGAGCAGCGACGTGTCGGTGTCCTGCGAGTCCTGTCACCTGGATGGCCGCGAGGATGGCCACGTGTGGGGCTTCCCGGATGGGCCGCGCCAGACGCCCAGCCTCGCGGGCCGCGACGTGACGCGGACGGCGCCGTTCCACTGGAGCGGTGAGTTCCCCACGATGAAGGACTTCCTCGACGCCACGGTGACCAGCCGCATGGGCGGCGGAGCGTTGGATGTCATCCTGGTGTCGCAGCTGTCCGCCTTCATCGACGTGATTCCCAAGCCGGACAATCCCTACCTGCGCGACGCGCCGACGGCGTCACAGGTGCGCGGCGCGCGGGTCTTCGAGAAGGCCCGCTGCGACACGTGCCACGAGGGTGAGCACCTCACGAACAACAAGCAGGCCAACGTGGGCACCTTCATCACGACGGGGGCGCTCCAGGACGCGAGCAACGTGCGGGAGGCGGGCCTGAATACGCCGTCGCTCCTGGGGCTTGCGCGCACGGCGCCCTACCTGCACGACGGCAGCGCGAAGACGTTGAAGGGGCGGCTGGTGGACCGCCGCCAGTCCAACGCGCATGGCGCGACGGCGGAGCTGACGGACGCGGAGATTGACGACCTGGTGGACTACCTGCGCACGTTGTGACGCGCGCTCACGGGGTGCCCGCGTCGGGAGGCGCGGGGGCCGCGGGGTGGAGCAGCTCCGGACGCGTGGCGGTCAGCGCGAGGCGGGCCACGTCCAGCGCCTGCTCCGGCTCTCCGCCCAGCCACGTGACGATGAGCGCGCAGGGCGTGTCGTCGTCCCAGGCCATCACCTGCAACATTCCCTGCGCGGGGGAGCGGCGCGCGGCGGCGCGGCCCAGCGCGGGAATCTCCTCGCCGCCCGCCTGGAGCGACGGCGCCAGGAGCGCGTGCGGGTCCGCCTGGGTGTAGTGCGGCTGGCAGTCCCACGTCACCGACACGGTGACGTCCTTCTCGGACGCGGAGCGGAAGGTGCACAGCGGGCCGCAGGTCGGACACGTGCGCTCCTGCTTCATCGTGAAGCCGGGCAGCATGCCCTCGCGCACGTCCGCGGGGAGCAGCACCTCGCACGAGGGAAGTGTCGCCTGGGTGACGGGGGCTCGCACGGCGCCAGCGTCCGTCTCCGGCTCCGCGGTGCGCGAACGGCACGCGAGCCCCAGGGCCAGTGTCACCAACAGCGCCGCGCGCCCTCCTCCTGCCCTCATCTGGTGGTCTCTCCTCGGGCGCCCGCTACCGGCGCGGGGCGGATGGTAGACCGGTGAGGCGGTGTCGCGGGGACGTTTCCCATCCGTGTCCCGCCGTCGCCCGCCAGCCACACGGATGGTGGGGGAGGGCCCTGGCTCGTGTCCTCCCCTCGCCGTGGACTAAGCTGGCGGGCGCGTTCATGCCCCCCGTCCGCTCTCTACTGGTACCCCTCGCCCTCGTGTTGGGGCCGCCCGCCTGGGCTCAGGCCCCCGAGGCCCCACCGCCCGCGCCGGGGGAGTCCCGGGCCGCCTCCGCCACCTCGGTGGAGGCACCCCGGCGGAATCAATCGCCCGACGATGCCGCGTGGACCCAGTTTCCAGGGCGCCTCTCCGAGCCCCCGCCGAGCAGCACCGTCGCGCCGCTTCCCGAGGTCACGGACCGCCCGCCGCTCGTGCCCGTGGAGGAGCCGCAACCCGCGGGAGAGAAGACCTCTCGCCGCCAGCCCCGGGCGCCCAAGCCCCCGCCTCCTCCCCTGAACAACCGGGTGAGCCTGCTGGGGGCCCACACCGTGGGGGCAGGCGGGGTGGCGGTGGGGTTCTCGCTGGGCTTCCCCACGCTGTCGGCGCGCGTGGCCGTGGGGGTGACGCCGCGGTTCGATGTGTTGCTGGGGCTCGACAGCCTCTACGGCCTGATGAACGAGGCCCGGCTGGGCGGGCGGTGGAGCGTGCTGGACGGCGGTCCTCGCTGGAGCGTGGGCGTGGTGATGGAGGCGAGCCACGCCTTCTTCATGCGGTCGGCCAGCCTGGAGGAGCGCGGCGCGCGCTTCGTGACGGGGCGGCGCAACTGGAACGTGATGCCGGGCATCGTGGGCTCCTTCCAGTTCAACGGCCATCGTTCCAGGCGGCTGTTCCTGGACACGCGCTATCTGCTGACGGTGGACACGGAGCCCATCCAGCGCACGCCCTTGGGAGGGCTGCCGCCTGACCGGGTGACGGCCAGCGCGTGGACGATTCGCGTGGGCGCCGAGATGCCGCTGAGCGAGAAAACGTCCTACTCTCTTTCCGCGGGGGGCGACTTCCGAGGTCACTCCGTGGACGCGGACTTCATGCCGGTGGTGTCGGTCGGCATCGTCACCGGTCTCTAGAAACGCGGGCCGTCCGCGCGACGGTGCCCATCACTTCATCTCTCCCGAGCGAGGTCTTCATGCGTGGCAGTGTCATCGGCTCCGGCTCTTTCGGTACGGCCCTGGCGAACGTGCTGGCGGTGAACTGCGAGGAGGTCCGTCTCTGGGGGCGTGAGCCGACGGTGGTGGACTCCATCAACACCCGGCATGAGAACCCCACGTACCTGCCGGGCATCCCCATCTCCGACCGGGTGCGCGCCACGCGAGACTTGGAGGAGGCGCTGGTGGGCTCGGAGCTGGTGGTGCTGGCCACGCCGAGCCACGCCACGCGCGAGGTGCTGGCGCGCGCCAAGGACTTCCTGCCGCGCCACGTGCCCCTCGTCACGGTGTCCAAGGGCATCGAGAACGAGACGCTGCTGACGATGACGGAGCTGTTGGAGGACTGCCTGCCGGAGGAGTTCCACCCGTACATCGCCGTGCTGTCGGGGCCCAGCTTCGCCAAGGAGCTGGCGCGGCGCATGCCCACGGTGGTGACCATCGCGTCGCACTGGGACAAGGTGGCGGTGCGCTGCCAGAAGGCGCTGCAGACGGAGACGTTCCGCAGCTACACGTCCACGGACGTGGTGGGCGTGCAGTACGGCGGCGCGCTGAAGAACGTCATCGCCATCGCCGCGGGCATGGCGGACGGCCTGGGCATGGGCCACAACGCGCGCGCGGCCATCATCACGCGGGGCCTGGCGGAAATCACCCGGCTGGCGGTGCGCAAGGGCGCCAATCCCCTGACGCTCTCGGGCCTGTCGGGCATGGGGGACCTGGTGCTGACGTGTACGGGTGAGCTCAGCCGCAACCGTCACGTGGGCATGGAGCTGGGCAAGGGCCGCAAGCTGGAGGACATCCTCTCGCAGATGAAGGAAGTCGCCGAGGGTGTGAAGACGGCGCGCAGCGCGCGGGACTTGTCGCTCAAGACGGGCGTGGAGTTGCCCATCTGCCATCAGGTGTACCTGATTGCCTACGAGGGCAAGAACGCGAAGTCGGCGGTGGTGGACCTGATGACCCGTCAGCCCAAATCAGAGCTCGTGTGAGCGTGACCTCCGCGTCCACCGCGTCCCTTTCGTCGTTCCGCGCCTTCCGACATCGCGAGTTCGTCGCCATGTGGTTGGGGGCGCTCGTCTCCAACGTCGGCACGTGGATGGAGGTGCTCGCGCTGGGGGTCTTCGTCACGGAGATGACGGGGCGCGCGGAGTGGACGGGAGGGGTGGCGGCGCTCACGTATCTGCCCTCGCTCATCCTCTCGCCATTGGGTGGCGCGCTGGCGGACCGCTTCGACCGGCGCGTGTACATCGCGGTGTGCGCGCTGGCGCAGGCGCTGCTGGCGGGAGTGCTGGCGGCGCTCGCCTTCAACGGCAAGCTCACCGTGGAGGCGGTGGCGGTCATCTCCTTCCTCAATGGCTGTGTGCACGTGGTCTCCGGGCCGGGCTTCACCGCGTTGCTCGCGGGGCTGGTGCCGAAGGAGGACCTGCACAGCGCGCTGACGCTCACGTCGGCGCAGTTCAACCTGGGGCGCATCCTGGGGCCGGTGGTGGCGGCGTGGGGATTGGCCATGGGCGGCGTGGCCTGGGTGCTCTTGGCCAACGCGTTGTCCTTCGGGGCGGTGTTGCTGGCGGTGGCCCAGGTGAAGGCCGAGCCCCATGCCGCCAGGCCCGCCGCGCAGGAGGGCTTCTGGAGTCAGCTCTCCGCGGGAGTGCGGATGGCGCGGGGGGACGCGGTGATTTGGGGGGCGATGCTGGGGTTGTTCCTGGTCGCCGTCTTCATCTCACCCTTCATCGCGCTGGTGCCGGTGTTCGCGCTCCAGGTGTTGGGGGCGGGGGCGTCCGCGGCGTCGATGCTCATCTCCATGCAGGGGCTGGGAGCGCTCCTTGCCTCGGGGATGGTGGGGCCGCTGTCGGCGCGCTGGGGGCGGGAGCGGGTGTTGGACACGGCCATGCTGGTGATAGGGCCGGTGACGGCGGTGTACTGGCTGTCACCCACCTTGCCGGTGGCGATGGGGACGATGTTCGTGGTGGGGGCGTTCTATCTGGTGTTGATCGCCGGGTTGAACACACGCTGCCAGGAGCGCACGCCTCGGGAGCTTCAGGGGCGGGTGAGCAGCCTCGCGATGTTGTTGATCAACGTGGGGTATTCGTTCGGCGTCTGGGCCCAGGGAGCGCTCGCGGACCGGGTGGGCGTGCGGCCCACGACGGCGGGTGCCGCGATGGTGTTCCTGGGCGTGGTGTTGGTGGTTCGGCTGCGGCGGGCTCGGAGCGTCGAGGTCGCGAGCACGTAAGCGTCGTGGGGTGTTGTTCAGCGCGCGCGGTTCGATGACGTGGGGAGCAGGGCGAGCACGCGGGCCAGCACGGTGACGCCTTCTTCGTACTCCGGCAGTTCGATGTGTTCGTGGGGCGTGTGGTCCAGGGAGGAATCGCCGGGGCCGTAGGCGACGGTGGGCACGGGCCAGGCGCTGGCGACGGTGTTCCAGTCGGAGGTGCCGGCCTTCACACGAAGGGTGGGGCGTGCGCCTCGCTCGCGGATGGATTGCTTGAAGGCTCGGGTGAGCAGGTCGTTGCCGTCGGTGGAGACGGCTTGCTTGGCTGACACGGTCTTCACCGAGACGTCGGGGACGCTGGCGAGGCAGGCGACCAGTGTGTCCACGTCGGTGGTGGGGCCGGTGCGGACGTTGAGCTGGGCGGTGGCCCACTCGGTGTCTTCATCAGTGCCCGTGTGGAAGGAGAGCAGGGCAGGGATGTCCTGCTCGAAGAGGGAGGCGCCCGTGTTGCGTTCATCGCAGCGGCGGCGCAGGGCGTTCCAGGAGTCGACGAGATGCTCGGCGGGGGCGCGATAGCCACGGCTGGCGGTGTGGCGACGGGCGGCGCGGTACTCGAGCTCCAGGCGGACCAGCCCCTTGTAGCCGACGGTGATGGCGTGCGCGCCGCTGGGCTCGCCATTGATGACGAAGTCGGGGTGGTGGTGCTCGCGCGCATGGAACGCACCGCGTGTGATGGCGACCTCCTCCTCGACGCAACCCAGGAGCAGGAAGCGCTTCCCGGCGCGCTCCGAGTCCTCGAGCAGCTCCACGGCTTCAATGAACGCCGCGAGTGCGCCCTTCGCGTCGACGGCGCCACGCCCGAACAGGCGAGTGCCTTCCATTCGCACGGGTATTTCGCCAGGGACCGTGTCGATGTGGCCGAGCATCGCGACGCACGTGTCACCGTCACCGAGGCTGGCCACGGTGTTGCCTATTTCGTCGACGTGCGCGCGCCAGCCGCGTTGCTCCAGTCGCTGCGCCAATGCACGCGAGAAGGCCGCCTCGTGATGACTGGGGCTGTAGTGCTCCAGCATCCACCGCAAGAGCTCCGCGCTCTGCTCACGCGCCCGCATGGGCCACCCTCCGAGGTGCCGTCAGGTGTGTACCGGCCTCGTTCGCGAGCGCGGACAGCACGGGGCGGGCGGTGCTCGACGCCGTGACATAGGCAGCAGGCACTCCACCCACGAGCGCCCTGCGCGCGGCCTCCAACTTGTAACGCATGCGCCCTTTCGCGAAGCCCATGACCCGCTCGACGTCATCGCTGGAGCGGATGAGCGTGGCCGGGTCGGCCGGGTCCTCCAGCAGCCCCGCGACGTTGGAGAGCATCACCAGCGCGCGAGCCCCCAGCGCGGAGGCGATGGCCGCGGCGACCTGGTCCGCATCCACGTTCACCAACACCCCATCCTCCGTCACCGCTGGAGGGCAGATGACCGGAGTCTGTCCCGCCTCCATCAGCACGCGCAGCAGCCGCGTATTCACCTCCGTGATTTCACCCGCGAGGTGGCCCCGGTCGATGCGGGTGCGCGCCCCTTCCTGGACCTTCAACGGGGGCCTGCGCCGGGCCACGAGCACCCGCCCATCCGCGCCGCAGAGCCCCAGCGCATTGACACCTCGAGCCAGCAGCGCCAGCACCGCGCGCTTGTTCACATCCCCCACCCACGCCATGGTCAGCACCCGCAACGTGGCCTCATTCGTGAGCCGCACCACGTTGCCGGACGCCGTCAGCGCCTCGGGACGTTCCATGCCCAGCGAGGCCAGCAGCGCATCCCCCGCCTCCGAGCCTCCATTCACCACCACCACGTGTTCGCCACGTCGGCGCAGCTCGGCCACGTCGGCGCAGACATTGTCCAGGTCCACACCTGCCGCGCCGCCAATCTTCACCACCAGCGGCGCGGTGCCTTCGCTGCCCTGCCGCGACGTGCTCATCCGACCACGCTCGCGCCGCCATCCACCAACTGCACCGTGCCCGTGATGAACGACGCCCTCTCACTGGCGAGGAACGCAGCCGCCGCGGCGAACTCCTCCGGACGCCCCACTCTGCGCATCGGGATGTGCGCGGCCATGGCCCGCAACCCCGCCTCCACGTCGCCACTGTTCGCCCCCGCCGTCCGCTCCACGGGAGGCGTGCGCGTGTATCCCGGGGCGAGCACGTTGACGGTGACGCCGCAGTCGCCCAACTCCTGCACCAGCGCGGACGCGAAGCCGACGATGCCCAGCCGCGCCGTGCCCGACAGGGCGAAGCGAGCGACAGGCCGCACCACCGTCTCCGAGGTGATGAACAACAGCCGTCCCCACTGCCCGGCCTTCATGTACGGCAGCGATGAGAGCGCCAGGTTGATGGCCGGGAGCATCACCGTATCGACGGCCTCCTGGTACGCCATGATGTCGAACTTGGATGCGGGCCCGGGCGGCGGCCCCGCGCTGTTCGTGACGACGATATGCGGCCCTCCGAGTTTGCCCGCGACTTCCTCCACCCACGCCCGCGAGGCGCTGTGCTCTCGCAGGTCCACG